>JBCDBQ010000203.1:0-11353 GCA_039183375.1 Pseudomonadota bacterium
GCGCAAAGCCCACCGACCTTTCGGGGTCGGTGACCCTTTTCACGTGGCGGGTGCGTCATATGCCACCGTGCGCTGATTGGTCCGAGCAGATCAGCAGATTCCTGGCAGTAAGATGTTCCGTGGACAGCCACCACCATGATTGGTGGCCCTATGAATTGGGCTGACCGCTAACCATTGCCAAGGTCAGCCAAAGTAGATGCCCGGGCGCTTTGATCCTGGAGAAGGAAAAAGCATGGAAGCAGTTATTGGTATCGTGGGCTTCGCCTTTCTAATCTGGCTCATGTTTGGCGGCATGAAGCAAATAGCGGTATGGCTTACCTTGGGGCCAAAGAGAACCATTCACGGCCTCCACAGTCGGGGCAAGGAAAACGCGCGCACGGATGGTGATTAGGCTTTGCCGAGGCGTTTCGACACGCCCCCTGGCCGCTATCTCACCCGAGGCTACCTGAGCACCACGGCGCCAGGGAACTGGAAGGCACTCTAAAAGCCAAAAGATGATGGCGAAGGGAACAGGCCGCTCCCTGGAAAGCCTCGGGGCGGCCTAGCTCATGACTCTGCCGGATCCCTCGTTGCCTAAACGCAGTACGAAGATAACATATCAATTTTGATTTATATCAGATATGATAACTGTCTGATCGCGTAAGCGTTGGTGAAAGCGCTGGCGCTACTGCGCACTGGTCGAAAACCAAGGAAACCATCAGATGACGAGCTCAGAGCGGCTTCTGAGGCCAGAACTGAAACGGTTGCACGATGAGGTAAAAGAGATCCAAGACCTGATCCGTGCCTACACCGGCAACGCTGCGGAGCGCACAACGCTGATGCGAGTGTCCCGACACATCGCGCTGCATCAGGTTAGTGCGAAGAACCTGCTCACCTGGTTGGACTACTTGGGTACGGATATTGTCGCGCCTAGCGAGATCCGCAGAGTTCAAGACAATCTCCAACAGACCTCAGAAGAGATTGATAGACTGCTCGAGGATAGCGTTCCGTAACTGCCGGAGACCCAGCTTCTAGCGCTGAGAATTAAGTTCAGCCGTAGTGAGCGGGGCGCCGGTCATCCCTCGGGCTCGAGGGACAACCGACCTTCCTTATCTGGGAGTTCAGTCTCCGGCGATGACCAAGTCACGCGTCGCGTAAATCTCAAACTCAGGTATGCGGGCGATCATCGGAAAGTAGAGTGGCCAAAAGGTACGCATGTGCTCAAGTTCCATGTGGTTCTCAACCGCATCGAGGTTGGCCCATCGCTCATGCAGCATGTAGACGTTGGGCATTTGCGGATGAACGCTTAGCTCGAAAAGAATATTGCCGGGCTCGGCGCGGGTTGCTTCCATTCGAGACTTGAAAGCGCTTTCGAAGGCCTGTTCTTGGCCCGGGATCAATGTGATCTTGATAAAGATGTCGAAAGGCTTCTCAGGATCTACCACCTGCGCACGTAGTCGCCTGCTACTTTGTCTCTTTGGCATGACATCGAGTCACTGTTTGCGTTCACCTACTCGGGGTTGCATGCGGAGGCATTGAAACGCGGCCGGGAATGGTTCCAACGCCCCAACTGGCCTCCCTTGGTGTTGTGGTGGCACGAACAGTGCGGGAATCCCACATGGTCCGATGGCGTGGCGCGGATCGAGTACCTTCAAGACCACGGGCCTTCACCGTGCGCATTTACATTCAAGGAGCCATTTGACGAAGCGGGGAGTGCGATGAAGATTGATCGTTTTCGTGTTCGAAAGCTAAAAATGCGTAACCAGTCCGGGGACACGTAAAGGTCGTCAGCATCCGAATTGCTGCCTTTGGGGGCCCGAACCGGGTGCCACAGTACCACACGTCCGCAACTGGCCCACACTAGCCGACTTGCCGGACGATAGAAAAAGTCGGCAATTCCAAGACCGTCTACAATAGCTAGCGTTAGTCATGGCCGACAGTTCAAACATCGAAGCTCCCGACAATGTTCGTGTCGGAGTGGCGACCATAGTTGGCACGGTGCTTGCACTGTCTCTAGGAGACGCGTTGATCAAAGCGCTCGGCGGTGGTGGCGGAGTAGGTATCTGGCAGCTATTTGCCGTCCGGTCTTTGCTGGCGTTTCCAGTTCTGTTGTTCGGGTCCTTGCTGATTTTCGGCGCAGATAGACTGAAGCCAAGGTCAATTCCTTGGATTGCGGTCCGATCAACTCTGCTGGCGCTAATGTGGATCGCCTATTATCTATCGCTTCCGCTTTTGCCATTGGCAGTCGCGGCTGCTGCCTACTACACTTTGCCACTGTTCATCGTAGCATTCGCCGCTGTCTTTGCAGGCGAAGCCGTGGGGCGAGCTCAGTGGGCAGGCGTTGTCTTGGGGTTTCTGGGTATTCTGCTTGTGTTGCGCCCGAGAGGCGAAGCATTCCATTGGGCCGCGCTGCTCCCGATACTCGCTGCAATTCTTTACGCTGCGGCTATGATCCTGACACGGACGAAGTGCCTAAGAGAGCATCCTGCGGCACTTGCTCTTGGCCTCAATGCGACCTTTATTCTGTTCGGATCGGCGGGGCTGGTTTTGGGGGCGCTGCTGGGATTTGACTCTGCTGGTTTTTTGACGACGTCGTGGGTCGTGATGTCATTCGACGAGTGGCGAAACATCGCCATCTTGGCTGCGCTGATCCTCGTCGCATCAGTTGGGACTGCTGTTGCTTATCAGTCCGCGCCTGCTTCAACCATCGGCACGTTTGACTTCGCATATGTAGGTTTTGCGGTAATTTGGGGCGCTGTCTTTTTTGATGAGCGACCCGATACAGTGGCAGTGATCGGAATAGCACTCATTGTTGTTGCTGGGGTGCTAGCTGTTCGGCGGCCCAAAACTGAAAGCTGACCTCAATTCAATGTCCGACGACGAAGGCTTTCTTCGCATTGCCGAATTTGGACAACCTTTCGAGCGCCAAAATCAGGACAGAAACCGTCGGATGTCTAGTTTGAGCCCAAAGCAAAGACGCTCAGTTGAAACTGCGCATTTGCCTGCATACCGAGCCCCGCACAGCCTCAGCTCTCCGGCAATCCCGCGGCTTTCAGGTCCGCTAACCAGCGTTCCCTTCCCACATCAAAGACCCAAACTGGCGCATGCAGAGCGTCTTCATCGTCGAGGGTCCAATTCGGCGCGCTTTCAAGGAAGACTGCCAACGCGGCCGCGGCCGCCTCGGTTTCGCCAAGGCAAATGTGAATAGCGGAGAGGAGTTTATGGGCAGGCGGCGGCGGAGCAGGGATGCGCGCAAAGGCCGCGGCCGCCTCCTCACATCTCTCATCTTGCCACAAGACCCAAGCGCTTGCCCAAGAATGGACAAAGCTCGGAAGTGGGTCGATCAGCGCTGATTGCCCCAAAGCTTCTAGCGCGTGCGCATTCTGGCCGAGATACAAATAGGACTGTGCCAAGGCGTTCATCGCGTCGGCCGAAGAGGGGTTGAGCTGAAGCGTGCGTTCAAACGCTTCGATTGCTCGCAACTGGTTGCCTTCCTGCATCCTCACGCGGCCAAGCGCGAAATGTGCCGCATAGTTCTCCGGGGAAAGGGCCACCGCAGTCTCCGCATGATCGATGGCCTCTGCCAGACTGGCGACAGGATCTTCCGCCCACCCAAACCTTAGGCGCAGCCGAAGTGACATTGCCATCCCGATATGCCCCCAGGCTTCGTCAGGGTAGAGGCGCACCGCCTCGCGGTTGAGGGCGAGCTCTGCCTCGTTGCGCTCAGGCGACAAGCCACCGCGAGAAGCCCGACGCGCCTTTAGGTTCAAAAGCAGCGCATCGACCTCGTGCGCGCCAGCCTGAACAACTTGCGCGTCTGAGACCGTGGCCTCAATCTGAAAAGCTACCCGCTGCCCTATTTGAGCTATTGCATCAAAGAGGTCGGAAAGTTCGACCTCAATCCGGTCCGTCCAGACCTGTGCGTTCGCCTCAACGTCCACGAGGGCCGAGGTCACCACCAAATGTTGACCATCTGAATGCAGACTGCCTTCCACTAGATAATCCGCGCCGAGCTGCGCACCAATGGCGGGCATATCCCGGTCCGGATCGCGGAAGCGAAAGCTGGAGCCGCGGGCAATCACGGTCAGCTCCGGGTAGCGCGCCAGGTGGGCCAGAATGCCATCGCTGACCGGGTCGCTCAGAAGCCCCTGGTGTTCCCCCGCGCTCACACCCGCGAACGGCAGAACGGCAACGACGCGCGGCGCAGGTTCTGGTGTCTGAAGCGACGCAATCATAGCAAACACAACGATCAGCACCACTGCGATGGCACCGGCGATCAGTACGTACCGCGATGCTTTGCCTTCCCGCACCTCGCCATTAAGCCGGTATCCGCGGCGGGGCACAGTTTCGACAATAGTGCGCCGCTTGTCCCCCAGGGCCTGTCGGATCTCGGCGATACACTGCGCGAGGCTGTCCTCGCTTACATGCGCCTTGCCCCACACGCGATCAAAAAAGACGTCCTTGCTAACGACTTCGCCAGACGCTTCGGCGAGCACTCTGAGCACCTCGCGTGACTGATGGCGCAACTCGACGTTACTGCCGTCATGGTGGCGAATGCGGCCGGAGCCGGTGTCGTAAGTGTATGATCCGATGGAGATTTCGGAAGATTTCATAGGATTTCGTTAGCTGATCGCCGTCTCTCCGTTCAGCCTGAGCCTAGTCCAGCAAAGGCTCGTCGCCAAGCCAACACATCAGACAGAGAGAACCAATGAAGTACCTTGTTTTGCCAATCGCAATTGCCACCGCCATAGGTGCTCCGACGTCTGCTATAAGCAGCGACGCGCAGACAGAGCCACGTGCCGCCTCCCTTTCAGCGGGCATCTCAGCCCCAGACCAGAATTACCTCAGGGCCTATCGGACTTGCGCACGCGAGGCCGAAGTCCGCCAGCTCTCTCACGCCGAAGCGACGGCTTGCCTTGACGCCTACACGCGTCTGAAGCTGTCGTTCTTGCCAGAGGTGAGCTTTGACGACTATGCGCGTCTCGCTCCGGAAGAGCGCTGGACCGTCAACCAACGCGCCTACGCGGCCTATTCTGGATGGCTGGCCAATGAGAAGGTGGACCAATGACCACGCGAACCCTGCATCTTTGCGTGTCCGCCGTGATAACTTCGCTCCACAAGCATGCCATTCCCGCTTCTGTACTGGCGTGCACCGTCGCACTTCCCGCCGCGGCGCAAGGCCAAGACTCCAACCAAATCCCTCCGCTCCTCGAAAGCGCCGAGCTCGCGCGCTTTCTGACCCAGATGGATGAGTTGTGCGAGATGACCGACGAAATCGTCTTTGCACAAAGCGTGCTTCTTTTGGGTCACAACTACGGTTGGGAAATCTGGTCCAATGAGTTCGCAGGATCAGGCCCGGCATTCTATCTTTTCAACGTTCTCGAAGAAACAGAACTTCCGGCGGTCCACATTATGCGGGACGTCCAACGCAACTCCAGCATCGTCGATGAGGACCGAGCGCGTGCAGAAAGCTTATTCACCGACCATAAGGCGATGCGCGCCATAGGTAAGCTTGTCCACACGCTTGTGTCGGACCATAAAGCCAACGATGCGGCTGCGATTTACCTCGACCAAACAATCCCAATGCGCCGAGCGATGAGAGCAAATTGCTACACAGTTGCCGACAGAGCGTCCAATCGGATTGCACAGCTTGCACGAGACACACGACTAGCTCGTTGATTTGTGGACAAAGCAGCGAGTGTCGTTTCTTTCGTTGAGCGGTTAAGTCGTCGTCGCGTCTCGAACGACCAGTGGCTACGCTAGCGCGACCGAATGGCGGCTAAATCCGCATTCGAGATCTCCTAGCCCCCTCCGGTTTTTTGATAGAAGCGAACGGCGGCTTTCCCTGGTAGCACCGCAGCATCGAACGAGGAGGCTGGACGTCAGCATTGCGCCGTTTCCGATAGCGCTCAAAAAGAGTTCGAAATGCACAACCGTGTCCGATCCAAGCCTAAGCTTTCTGATCGAAACCTTGCGCGCTAGCTGGAAACACGGTCATTTCCGCAAAGGTACTTGCAGAAGAGCAGTGGGAATAGCCCCGTGGCAACATCAGAACACCCAAACCTGTCCGACATTCTCGAGCTTCCATGCGGAGCTGTTCTGAAGAACCGCATCGCAAAGCCCGCAATGTCAGACTCTCTCGGGGATGGAACAGGCAACCCCACCCAACAGCAGATCGATCTTTACGGTATCTGGACCGAAGGCGGTCTCGGTTTGTCGATCATTGGCGAAGTTCAGGGCGATCCGTTCGCCGCAGAGAAGCCAGGCAACCTCGTTTTGCGCGATAATGCAGACGCCGTTCAATTCAGGCGTCTCGCTAAGGCAGCGGGCAGGAACAACGCTCAATTGTGGCTGCAGCTTGGCCATGCCGGTGCAATGGCCCATCCCCCGATCAGCGTTCCAAGGGGACCGAGCGCTTTGGAGGTAGGGTCAATCGCGTGTCGTGCACTCTCTGTGCACGAGATTTCGAAAATACCGGCGGAATTTGCGCGCACCGCCTGTTTGGCAAAAGAAATGGGATTTGGCGGTGTGCAAATTCACGCGGCACACGGGTTCCTCCTGAGTCAGTTCTTGTCTCCGCTCTTCAACAAGCGAGATGATCAATTCGGTGGCGCGATTGGGAACCGTATGCGGTTGACACTAGAGGTGATCGCCGAGGTCAGAGATCACGTAGGTCCCAAATTTCCTATCGGGATCAAACTGAATGCCACCGATCACCTGGAAGGGGGATTGACCGAGGAAGATGCTCTTGAGGTCGTCCGCGCTCTTGATGAAACCAGCGTTGATCTCATCGACGTCAGCGGCGGTACATACTTTCCGGGCGCAAGGGCTGCTTCTGATACCGGCGGAACAGGCCCGTACTTTCTGGACTTCGCGCGCCGCGCTCGTAAGCTGACATCGAAACCGCTCATGCTGACCGGCGGGTTCAAAACATACGCACAAGCGGTCGACGCTCTGGCGGCAGGCGTTGATGTCATTGGGCTCGCGAGGGCGCTAATTCTTGATCCCGAGCTTCCAAACGCGTGGCTTGCTGGTGATACCCACGTCCCATCATTTCCACGGTTCAACAATCCGCCAGAGGGTGGCGTCACAGCCTGGTATACGATGCGAATGACCGAACTTGCTCAACGCCAGGACTCATCCGGGCCGGAATGCCTTTCGGAGTCGATACGTCGATATGAAGCCAGAGACGCCGCGCGTGTTGCAATCTGGAACGCTAAGTTCAGAGCCTGACCGATCCGCATCGGTTATGTCCGGTGTTAACCTTCTTGAATGGAACGCTTGTTGACAGAGAGTGCTCGTACCAACCGATTAGAACCGCCATGCTTGAGACCGAACGCCAAATCCTCCGCAGACCTGAGCCTGCCGACCTAGCGGGTTGGACCTCGTTCTTCACATCGGAGCGTGCACGGTTTGTTGGCGGCGGCGAAGGTAAGGCCGATCTTGCATGGCGTGTCTTTGCGATCTTTCTTGGGCATTGGTCGATAAATCAAACCGGCCCTTTTATCGTTTGTCGCAAAGATACAGGCGGCGCCATCGGTAGTGCAGGCCCCTGGTATCCAAGCGGCTGGCCAGAGAAGGAACTGACGTGGTCGATCTGGTCTCCTGAAGCTGCAGGTCGGGGGTTTGCCAGAGAAGCGGTCGTTTCATTGCGCGACCACGTTCTTGGGGATCTCAATTGGGCCCGCGCCGTGAGCTACATTTACCCCGAGAACATGGCATCCATTCGACTGGCTGAGCGTATTGGCTGTGTGCTGGATGAAAGTGCCCTGGCTCCCGATGACGATCCAACGCTTGTCTACGTCCACCGGCAAGCAGTCTAACGCCTAACTTTGAGGCCACCCGTGTCTTCGAAGAGCCAGACCATGCGGTCTAAGAACCAGAGCTTGCCGCCGATCACCAGGACCAACCCAGCGAGCACAGGCCATGGGTCCAGGACCCACAAGCCCCATGCCAATGGCAGCAGCCCCAAACCGCTCACAAAGGCAAGAATATGGGGCATTTTACTGTGATGAGCCGGGACCGGGTTCGTCTTTCGGGCGATCCAAACTCGCTCACCAAAGACTCCTTTGGACATCCAGTTATTGAGGTTGTCTGATTTGCGAAATGCGCGTGGGTTCCACCAAGTCCAGATACAGACCAGCGCAACCAGGGCGAGCGACCACCATCCGATCCATTCGCGGCTCCAGATGGCCGCGACAAAGAGAGGCGGGATGGAGATGCGGCTCCATCCGCTCCATGGATTGGCATGGCGTTCCCAAACCTCGTCGGACATAGACATCAGACTTTCGGAGAATGAATTCTTGGTCATGTTGAATTCCTCGGGTGAGCGAAATGCTCCGACAATAAAACAGTCATCGTCAGCGCACTTCGCCGTTGATTATGCAGCAAGCTTGCGTCCATGCGAGGTTTGAACGCGTGACACGGTTCTAGCGTCTTCAAGAATGCCAGTCGCTATACGGCGTGCACCCTTTGCGGCCGAGTGGAAATAGCCTTGGAATTCGGGCCGAAACCCATTGAACCACAACCCAGGCAGTCCTGGCACCGGCTCTCCCATCGGGCATTTCGGAACTCCTGCATCGTTGAGGACATCAAAGCGGCCTAACAAAGGCTCCAACGCAGTTTTGTATCCTGTCGCACAGATCACGACATCCGGCTCAAACGTGCGGAAGCAATCGAAAGAGACCCGATCAGTCCAAAACTCAGTGATCTCACCAACGATCTTGAACCGCCCGCTCTTGATTGCAGCGACGAACCCGTCGTCTATGGCAAATGCCGTCCCGTCGGTGGCGAGCCTTGTTCCGCCTCCCATTGAGTGAGAGGTCAAACCGTATTTCTTGAGGTCATCAAAAAAAAAGACGCTGCGTCAGCGCGAACGCCGGATCGACCATCCAAAGCGGCATTGCTGCGAACAGATTTGCTGCACGGTGCAACGGGAATCCGAGCACGCGTTGCGGAACAATTGCAGGTCCGTAGCGTACGGAAATCCGCACATCCATTGGATTGTGGCGCGCGAGGTGGTTCAGCACGTCACCGCCGGAGTTGCCTGCGCCGACAACAAGAACTTTCTTGTCGTCGTATTGCGAGAAATTGCCGACGTTTGCTGCATGGATCACGTCCCCTTCAAAACGCTCAAGACCTCGCCAGGCCGGGATATGCGGGGTTCGGTCGCGCCCTGTTGCCACAACAACGTTCGGTGCCTCGAACGAACGGCTTCTGGCAACGACACGCCAACCATTTGGGGTACGTTCTATGCCGGAGGCGATGACCCCAGTCTCGATGCAGTCGCGAAGATCATAGGCATAGTCTTCGAGGTGCTGAATGAGAGTATCGCGCTTTAGGTAGGCGCCGTCTGAACATGGTGCCGGTTTGCCCGGTAGCGCTGCAAATCTACGATGAATGTTCAACCGAAGCGCGGGATGGCGCAGCCGCCAGTTCCAAGCCACATGTTTAGATGCATCCAGCACGGTCACAGGGATACCCTGGTCGTGCAGGAGGTGTGCGATGGCGAGGCCGGTCAAACCGGCCCCAATGATAAGTGTGTGTTTGTCAGCGTGTTGCATAGCCGGGTCCTAACGTGATCGACTGAGCACCCCATCGGACAGACCATCGATCAAGCCGATGTCCCGTTGGATGCTCTTGGGAAGGTTTGTAATGATGCGGCGCGTTTTCCGCCGCTGACGGGCGTCGGAGAGACGCCAAAAAATGCGTAGTGTCATGGCGTTGTCCTAAGTAGAGATCACGCGCTTCTAGCGGCGCGCGACGAAGTAGGCGTTGACTTGGTCATGCGGCAGGCGATGTGTTTTCACATCGGCAAACCCAGCCTCGGCCAGAAAGTCCTGCGCGGTTTCCACACCCCACATCGTTCCCAAGCCTGGACCGCCTTGACCAATCGAAATCGGTGTGCAGTGCATCAGAGAAATGGTGAACAAAAGTGGTGAAAGCGGATTGTCCATATTGGTGAAAAGGTCCCGCGATCCGCCGATGTCCTGCATCAAGAAGACGCCACCTTCGTTCAGTGAATTGTGGATTGTCTTGACCAGCCCAAGTGGGTCTTTCTGATCGTGTACAGCGTCGAAGCCCGTCACGAGGTCGTAGGCACCAAGCGTTGTGACCGTGCTCAAATCGAGCGTTCTAAAGGTGAGGTTGTCCAGACCATCCTTTAGCGCCTGAACACGCGCTTCAGCGAAGGCGTCTTCGCATAGATCAAGGCCGGTGAAGGTGCTGTTCGGGAAAGCCTTGGCCATTTTGAGGAGTGCACGACCACCCCCACAGGCGACATCTACAACATCGATACCATCTTCCAAGCCTTCGATCAGTCCTGGGACAATGGGCAAAATGCTATCGATCAAAGCCATAACCGTGGTCTGGTAGCTGTCTTCTGCCATCACCTCGTGGAAGCGGAGAAAATGGTCGTAATGCAGACCATCACCGCTTTGAAACCGCTCGATCATCTGCTCTTCAACCGAAGCGGCAACCCCAACAAACTGGCTGGTAACGGCGATGTTGTTCGGTGCGGCGGCCCGCGTCAGAAAAGCGGCATGCTCAGCAGGCAGCGAGTAAGTCCGGTTCGCCGGTTGGTACTCGACAATCCGAGACGTCACCATAACAGCAAGCCATTCGCGTACATAGCGCTCAGCAAGACCTGCTGAAGAAGCGAGTGCTTCACTGCTGCTCGGTGGCAGAACGGCCATTGCGTCGAACAGACCGACACGGTGGCCAAGCGAGATCATAATCGAGGTTGCGGCGTTCGTGATCGTGCCGACAAGTTGACCAGCGAAGGCTTCGGCGCGTTCGGCATTGAAGTTGGTTGGTGAGGAAAGATCGTTCATTTGGGTCTCCATTTTTGAATGCGCCTTGGCGCTCAGATGGAGATCGTTTGCACTGGCAAGCCGAGTCGCGTTAGCTTTCGGATCGACAAGAACGGCTCAAATCGGACATCGGAAGTGTCAAAATCACTCGAAACTGTTGTCGTAGGACTTCCATGGGCTGGGACATCGACAGTCTTTGCGATCCTGGATGTGATGGCATCTGTAGGGCGAGACTGGGCGATGCTGCATGGCGAACAAATGCTCCCATCACCGTTCCGAGCACGCCTGTGCACACCGGACGGTGCAGCCTATCGCGATATGAACGGTCGCCTGATCACCCCGGAAGCTGTGCTGCCTGATCCGTCGCAAACCGATCTCGTGATTGTTCCAGACATGCATCTCGACCCATGGAAACCGCTCCCTTCGGAAATGAAGCCTATCGCGGATTGGGCCGCTCAGGTGCACAAGTCCGGCGGTATGGTGACATCCGTCTGTTCAGGAGCGTTGCTCTTGGGCATGAGTGGCGTTCTGAACGGCGTGGATGCAACGACCCATTGGGCTTA
>JBCDBQ010000204.1:0-11248 GCA_039183375.1 Pseudomonadota bacterium
AGAGAAAGGCTTTGGCGAAGCTGATGTCATTATCGAGCGTGAGTTCGAAACGGCTCCGGTTCACCAGGGTTACATTGAACCTCATGCTTGCCTCGCCAACGTCTCTCGCGACGGCACAGCTGAGCTTTGGGTGACCACTCAGGGTCACTGGGTTGTTCGTGCCCACTGTGCCCGCCTGCTGGGCTGGGATGTCTCCAAGATCCGCGTGACGTCATCTGAAATCGGCGGCGGTTTTGGCGGCAAGACGGTCGTCTACCTCGAACCAGTTGCACTGGCGCTGTCCAAGAAGGCCGGCCATCCAGTCAAAATGACCATGAGCCGCGAAGAGGTTTTCCGGGCTTCCGGACCAACCTCTGGCGCCAACATGACGATCAAGGTCGGCGCGACAAAGGACGGAAAGATCACGGCCGGTAAAGCTATCCTGCGCTATCAGGCCGGTGCGTTTCAGGGTTCACCTGTCGGTCCCGGTGCCATGTCTGCGTTTGCGCCATACGATCTCGAGCACGTACAGGTGCTCGGATATGACGTCGTATCCAACCGTCCAAAGGTTGCAGCTTACCGTGCGCCAGGTGCTCCGATTTCCGAGTTCGCTGTCGAAAGCGTCATTGACGAGATGGCGAAGAAGCTTGGTATCGATCCGATCGACTTCCGGCTGAAGAATGCGGCTAAGGAGGGCACCAAGGCAGCCTACGGCCCGCAGTTCGGTCCGATCGGTCTGATTGAAGGCCTGAAGGCTGCTCAGCAGAGCGATCATTGGAAAGCACCTCTCGGCCCAAACCAGGGTCGAGGAATTGCTGCCGGCTTCTGGTTCAACATCGGTGGTGACACCACTGTCACCTTGTCGCTGAACGAGGACGGCACATTCAACCTCACGGCCGGCACACCGGATGTCGGAGGTCTGCGTGCCTCGCTTGCCATGATGGCGGCCGAAGAACTCGGTGTTGATCTCGGCAAGATCCGTCCGATGATCGGCGACACGGGTCAGCTTGGTTATAACTTCCTCACCGGCGGTAGCCGTTCGACGTTTTCAAGCGGCATGGCCACGGTTGAAGCAGCACGTCAGGTAATGAAGGAAGCCTGTGCACGGGCAGCGAAAATCTGGGAATTGCCAGAGGATGCAGTCACCTTCGAGAACGGTACGGTTCGCCCTGCAGGTGACAACGCCGGCAAGCACGATCCGATGACACTGGGTGACATCGGCAAGATGGCTGGCAAAACAGGCGGTGCCATCGTCGGTACGTCAAAGATCAACGCACAGGGCGCCGCACCAAGCTTTGGTGTTCACCTGGCCGACGTTGAAGTTGACGCCGAAACCGGCAAAGTCTCGATTGTGCGTTACACGGCAATCCAGGATGCTGGTCGCGCGATCCACCCGTCATATGTGGAAGGCCAGTATCAGGGCGGTGCCGTGCAAGGCATCGGTTGGGCTCTCAACGAAGAGTACATCTACGATGATAAGGGCCAACTCGATAACGCCAGCTTCCTGGACTATCGGGTTCCGGTCGCCTCGGACTTGCCGATGATTGATACGATCATCGTCGAGGTGCCAAATCCGCGTCACCCCTACGGCGTGCGCGGTGTCGGCGAAACACCGATCGTCCCACCAATGGCAGCAATTGCCAATGCCGTGGAGAGCGCCACAGGCCTGCGCTTCGAAAGCTTGCCCATGTCGCCACCCCGCGTCCGCAAAGCGATTGATGCCGCAAGCGAAGCCGGCGATCCTAACCTCAAGATCTGATTGAGGACGAAACGCCAATGGCGCACGTTACGCTTATCGGAAATCTCCGCCAGTTTACTGGCGGAGTTACCGAGCTGGAGGTAGAGGCCAACTCAATCCGCCAGCTTTTCGTGCGCCTTGGTGAGCAGTTCCCGGAACTTGCTCCACATCTCGAAGATGGACTGGCCGTTGCCATCGACGGCCAGATCTATCAGGAGACATTAATCCAGCCAATCGAGCCGAACAGCTCCGTGCAAATTCTTCCGCAGATTGCCGGCGGTTGAGTTATACACCTCACGTTCGAATTGAACGCCTCTTCCAAACGACCGAACTCAATTGGCCCTGCCGAACAGTCGCGAGCGCACGTCATGTCAGACGATCCCAATCTCGATGCCTACCGGCCATGTGTCGGTGTCATGGTCATCAATCAGCACGGCAAGGTCTGGATGGGTCTGCGCGCCGATGCTCCAGGCGACGCCGAAGGTCCGGGTGACTGGTGGCAAATGCCCCAGGGCGGCATCGATGAGGGTGAGGATCCTGAAGCAGCGGCCTACCGCGAGCTGTTTGAAGAAACCGGCATCAAAAATGCCGAGATCCTCGGGCGAACAGACGGCTGGCTGACCTACGACCTTCCCCTAAAGATACAGGCCAGTGCGTGGGGCGGCCGATACAAGGGCCAAAAGCAGATCTGGTACGCGTTTCGCTTTACTGGCATCGACAGCGAAATCAATATTGATCCACCTCCCGGACAGGGGCACGAGAAGGAGTTCGAAGACTGGCGGTGGATCGAGCCGGATCAAGTCACTCAGCGCGTCGTTGATTTCAAGAGAGACGTTTACGTGCGAGTGATGGACCAACTGCGCAAGCACGCGCAGCCGAGCTGATCAAGACAGCTCAGCAATTCATGAAACAATAGGATTCTGAAGCAGCCCCGGCTCGCGATCTACAGCGACCGCAAGGCATCGACAGCTGATTGCGCAATGAACCGTGCATCATCCGTAGTCGCGTCGGAGAGATCTTTCTCAGCTACTTCAATTTCGGATGCAATAGCATCTCGATCAGCAGCCTCGGTATCGAGCGCGTGCTCAGCAAGTACAGTTACTGTTTCCGGATTTATCTCAGCGAAGCCACCGCGAACGTAGATCTTGCGTGTCACGGTACTTCCCGACAGCACTGAAATAACACCCGGCTTAAGTGTGACGACAGCCGGAGAATGCCCAGACAGCACACCTAACAGCCCTTCACTACCCGGCAGGACGACGTGCTCGACCGATTCCGACATCAAGACTCGTTCGGGGCTCACAAGTTCAAAACTAAACTCAGCCATGTCGTCGTCCTTGCTTCAAACTCAGCTGCGGCGCTTATCCGACATCGCCGCAGCAACTTCGTTGATCCTATTGGTTGCAACCGCTTACTGCGGCAGCTCCCCTTCACTAGTGATTTGAGCCCTCACCACTTCAGGGTCTTGAACCTTGGTCCCGCAAAACGGGCAGAAAAACACCGGATGATCGACCATTCCGGGTTCATCATCCTCAAGTTCGATTAAGCCAACTGCCATGTAGAGGATACCGTCTTCCCCTACATTGATCATCGGCTCAAAATCTTCACCGGCAATCGCCTCTTTGAGCTCTTCACAGCACTCGCCAAACTTACCTGCGGGCCCGCCACCATTGTCGTCTGCCATGCTATGACCTCTTCCCCAATCTCCCAGCCGAACACATCGTTTATGCTCAGACTCAAACCATAGTCAGATGGTGGATTGGCAAACGCGTCAAGGCAATTGCGCAACAATGATCCCCAAACCGGCTCCGGACCACCCAGATATCCTGCCCAAATTTCAGGCAGACTTAAGCAGCTTCAGCGAGTTTCTCTGCCTTTTCAATCGCTTCCTCAATTGTGCCGACCATGTAGAAGGCCTGCTCCGGCAGATGATCGTAATCACCGGCGACGAGTCCCTTGAAGCCTTTGATAGTATCTTCCAGCTTAACCTGGACACCGGGTGAGCCAGTGAAGACTTCGGCAACGTCGAACGGTTGTGAAAGGAAGCGCTCAATCTTGCGCGCACGTGCCACCGTCAGCTTATCCTCTTCCGACAGTTCGTCCATGCCAAGAATGGCGATGATATCCTGCAATGCTTTGTAGCGCTGCAGAGTAGACTGAACACTTCGGGCGACTTCATAGTGCTCATCACCAACGATGCGCGGGTCCATCATACGAGATGTCGAGTCGAGTGGGTCAACAGCCGGATAAATGCCCTTCTCAGCAATTGAGCGGGAAAGAACCGTCGTCGCGTCCAAGTGAGCAAACGTCGAAGCAGGCGCTGGGTCGGTCAAGTCGTCGGCAGGCACGTATACGGCCTGAACAGACGTAATTGAACCTTTCGTTGTGGACGTAATCCGCTCCTGCATACCGCCCATGTCAGTACCCAGCGTCGGCTGATAACCCACAGCAGAAGGAATGCGACCCAAAAGGGCTGACACTTCCGAACCGGCTTGTGTGAAACGGAAAATGTTGTCGACGAAGAACAACACGTCCTGTCCCTTGTCGCGGAAGTCTTCGGCGACTGTCAATCCGCTCAACGCCACGCGAGCACGCGCACCTGGTGGCTCATTCATCTGGCCGTAAACCAGCGCACACTTGGAGCCGGCAGCTGAGCCGCCGTTTTCCTTCGGATCCTTGTTGACCTTGGATTCGATCATCTCGTGGTAGAGATCATTGCCCTCACGCGTACGCTCTCCAACACCTGCGAACACCGAGTAGCCACCGTGTGTCTTCGCGATGTTGTTGATCAATTCCATGATCAGAACAGTCTTGCCCACACCGGCACCACCGAATAGGCCGATCTTACCACCCTTGGCATATGGCCCCAGCAGGTCGACAACCTTGATACCTGTCACCAGGATCTCAGACTCGGTCGACTGATCAGCCAGTTCAGGCGCGGCAGCGTGGATCGGTCGTGAGCTGGTCGAACCGATTGGCCCGGCTTCATCCACTGGTTGGCCGATTACGTTCATAATCCGGCCAAGTGTCTCATCACCCACGGGAATGGCAATCGCGTTGCCGGTATCACGCACTTCCTGGCCGCGCACCAAGCCTTCCGTCGCGTCCATAGCGATTGTCCGAACGGTATTCTCACCCAGGTGCTGAGCAACTTCGAGAACCAAAAGGCCGTCGGGGTTATCCCGAGACTTAGTCGTTTCGTTCTGGGTTTCCAACGAGTTCAGAATCGCCGGCAACTCGCCGTCGAACTGCACGTCGACAACAGCACCCATAACCTGCCGAATTCGTCCGATGTTTCCAGCCATTAGTTTCGTCCTCGTACACGTGTGTTCGAATTAGAGCGCTTCAGCACCCGAAATGATCTCGATAAGTTCTTTAGTGATCTGCGCCTGCCGCTGCCGGTTGTAGGAGATCGTCAGCTTGTCGATCATCTCACCTGCGTTTCGTGTCGCGTTATCCATCGCGGACATCCGCGCACCCTGCTCGGATGCAGCGTTCTCAAGCAGCCCACGAAAGATCTGAGTTGAAATATTCCGGGTCAGCAGGAAACCAAGAATTTCTTCTTCGCTCGGCTCGTAATCATAGGCAGCTCCCGCGCCGGCCGCTTGCTCGTCACCGTCCTCAGCTTCCGGCAGCTTTGCCGGGATCAGCTGCATCGGAGTCGGGACTTGGAGTATGACCGACTTGAACTCAGAGAAGTACATCGTGCAGACGTCGAACTCGCCAGCTTCAAACATCGACAATATCTTCCTGCCAACGTCCTCAGCATTCGCGAAGGCAACATTCTTCACGTCTTTAAGTTCGATCCGCTCAACCGTCAGTGCATCGTATTCGCGCTTGAGAACATCATAGCCTTTGCGGCCAACGAAAAGCAGCTTGACGGTCTTGCCTGAGGCCTGCAAGCGGACGATGTCCTGACGCGCGAGACGGGCGATGTTGGAGTTAAAACCACCGCAAAGTCCGCGCTCAGCTGTCATAACAACCAGCAGATGGACATCTTCTTTGCCGGTGCCAACCAACAAGGGCGATGCGCCTTCCTTGCTGGTCAAACCCTTGTTCAGGTTAGCCAGAACCGCGTCCATGCGTTGTGCGTAAGGACGGGCTGCTGTGGCCGCTTCCTGTGCACGACGCAGCTTCGCGGCTGCCACCATCTGCATCGCCTTGGTGATCTTGCGCGTGGCCGTCACCGAAGAGATGCGATTTCTGAGATCCTTAAGACTTGGCATCCGAAACTCCGCCGGTTCCTGTGTTCAGCTGGTTTCAGATTTAGGCTGCAAAGCCCTTCGTGAAGTCGTCCAATATGCCGGTTAGTTTGGCTTCACTATCGGAGCTCAACTGGGCTTCATTGCGGATGGTATCAAGCAGTCCTTTACCGGTATCGCGCATGTAAACCAGGAGCTGCTCCTCAAACTTTCCAACAGACGCCGTTGGAATACCATCGAGATAACCTTTGGTTCCCGCGAAGATCACGCAGACCTGCTCCTCAGTCTTGAGCGGAGAGAACTGCGGCTGCTTGAGAAGCTCGGTCAGACGCTCACCACGTGCAAGCATGCGTTGAGTTGCAACGTCGAGGTCAGAGCCGAACTGAGCAAATGCAGCCATCTCACGGTACTGCGCAAGCTCACCTTTAATCGAGCCGGCAACCTGCTTCATGGCCTTGATCTGGGCTGATGATCCCACACGGGAAACAGACAGACCAACGTTCACAGCTGGTCGAACGCCCTGGTAGAACAGATCAGTTTCGAGGAAGATCTGACCATCCGTGATCGAAATCACGTTGGTTGGAATGTAGGCAGACACGTCGTTCGCCTGCGTCTCGATCACCGGCAGCGCTGTCAACGAGCCGTTACCATTGTCGTCGTTCAGCTTAGCAGCCCGCTCAAGCAAACGAGAGTGCAAGTAGAAAACGTCACCAGGGTAGGCTTCGCGGCCCGGCGGACGACGCAGCAGTAGCGACATCTGACGGTAAGCCACGGCCTGCTTTGAAAGGTCGTCGTAACCGATCACGGCGTGCATGCCGTTATCGCGGAAATACTCACCGATGGCGCAACCGGTAAACGGCGCCAGGAACTGCATTGGAGCGGCATCAGATGCCGTCGCAGCAACCACAACGGAATACTCCATTGCGCCGCTTTCTTCCAACACCTTCACGAATTGAGCTACCGTCGATCGCTTCTGACCAACCGCAACGTAAATGCAGTAAAGCTTCTGACCTTCATCGTCGCCAGCGTGCATCGGCTTCTGGTTCAGGAATGTATCGAGGATAATAGCGGTCTTGCCAGTCTGGCGGTCACCAATGATCAGCTCGCGCTGACCACGGCCAACTGGGATGAGCGCATCGATCGCCTTAAGACCCGTCGACATCGGCTCGTGCACCGACTTGCGCGGAAGGATGCCCGGTGCCTTGACGTCCACACGGCTCATCTCGGCGCCTTCGATCGGGCCCTTGCCGTCGATCGGGTTGCCAAGTCCGTCAACCACACGACCGAGAAGGCCGCGGCCAACGGGAACTTCCACGATGGCACCGGTCCGCTTGACCGTATCGCCTTCCTTGATCGCCCGGTCATCGCCGAAAAGCACGACGCCGACGTTGTCGGCTTCGAGGTTCAGGGCCATCCCGCGCACACCGCCGGGAAACTCGACCATTTCACCGGCCTGGACGTTATCCAAACCGTAAACACGGGCAATACCGTCACCAACTGACAGCACCTGACCGATTTCAGAGACTTCCGCCTCCTGGCCAAAATTTTGGATTTGCTCCTTCAGAATTGAGGAGATCTCAGCGGCCCGGATGTCCATTAGCCAACCTCTTTCATGCGCAATTTGAGCGTGGATAGCTTCGTGCGAAGCGACGAATCGATCATGCGGCTGCCGACTTTGACGACGAGACCGCCCAGCAACGACGGATCAACAGAAGCGTTAATCTGCACGTCCTTGCCGATAGATGCCTTGAGAGTTTCTTTAAGTGCCTGAAGCTGGCCATCGTTGAGAGCAGTTGCACTAGCAACATCAGCTTCAACCTCGCCGCGTGCACCAGCAGCCAAGGTCCGAAAAGCCTTGATCATGTCCGGCATCGCAAACAGGCGCCGATTGCGAACAATCAGCTTCACAAAATTCAGCGTCAAACCACCGATGCCTGCTTTGGTAAGCAACGCATCCAGCGCCTTGGTTTGATCCTCAGCTGAGAAGACCGGGCTGCGCACCATACGCATCAAGTCCGGACTTTCATCCAACATCGCCTGAACGCGATTGAGATCATTTTCGACCGGCTGGAGCTGGGATTGCTCTTGTGCCAGTTCAAACAATGCTGCCGCGTACCGCCCCGGTACACTGGCCATCATTTGGTCTTCCGTCGCCACGTCGCGCGCTTCCATGCGTTGTGGGGTGGGCTAAAGCGTTGAATTCCAAACGAATTCTCTGCTCTTAGTTGCCGATCACCCGCGCTGAGGAGGGACACTATCAGGGATGAAAAACCAAGCCGACCCGGCCCAAAGACCCCTGTAAGCCGCAGCGTTCGTACCACGCACCCAAGTCGCTATCAACCGCACGGATCGAGCCGCAATGCCGCATTGGGCCGAACCTATTCTAAGGTCGTAGTCAACCAGCCAATCCAGCCGCCTTTTCCGCGCCGGGAATTACGTCAACGCAACTTGGTAACCACAGCGGCTGAGCTCTCCAATGTGCGGTGAACAGGGCATTTTCCGGCTATCTCGACTAACTTGTCCTGAAGCTCTGGATCGATCTCACCCTCGACCGAAATGATCCGTTCAAAGCGATCAATCTTTCCGCCTCGGCCCTCGGCAGCTTCTCCACAGTCGTTGCAATGATCTGCTGCCACCTTGCCGTGTGAGACTTCGACACTGACTTTCCCGAGCGTCAGCTTCTTGTAGCCGGCGTACATCCGGAGCGTCATGGCGGTGCAGGTCCCAAGCGCAACGGAAAGGTAGTCGTAGGGAGATGGCCCGGTATCCAGCCCACCGACCGATTTTGGTTCGTCAGCACTCAGCCTATGTCGACCAACCATCACGGCGTTCGTAAACTTACCCAGACCGGTCTCCGTGACCACAACAGCCTCACTTGCCTCTTCGGGCACTTCAGGCTCCGGCACGAAACGCGCGGCCCATGCAGCAATCAGACCCGCGGCATAAGCGGCGTCGGCTGGCCTCGAGACCAGATGATCGGCATTGTCCAACGAAATGAAGCTTTTCGGGTGTTTTGCGGCGACGAAGATCTTGCTCGCATTCTCGATGCCGACAGTTTGGTCGACTGGCGAATGCAGAACGAGAAGCGCCTTCTTCATCCCGGCAATGCGATCTTCCAGGCGATTACCTTCCGCATCGTCGACGAAATTCTTGGTGATCGTAAACGGACGACCCGCCAAGCTCACCTCGGCTTTGCCGGTTTCGCGGATCTCGTCCAGCGATCCCCCGAACTGATGCAAAACGTGCCCCACGTCCGCCGGTGCACCAATGGTGGCAACGCCTTTCACTTCGGGGATATCACCAGCCGCTGCCAGCACAGCGGCGCCACCCAACGAGTGACCGACTAAAACGGATGGTGCTTCAAAGTTCTCGCGCAGATAATCGGCCGCCTTGAGCAAATCCTGAACATTTGAGCTGAAATTCGTATTCGCGAACTCACCCTGGGATGAGCCGAGACCAGTAAAGTCAAATCTGAGAACGGCGAAGCCATGTTGGGCCAGGCTCTGGGCGATATGGCGCGCAGCAAATAGGTCCTTGGAACAGGTAAAGCAATGCGCAAACAACGCGTAACCACGCACGGGACCTGCCGGCATATCAAGCCGCGCGGCTAGTTCCCCACCATCATGACCTGCAAACGTGCTGCGTACTGTGGTGACGGCCATAACCCAATCTCCCTGAACCAAGTTTCATTTTTGCCCAAATGGCAACGGCTCAGAGGAAATTATAGGGGTCCACGTCGACGGTCAGACGAATATCTCCCTTGATCGCGGGAATTTGACTAAGCCACTCCCTCAAGTAACTTTGCATATCAATCTCGCGAGGCGCCTTGACCAGTAAGCGCCAGCGATGGCGCCCTCTGACAACGGCCAAAGGTGCTTCGGCAGGACCAAGTACTGAGATCTTCTCCGATTGCGGCGCATGGCGAACAACATCCCGTGCAAACAATTCTGCGAGTTCCTTGTCACGTGCCGAGATCACCAGACCGGCCAATCGGCCATAGGGCGGCAGAAGCCCCATCTGTCGCTGCCGAATTTCATATTCAACGAACGCATCGCGATCCCCGTTCACGATCGCCTGCATCACCGGATGTTCTGCTTGGTGGGTCTGGACAAATCCGCGACCGCGAACCATCGCCCGGCCCGCCCGGCCCGTCACCTGATGCATGAGCTGAAAGGACCGCTCGCCGGCGCGCGGGTCTGCGTTGCCGACCAGTCCAAGATCGCCATCGACAATGCCAACGGTTGCGAGGTCTGGAAAGTGGTGCCCCTTAGCGACGATTTGGGTTCCGATGATAATATCAGCCTCGCCAGCTTCGATCTTGGCGATAATCTCGCGCATCTCCGTTAGCCCGGGAATGAGATCGCTTGAAAGAATGACCGTGCGGGCATCCGGAAAGCGCTCAGTCACTTCTTCGGAGATACGCTCGACACCGGGACCGCAAGCCACCAGACTATCTTCTTCACCGCATTTCGGGCACTTCTCCGGTATCGGAAGTGAGAACCCACAGTGATGGCAGTTGAGGCGGCGGCGAAACCGATGTTCAACCAACCATGCCGAGCACTGCGGACACTCGATACGGTGACCGCAAGACCGGCAAAGCGTGAGAGGTGCATATCCACGGCGGTTGAGAAACAGCAAACTCTGCCGTTCTTGCTCAAGCGTTTCCTTGATCGCGTTCACCAGCTTAGGCGATAGCCAGCGGCCCTGTTCGGGAGGATCGCTGCGCATATCAATGGCCGAAACGTCCGGCAACTCTACGCCTGAGAACCTCCCCGGCAACACAACATGGCGGTAACGCCCTGTCCGCGCATTGACGTGGCTCTCGATCGACGGCGTAGCTGACGCCAGCACAATTGGGAACTTTCCAAGGCTCGCACGCACAACAGCCATGTCACGCGCCTGATAGTTGACGCGGTCGTCCTGCTTAAAGCCGCCATCATGTTCCTCATCGATGACAACCAGCCCGAGATCGGTGTACGGCAAAAAAAGCCCGGAGCGCGCCCCAACAATACATCGCGCCTTACCCGCGCCAACGGCTTTCCAGATTCGACCACGCTCGGCCGAACCCAGCGCCGAATGCCACTCGACGGGCGCGCAGCCAAATCGTTCTTCGAAGCGGCTCATAAACTGGCTGGTCAGCGCAATTTCCGGCAGCATGATCAAGACTTGCCGACCCTGCGCCAACGCTGCTGCAACCGCTTCGTAATAGACTTCGGTTTTGCCAGACCCCGTCACACCATCCAACAGCGTAACGGAGAAGGACTTTGCATCGACGGCCGACTTCAGAGAATGAACTGCCACATCCTGATCATCGCTGAACTCAACCACC
>JBCDBQ010000205.1:0-11197 GCA_039183375.1 Pseudomonadota bacterium
CGGTGCTGCCGCCTGCACGGGTTGTTGCGGGTTACCAGCCGGCGCTGCCTGGCGATCAGCAACGTGGCCTTGTGGCGGCGCAATCACACGGCGCGCCATGCAGCCGATCCAGACGCCCACAAAGTAAGCCGCTAAGAGAAGAACGAGGGATTGCAAAAGCAACGACCACATAAACGCAGACCTTCCAGATATTCCGAACCATGCGCCATCGCTCGTGAGCCCGGGCGCGCGGCTTAGTTCCACAAACTCAAGAGTTTTCCCGCGGGCCGCACGAGAACCAGCCGATAACCAGACCGACGGCGAACGCAGCCGCGATGTACCATGCCAACTGGGCGATGAGATAATCCATGTCTAACCTTATTCGTTTGGCGGACGACGACCAACCGCGCCGTTAGTTGACTTCGACCCTGAATTCGATCCGCCGATTGCGGGCGCGATTACGTGCCGTGGTGTTTGGCACCAGAGGCTTGGTTTCGCCAAAGCCGACAGCTTTCAGCTGCGCGGCGGCCAAACCTTTTCCCTCGAGATACGAGCGCACTGCCTCGGCACGACGCTCTGAGAGCCGTTGGTTGGACTCGGCCGAGCCCCTTGAGTCCGTATGGCCTCCAATCTCGATGTTGATGGTGCCGCAGAGGGTCGACAGCCCGGCAACCTTATCGAGTGTGGGGAAACTCTTGGACTGTAGCTTGTCACTGCCCGGTCCAAAACTGATTGTGCCCTCAGTCGTTGTGGCATTGAGAGCCTGCTGGCATTTATCTCGCGCCAGCTTCAACTCACGCTTTTGCTTTTCGATCTCAGCAAGACGGGCGGCCTCTTGTGCTTTGCGGCGGGCTTCAGCCTCTTTCGCCTTGCGTTCCCTCTCGAGAGCCGCCTCGCGCGCCCGGCGCTCATCCTCAAGCCTCTGGCGCTCCCGTTCCTTGGTCATGCGCTCTAGCTCAAGCTTCGCAGCACGCTCCGCTTCTTCTTCCTTACGCTTGCGCTCGTCTTCCACCTTAGCTGCTGCGGCGGCGGCTTCCTCGGCTTTGCGCTTGGCTTTTTGCTCGGCCCACAACATCGCAGCCGACTTCACGATAATCTTTGATTCAGCCTTGTAGCCTTTCGCGACAGTCGCCTTGAGCTGCTCTTTGACCGCGGTTGCCACGGCTGTATCCGGGGCTTCCCCGTCGAGCGTCAGGACTTGCGCCTTGATGTGGGCTGTGCCGAGGCGCAGCTTGGCCAATTGCTCCAGCGCAACGTTGGCAACCCGGCCCCATTTCTTGCTCTGTGATGGTTTAATGCGCAGATCACTGGTGACCTTGGCTTTAGGGAACAGTTTCGCCGCTTGCGCGTTCAGCGCCTCAACCACGCCTGAGTTTGGTACCTCGCCCTGCAGAGTCAGCTGCGTGCCATCATACGCCGCGCGCCAATCAAGGTTGGGTTCAGGCGGAAGTTTGAGTGTGATGTCGAGCTTCTCTTTGCAGGCGCGATTGGCAGCAGCCCGCACCAGCTTCGGCAATGCATCATTGACCGCCTCGTCACGCGTCAGACCACTTACAGAAAGCTCGCGATCGGACACCTCAGCGCGTCCGTTATCAAGTTTAAGCAGTCCTTCGAGACCGGCCAGAACACAGCTGAGCCAGCCATCGGGTGCGCCTTTCCCCAGAGCCAGCCTGTTGTCGACGGTCGCGTCAGGACGAGCTTTGCGGATGGCAGCAACAATCTTGTTGGTCTGGCTTTCGCCGAGCGTATAGCCAGAGAGCAACAGATGTTTGCCCTGACTGACAGCTGACGTCGTAAAGGGACGAATAGTCGGGATCGTCGCTTCGATATACTTGAGATCTTGGGTGAGTTGATAGAGCGTCGTAATACGTGTCTGCAACGCCGTGCGGACCGCATCGGCAACGGCCTGTTTCTGCGCTTCGCCCTTGATGGCGATCTTCGTGTTGGAGAGACTGGCGGAACCCTTATTGAGCTTGGCAAGTTCTTGAATGATGACCCCTGCGGTATTCAACCACTGGTCTGGGGCTCCGCCTGCAACCGCCATCTTGTCGACGATCGGCGACTTGGCAAACACCGCCTTGGTAATCTTGATCAAGGCATCACGGTCCCGCTCGCTCGGAACGTAACCCTGCAGCAAGAGTTGGCCGTTCTCAAAAACAGCCTGCCACTCAAACGGAAAGACAACCGGCGGTTTGACCTTGTCATTCACTAGGATCACACCGGATGGAACATTGCGATAAAGCTGACCTTTAATCGTGCGATAGGCACCGACGCTGTTAGCAACACCGGCGATCGCGAACTTTGTGCCGTCGAGGTACACCTTGCCGCCATTTTCAAGCCGTGAGAGTTGCGCCAATCCGAATTGGATCGCACCAAGCCAAATACCGTCTTGAGGTGCACCGCGCGCCGGTCGCATCTGGTCGCTAACGGGCAGTCTCGGAAAGACCTGCTTGGCAGCAGATACAACGCTTTTCCTGATATCTTTGTTCGGGAAGTAACCCGTCAGTTGGAGCGAGCCGCCTTTGACAGCCGCAGACCAAATGTAATTTTCCTCAATAGCGGCGAGCTGCGAAGAATTCTGCACAGCGGCAATGCCGTAGACCTTGCCAACGATACGTTCGGCGAGATGCTGTTCCTGTTTCGCAACGGCTTCGCCAACAAGTTGAGCATTACGGCCTGACATAACCACAAATGCCCAGTCCACACCCGCTTGGCGCAACGCGGACTCTGCGCGAACCTTCAGATCCTCGGCCATGCGTGGCTGCTCGAACTGCCAGGCCATCAGCCATATGATTGCGATGGCGGGCAAACCCCAAAACCAACGAACGCGGCTGGTCTGCATTTCCGTACAGTCTCCCTGTGCTGCGAACCTGCAGCCTATAACAAAAGATGCCGGCTACGTCACCGCTGAACGCACCCTACGTTTGGCCAGTGTGGTACTGGGCCGTGCTGGGCCGTGCTGGATTGTCTAGCCGGAAGGCGCGATCTCTAACACGTATATAGCTAAGCAGATTCATTGATGGAAGCGTATTGGGCCCGCAGAGCAACACGTTATGGCGATCATGGTGCGATTAACCTCATGAACGACCATGATTAAGCGACCAGCGATGCTGCGATAGGCGACAAATCGGTCGACCCATCGGACAGGCCTGATGCTGCTTTCCCTTGACGACAGAAGACGTTGCGGAAAGATGGCCGAATGGTCAGCCAAAGGGACGTTGTCCTCCGAAAGGTTCGAGCCGTCATTTTCGATGTTGGCGAAACATTGATCGACGAGTCACGTCTTTGGAAAGGCTGGGCAATTTACCTCGGAGTGACCGAAGTCGAGTTTCGACAAGTTCTGGATCAAGTCATCGCACGGCGAGAACATCACCGAAAAGTTCTGTACCACTTTGACCCAAACCTGGATGTGGCTGCGGCCAGACAGACCAGACAGACCAGACAGGCCAGACAGCAAAGAGAACTGGAGGGAGCCGGCGATCTCTTCGACGTGGCAGACCTGTACCCGGATGCATTAGACTGTCTCAATCATCTGCAAAGTCTCAACTTGCGGGTCGGAATAGCCGGTAACCAGCCAATTGGCGCCGAACGAGCATTGAAAGAGGCTGGTTGCGAGGTTGACTTTGTTGCTTCATCTGAGCGCTGGGGCGTTTCAAAGCCAGATCTCCGGTTCTTCAGTCGCATCGTCGAAGAGTGCGGATGCGAAGCGACGTCAATTGCTTATGTGGGTGACCGGCTCGACAATGACATCCTTCCAGCGCGTGAAGCCGGAATGACCACGATATTTATCGAACGCGGCCCATGGGGGCGTGTCCATGCCAAATCGCCGGACATCAGTCTGGCGGACCTACATGTGAGAACGCTGAAAGAGATAAGCGAATTGTTCTCTCACGCCCGTGACAGGCTCAATTAGATAAACCCGCTCCAGGCCGCCTATTTTAAGCGATTATCAAGCCGAATTGCTATGGGCCGAGTCTATCACTGGCCATTTTCCTGTACATTTGTCACCATGGGCTGATTACGACACGGGAGACAAAGATGAGCATTGCTGAAGCAATTGAGGTCGAGCTGCCTAAGTCACTGGATGAGTGGATCGCCCGCGACTGCAGCGGTGAGAACTTTTTCGAGATTGATCATAGCTTGCAATCATTGCTGCAGCTTTATATGGACCCAGAGCTGCGCACCCACATGACGCCTCACTATGAGAGGCTTGGTGAGATTGCCGGGAACCGCTTGGATGAATTGGCTCGGCTGTCTGACACCCATCAGCCCGTGCTGCATGTCCGCTCGCCCCGTGGACTGGACGAGGACTGGATCGAATTCCATCCAGCTTACCGCGAGATGGAGCAAATCGGATTCGGTGATTTCGGCATTCATTGCATGTCACGTAAAGCCGGAGTGCACGGTTGGCCGGACAAGGTTCCACCCATCGCAAAGTACACATTCCAGTATATCTTTACGCAGTCCGAGTTCGGCCTGATGTGCCCGATATCCGCGACTGATACCTCTGCCATGCTGATCGAGCGTTATGCCGACGCAGAGACGAAAGAGCGCCTGCTCCCGGGCATGTGGAGCCAGGACATGGGCAAGATCCTGAAGGGTGCCCAGTTCATGACCGAAAAAACCGGTGGGTCGGACGTTGGCAACATTGAGCTCGAGGCGCGCTGGGAGGATGGCGAATGGCGCCTCTATGGCGAGAAGTGGTTCTGTTCTTGCGCCGATGGTGACGTTGCTCTTTTGCTTGCAAGACCGGAGGGTGGCGCGCCAGGCACATCTGGCCTTGGTCTCTTTGCGCTGCCGCGACATCGCGAGGACGGCAGCCGGAACAGTTATCGGATTGTCCGCCTGAAACCAAAGCTCGGCACCAAGTCAATGGCGTCCGGGGAGATCAAGTTTGAGGGCGCAACGGCTTATGCGCTGGGCGAAGTTGGCCCGGGTCGCAATCAGGGCCTCAAGCAGATGATGGATCAGGTAAACATGTCCCGCCTGTCCCATGGTGTACGTGCCGCCGGCATGATGCGTCGCTGCCTAAACGAAGCACTAATGGTTGCAGGCGATCGCATCGCTTTCGGTGACTACATTAAGAACAAGCCGCTGCTGCGCCGTCAGCTCATGAAAATTATGGTGCCCACCGAGCAGGTGCTGTCGATGGTTATGTGCACTGCGCATCAATTGCACCTGGCCGAACAGGGTGACCAGAAGGCACAGCAGCTCGTCCGCATCCTGACACCGCTGATCAAGTTTCGCTCTGCGCGCGACAACATCGATGTTGCTACAGGGGCGATGGAAGTCCGCGGTGGCAATGGTTACATCGAGGACTGGGTCAATGCTCGCTTGGTGCGCGATGCCCATCTCGGCGTCCTTTGGGAGGGAACATCCAACATCAACGCCTTGGATATTATCACGCGAGCGGTTGCCAAAGTTGGCGCTCACCGCGATCTCCAGGATGATCTTCAAGAACGACTAGAACAGACGGCAGATCTCCCGGGTCAATACCGTGGTGAATTGTCGAGCACCGTTGAACGCGCGTTTGGCTTTGCCGAAGAGGTTGCAAGTTCCGGCAACGAGCCCCTATGTCGTCAGGCATCAGATGCGCTCTACAATGCGGCGAGCGCGGTCATGCTGGCCTGTGAGGGTGCTGCACTGGGAGCCGCGGGTGGCGATGCGCGTCGCCTTATCCTGTCTCGCATGGTCGTTGACCACCGTCTGAGCCCTCGCGATCCACTCGCTGCTGGATCATCAGACGATACCAAGATTGATGTCTTGCTGGAAAATCGACCGATTAGCATGGCTCAGGCAGAGCAGCTCGTGGCCGGTTAGTTCAGGCCGTCGATCGACAGCTTGGAAATACGCCTGCATCCCAAAGCCCTGCGGAGCGCTGCACGCAGGGTTTCCAGTGAGTGTGTAGTCGCATAGGTTCCGTCAGTTGCATCGGTGAGGCACCGCAGAGTATCTGTCCGCCAGTCACGCAAGAAAAATGTAATGACGTGAATGCGGATGCGCGAGCCCGTCTTCACAAGCCGGTCGGCAAGTTTGCAACTCGGTTGGCCACAGTTCTCAATGCCATCGGTCACGAGCACAACAATGCCCTGTTCCGAGCGCCGCCTGAGTGTGTCGACAGCCATCTCAACGCCATTGGACAGCGGGGTTGCTCCCTCGGGAACGATTTGGCGGAGTTCTGAGAGAATGCGCGGCCCAGAATTGCGAGTCGGCGGCACACGCATCACAAAATCACTGCAGTCAGGCCCTTGCCCACCGCCGTAAGTGACGAGACCGGTGGGCCGGTTGCGAGTCACATCCGGCAAAACATCAGCAGCTGCACGCCGTGCAACATTGATCTTCGAGCTGCCATCTTGGAAGGCGGTCATGGAACCAGAGGCATCGAAAACGAGCATAGCGTTTTCGTTGCAGGCGCGAGCGATCGTGACACCGACCGACTGGAACAATATCAAGATGACCGCGAAGCCAACCATGCTTCGTCGAAATGAATGTCTGAAAATGTTCTGACCCGGAGCCACGGCACCTCCTTTCGCTAAAACGCGTTGGCTGGTGCAAGCAAAGAGTTTAACGCAGCGCTGGTAGTTGGCAAGGACCTCGCGTTGCACAGCTCCGTGTTCACAAAGCGCTTATTGATTTGCGTAATGGAACGTGCCAGCTGAAACGATAGCCTCGGCAGCCGACAACATGTCAGAGCCAACCGGTTGCACGCCAATCTCGTTGCAGACAAGGCCGGTCGAGACCCGTTCGATAAAGGCCCATTGCCAAATCGCTGTCGGATCACAGTTCGTGGCAACCGACAGCTCCCGGGCTGCCTGCCACGAAGCAGAAAATGCGCCGTCCGCACCATTGCACTCAGCAATTTGCAACAGTTCCTCCGGATCCTCGCGCAGGATCACACCCAAATCATATTCTGCCTCGGCATAGAGACCATCGGGGTCTACAAGTTTGAAGCGCGAGGCGCCTTGCGCGGCTTGTGAAACCTCGAGTGCGTTCCAGGCATGAATATCGCCATGGACGAGGACGGCTCGTCGATCATGATGTGCCGCAATTCTCTGATCGGCGCACTGCAGCGCATGATCAATGACAATGCGTGAACAAGGCTGGCCGAGTTTCTGCCAGTGCTGTTCGATCAACTCCTTGAGCCAAAAGCCTTTCGCGGCACCGTTGGTGAAATTCTGCTGCGGGATCCTGCGCCAAAGCTGTCGTGCGGCGTCTGTTAAATGCATGCGGCGTTCAGCGAGTGAGAGATCGAGTTCTGCCATCGACCGGCCAAGGCGCTCCAGCAACAGCGCACCTCGCGCTTCGTCTGCGGTGAATAGCTGAGGGCAACCAACGCCGCCAGCCAGCCGGAGAACCGCAATCTCCTGGCTGGCATCGTGCGCTTCAGACGGCAAAAGAATTTTGAGGACCGCGGCGCTGCCGTCCGCCCTTGTCACATCTGCAACGAAGGCCTCCGTCGCTTCCCTGTAGGTTCGGCCACGCGTCAATTGCCACTCTGAGCAGAGCTCAGTGATAAGATTGGGTAGCGCATCCAGCCAGGCGTGAGAGCTCGCCGCAATCGCGCGCTGGCGAACGGCATCAGGTAGATCGACGTCTGCGTAAGAAGACCGATTCATTGGCATGCTCTGACAAGTAGATTGACGTGGCTCAAGTGGTCCACGAACATCAATGGTGCAACAACTCAGTGCAAGCTGGGTCGCCGCATATGCAACCCAAAGGGGTTGTCGCGGCAGGCGATACGATGGACAGCAATTGCGTTCTTCGTTGCACAAAGCCACTCAGCTGTTTAAGCAACTTTGCACATCATTGAACACTTGCCGGAACATTTCCGGTGTCAAGCGGCCAGTATTCGTATTGTACCGCGAGCAGTGATAGCTATCGAACAGATAAATCTTACCCCCGCCGTCCGGCCGCTCAATCTCATGCCGGGCACCATGGCCAAACTTCAGCGCAGACTTTTTGAGGCCCAACGTGACCACGGTGGCATCGTGCGCGATACGGCCAAGTGCAACGATGGCTCGGATGTCCGGCAGTGCCGATATTCGAGCTTCGAGAAACGGTCGGCAACGATTGATCTCAGCCGTCGTTGGCTTGTTCTGCGGCGGCAGGCATCGCACAGCATTGGTGATCATGCAATTGACGAGTTTAAGGCCGTCATTTGCAGCCGCGCCGTAGCTTCCTGTAGAAAAGCCAAAGGAATCAAGCGTTTCATAAAGAAGGTCGCCGGCATAATCGCCAGTAAAAGGACGCCCTGTACGGTTCGCCCCTTGCATGCCCGGCGCCAATCCAACGATCAAAAGCTGTGCTGTATCAGACCCGAATGACGGCACCGCGCCGTTGAACCAGTCGGGATGCTGAGCCTGACAATCCGACCGGAATTCAACCAGTCGATCGCAGAGCTGACAGTCGCGCGCAGGTTCAGGTAACAAGGGGTTCGTCCGATTGGCCGTGATGTATTGGCTGCACTCAAGCCGCAACACCCGGGATCGGTCAACTAATCAATGGAACAACCCACAATTGCCGGTTTTACAGATCGTCTTCGGGATAGTCCTCGTCTCCAAGATCATCAAACCGAACTGGTGCTGCTGCCGGCCGACCGCTACGTCCGCCGGTCGCTGGTTTGACGGGTGGTCTTGCACTGCCGGCGTCGCGGCATATGACCTGCTCCAGGTCGGCCAGATCGATGAACTGATCAGCCTGCCGCCGCAGTTCATCAGCCACCATGGCCGGTTGGGTTTGAAGCGTTGAAACGACGCTGACACGGCGGCCCATGCCTTGTATCGCGGCCACCAAAGCGCGGAAATCGCCGTCACCCGTGAACAACACGATGTGGTCAAGGCTCGGCGCTAGTTTCATGGCATCAACCGTAAGCTCGATGTCCATGTTACCTTTGATCTTGCGTCGACCGTGCGCGTCTGTGAATTCCTTGGTCGGCTTGGTAATCATCGTATAGCCGTTGTAATCAAGCCAATCGATAAGCGGCCTGATCGAGCTATACTCCTGGTCTTCGGCAAGTGCTGTGTAGTAAAGCGCCCGAATAAGATGACCGCGCTGTCTGAAATGTTTCAATAATCGCTTGTAGTCGATGTCAAAGCCGAGCGATTTTGCGGTGGCGTAAAGATTTGCTCCATCGACAAACAGCGCAATCTTCTCATCTTGGTAGAAATGCATTCATTACCCCTGAAAGCCAATATTCAGACAGCTGAATAGATGTGCTTTATCTAGTTAATTCGTCAGCTGGCTGCTTGTCAAGATTGAGCTAAACTTTAATCCGCAATTTCTTGCATCTAGGGATCAAATCTTGCCCTGCAATATCGCTTCTGTGTCAAATACGCGTTATACCGGCGTCTGATTAGGACAAGAATTGACCAAATCGTATCAGGCACCGTGACGCACGAATACTGACTTTAACTTAGTCGCCACTTGTGTCAACTGCAACTCTGCAGTGATTCAAACGGCATATCAACGCTCTAGTTGAGGTTAAGATGAAGAAATCATTACGTTCTTCTTTGTGAGTTTGGTCAGAAGCGTGACATGTTAAGAGGACAAGGGCTGGCCGCGGCAGTAGCTTTGCTGGCGGTACATAGAACACTATTGGCCAGTGTGATATGTTAAGGATCGCGAGCTTGATTAAAGCTAGTAGACATGCGATATTAGTATCGATGGTATCGTCAAACGAGAGCCCCTTTCCCTTTCATAAAGATTGACCAACCAATCGGTCTCTGGCCGGTTCAATTGGAGCGCCCACTATGGCACGTGTGACCGTCGAAGATTGCGTTGATAAAGTCGACAATCGGTTCGAGCTTGTTCTTCTCGCCGCGCATCGGGCACGGTCGATCGCGAATGGCAGTCCGATAACAATCGAACGTGAGAATGACAAGAACCCGGTTATTGCACTGCGCGAGATCGCTGATGAAACGGTCGCTCCCGATGACATGCGGGAAGGGTTGATCCACTCCATTCAGAAGAACGTGGAGGTCGATGAGCCGGAAGAAGGGGCAGCACCTATTTTGGTCAGCGAGCGGCGCGGACCGATGTTGGGGCGGGATGACCAATCAACCGATACGATTGTCGACGTGCTGACGGAAGAGCAGTTGCTGCGGGGCATGGAAAGCCTGACCCCGACGGAACCATCTGCCGCAATTGGCGGTGGCAACGGCAATGGCCGCGGTCGCTAAAGCCGGTTAAGAAAGCTCAGTCCTACATATCTCTAGTAATCAAAGACCCAGCTCGGTAGAATGGTATGCCAGCACCGCGTGCGAGCGAGTTTCGTGCGCGAATGCTGAAAATTGCGCAAACGTTGAAATCGGGAGTTCAACCATAGCAAAATGATGCGCCAGTTCGAGTTGGTGGAGCGGGTGTTAGCATACGACCCGAATGCCAACGAAGCCATGCTGAACCGCGCGTATGTTTACGCGATGAAGGCGCATGCAAACCAGAGGCGCGCATCCGGTGATCCTTACTTTGCTCACCCTCTTGAGGTCGCAGCCATCCTGACAGACCTGCGCCTCGATGATGAGACGATAGCGACCGCGCTTCTCCACGACGTCATAGAAGATACAGAAACAACGCGATCGGAAATAGATCGGTTGTTTGGTCCGGATATCGGAGCATTGGTCGATGGCCTGACAAAGATCAAGAAGCTTGATCTGGTCACCAAAAAGGCCGAGCAGGCGGAGAACTTTCGCAAGCTGCTAATCGCAATATCAAGCGACATCCGAGTGCTCCTGGTTAAGTTAGCAGACCGCCTGCACAACATGCGGACATTGGAGTATGTCAAACCCGAGAAACGCATCCGGATTTCCCAGGAGACTTTGGATATATACGCGCCTCTCGCTGGTCGCATGGGCATGCGTAACGTCTTGGAAGAATTGCAGGATCACGCTTTTCGTTGGCTGCATCCCGATGCCTACCGCGCGGTTGGCGACCGGCTGGCTCGCCTCCATGCGCGCAATCAAGATCTGATTGAAGAAATCAAATCGGCTTTGGAGCTCGAACTAGACTCGGTCAGATTGGCGGGCACAATCGATGGACGGCGAAAGACGCCCTACGCTGTCTGGCAAAAAATGGAAAACCGGCAGATCTCATTGGAGCAACTCTCCGACGTCTATGGCTTCCGCATCATCGTGAGCGACATTGCAGAGTGCTATCAGGTTGTCGGGATTGCTCACACAAAGTGGCGCGCTGTTCCTGGTCGGTTCAAGGATTACATCTCCAC
>JBCDBQ010000206.1:0-11110 GCA_039183375.1 Pseudomonadota bacterium
ACGTCAACAAACTGGCGCGACAGACTCAACCCGGGCAACGTCATTCCAATGCCATCGGTTCGCGGTGGCCAACCCGACCCGCGGCAGTCAGCCGGGCCACAGCATCCAACCGCTTATGCCGCCGCGGCACCAATGGCCAGCCCGATGGGTGCACGCGCAAACCCTGTTGTCCAGGATGCGATGCCAGACGTCACGTCCGATCCTCAGCCAGCGGCGGAGACTGATCCGGCGATCGCACTGCCTGCGGCGGAGGAATTCATCGCGCCGCAGCCGGTCCCCGAGGCCCAGGGCATTAATGTGCGCATTACCGAGCGGACGGCAGACTTCACATTGCCGGCGACAGAAGCCCATATTCCTCAGCGCCTGATCCAGAACATTGACCGTCTCGATGATCAGCAACTGATGTTTGATCTTGCGGCCAACTCAGAAGCTCAGGCTGACCCGGCAGAGTTGGAGCAGCTGCCATCTGACGACTTGCTCGCCATTGTGGACGACCGGGACGCGTCTCTGGTCATAGAGCCAGACAGCATCGAACCGATTGTTCTCGAGCCAGTTGAGGATGAAGTTGACACTGAGCACTTCGTTTATGGCACCGACGGCGATGACCCGATGCTGCGGGTGGCGCAGAAATTCGCTGCTGATCGCACGCAACGCGACTGAGCTGCAAGCAATATCTACTCTGCAGGTTGAGCGGAGTCGGCATGTGGCCAAGCCTTTCCCATGTCGACTGCGCTCAAAATTGTTTCAATTATCGACAGGGCTCAATCCTTATTTAACTCAACCCGTGTTTAATCAACGAGTAGCCCACACGAAAACCTTCACCGGCTCCTGATCTGGCCGGTTGATCATAATGAATGGATCGCCCGTCGATGCAGACAAAGTCTCCGCCCCGCATGCAAGTTGTGAAGTGTGACGATAAAAAAGATAAGCTGATTGCCTTCATTGACGAGCATTTCGAGCGCCGCTTAAGCGCAGGAGACGACGGCTCATCGGACGAGTTGCAGGTCGTCGCCTTATCAGTCAACAGTCCCGTTGTTGGAGCGCTTCAGCATTTTGCCGCCCGGCAGGAAATCAAGGGCACCAAAATCAAGCTAATCGTGGCAGATACATCCTCTGAAGAACTGCTACAACAGCTTGCCGTGTTTGACACCATCTCGGTGCGGTGGGCACAAAACATCCGCCTTCTGGATGCGCACGAGCAACTTGTGTTGAGTGACAGTTGCTGCTGGACCGGCGACTGCATGCGCCGCGAACCGGCAAAGCGCGATGCCTTTGAGTGCTTTGCTGATGATTGCAAGGAAACCGCGCGGTGGGCACGAATCTCTTTTGACCGACTGTGGTCGGTTTCAATTCCGTTAATGGGCACCGACGATGGTGCTGAAACGGAGAGCGCTGATGCAGATGGCGTCGTGGCTGCAATGGAGAAAAGCACCGACACCAGTGTGATCGGCACGCTGCACTAAGATAAGAGTACCAACGCAAGGCGCCTTCGCCGCCTCGTATCGGATCTTACTTAACTTCCCAGTTTGATCGCGCCTCTCGACCGGTATTCTCCGATAAGTCCGGACAACGAGGCGCATCTTTCCGGAAAAAGGGCGAAAGCTGCCCCTATTCCACCACTCCCATTTGGTGCACTTACGGAAAGTCGCCCGGCTACGAGCATTGTAGCCTGCGGTCCATTCGTTCGTGCTGCCCTGGGAGCTAGGCTCGTGCTCAGATTTTTTATCCTCATTCTATCGTCAGCCATGATGTCGTTTGCGGTGCTGGCCGCAGACAAGACTTCACAGTTTCAGCATGAAGGCGTGGCGCGTGATGCCGGTCGCTACGAAGCCTGGCTTCAGAAGGCTTATAAGCGCACGCCGCGGAATACGACTACCCGCAAGCTGTTTTTCGAAGGCCGACGCATACTGAACGGAGGTCAGGATCCGCGCGGGGCTGCTCGCAACTTTGCGCGGGTGGTCACAATCGAAGCGAACCACGCCCGCGGCTGGCTCCTCTTGGCACAGTCGCTGCTGACGATTCCCAAGGATCAGCAAAAAGGATCGGAGAACTACTCCATTCCGGTCAACGCCAGCGGTGCTGCGTACCTGGCTTACCAGCGGGCAACGCGTGAGCAGACTAAGGCGGCCGCGCTTTCAATATTGGCGCAGGCCCTTGTTCGCCGTTCCTACTGGCGGCCAGCCCTCGATGCCTACAAAAAGAGCCTGCAGCTCGACGATACGCCGAAGGTTCGTCAGGCCTATCAGCAATTGCGCGCCGAGCGCGGATTTCGAATCACCAACTACCGTGTCGAAAACGAAACAACCTCTCCCCGCCTTTGTATCGAATTCTCCGAGACCCTGAAGGACGGCGAGATCGACTTTGCCAAGTACATTTCGGTCAACGGCAAGGATCCGGAAAACGTCAATGCGGAGGGCCAGAACCTGTGCATCGATGGGTTCAAGCACGGGCGCCGCTTCGAAGTCGACGTGAGAGCCGGCCTGCCGGCCCGTATCGATGACCAACTCCACAAGAATTCGCAACTGACGGTTTACGTCCGCGATCGCTCACCAACCGTCCGCTTTACCGGACGCGGCTACGTGCTGCCGAGCCGCGGACAATCCGGCATTCCGGTTGTTTCCATCAACGCCGAGCAGATCGCCTTCAAGATTTACCGCATTGGTGATCGTGGATTGGTTGGTGCGGTAACCGGCGGAACGGTCGGCAACAAGCTGCGCAGCTGGGATTTGCGGGAACTCAAGCAGCGCACGGGTCAGCAACTGTTTGCAGGCAAGCTGACCGTCAAGAAGGATCTCAACAAGGAAATTACGACGGCGATCCCGGTCAGCAAGGCGCTGCCAAAGATGCGCCCCGGCGTCTATGCCATCTCAGCATCGGCTGCCGGTGCCAAGACGGATGGAGAAGATCTCGCAACGCAGTGGTTTGTGGTTTCAGACCTTGGCCTTACATCCCTCAATGGTCGGGACGGTATTCACGTCTTCGTTCGATCATTGGAGTCGGCTGGCCCGGTTGCCAAGGCCTCCGTCAAGCTGGTCGCACGCAATAATGAAGTTCTCGGAACGGCCAACACGGATGAGCGCGGCTATGCACGGTTCGATGGAGCGCTTGGTAATGGCGAGGGCGGACTGGCACCGGCCGTGCTGGTCGCCGAAGGACCGAAGGGTGATTACAGCTATCTGGATGTTAGTCAGGCGGCGTTTGACCTAACGGATCGCGGTGTCAAAGGTCGGGACGCGCCAGGTCCGATCGATGCCTACATGTATACCGAACGCGGCGTCTACCGGCCCGGCGAAGAAGTTAATGTGACGTCCCTGGTGCGGGATCGCAAAGCCGCAGCGGCCAGTGTCCCAGTGACCATGGTCGTACTGCGGCCCGACGGTGTCGAGGATGCCCGCCATTCACTGAAGGACCAAGGCCTTGGCGGTCGGTTCCGCACCTTGTACCTGTCCCCGAGCGCGATGACCGGAACGTGGCGGGTCAACCTTCACACCGACGTCAAGGATGATCCGGTTGCTACGGCAGGTTTTCTGGTTGAGGACTTCGTCCCTGAACGGCTCTCCATGGAATTGAAGCCAGCTGGAAAATCGCTCAAGCCCGGTGTTCCCGGCACGGTGAACCTAACCGGAAAGTTTCTCTATGGCCCGCCGGCCGCAGATCTTGATCTCGAAGGCGAAGTTATCGTTCGCGCCGGCCGCAAAGAGGTCGCTGCGTTCCCAGGTTTCAAGTTCGGACATTCCGATGAACGGATCGATCCCGTTCGCGAGCCACTGCAAGGTGTTGGTCGCACCAACGCCCAGGGTCTTGCTGAGGTTCCTGTTCAGCTCCCAAAGATCAAGAAGACGGCGCGTCCGCTCGAGGCTCAGGTCGTCATCAGGATGATTGAGCCGGGCGGACGATCAATTGAGCGCAGTATCAAGCTGCCTGTTCAAGCAACAATCCCGCGCATTGGTATCAAGCCGCAGTTCGACGGACAGTCGTTGAGTGATGGCGCTGAGGCCGCATTCGATGTGGTCGGGCTCGATGCGGGTGGCAAGCAGACAGCCATTCGGGGTCTCACGTGGGAGCTTGTCCGCCTGGAGCGGAATTGGCAATGGTACAAGCGCGACGGCACCTGGGCCTATGACGCAGTCAAGATCTCGCGCAAGGTGGCGGATGGCAAACTGGATACCCGACCTGATGGTCTTGTCCGGATTGCAGCCCCGGTGGGCTGGGGTCAGTATAAACTGACAATCCAGTCTGATGATCCAGAGGGTCCTGCTTCCAGCCTCAACTTTACTGCCGGATGGTACACAACATCGGAGAATGATAGTCCGGAAATGCTGGCTGTGGCGCTCGACAAAGACAGCTATCGCGCCGGCGAAAAAGCCAAGCTAAGGATTACTTCGAAGCACGGCGGCAAGGCGCTGATTAATGTCGTAGGTCATGACCTGGTCAAGTCTTTCGAAGCTGACATCCAAAAAGGCGATGCCGAAGTCGAGATCGATGTTGGCAAGGACTGGGGTGCCGGTGCGTATGTGCTGGCGACGCTCTATCGCGCGATGGATATCAAGGAAAAGCGCATGCCGGAGCGTGCACTTGGTGTCACCTGGCTTGGCATCGACACCTCACCGCGAACCCTGCAGTTGGAATTCGATGTGCCTGACAAGGTGCGTTCCGCATCCAATTTGGTGGTTCCCGTGAAGGTCAAAGGACTGATACCTGGCGAGAGTGCCCGCATAACAATTGCTGCTGTCGATGTCGGGGTTCTGAACCTCACACGGTTCAAGTCTCCCGCACCGGAAACGTGGTTCTATGCCCAACGTTTGCTTGGAACCGAATACCGCGATCTTTATGGTCGTCTTATCGATGGCATGCGAGCCGAACGCGGCGCACTGAAATTCGGTGGCGATGGCGCAGGAAGCGGCATCGAAGGCAGTCCTCCCGTTGAAGATACGCTGTCTCTGTTCTCCGGAATCGTAGCGGTCAAAGACGACGGGACCGCCCAAGTTACGTTTGAACTGCCCAATTTCAATGGCACGGTTCGGATCATGGCGGTGGCCTGGAGCGGTGACAAAGTCGGCCACGGCACGCGTGACGTGATTGTTCGTGATCCTGTGACGCTGACTGCTTCGGGGCCAAGGTTCTTGACACTTGGCGACAAGGCACGCCTGCAGCTCGATATTCACAATGTCGAAGGCGCGACCGCCGACTACAAAGTCAGCGTTGTCCGGCAGGCATCGTCTAAAGCGACGGGCAACGAGGTTGGCAAAGCGAACTCAGTCTTTGATACGACAGTTAAGGTTGAGGCGGGCAAACGGATTGCACAACGCTTCGAGATATCGCCAAAGACGCTGGGACTTGTTTCTTACAATGTTCGCGTCACCGACGGTGATAGTATCGATGTCAAACGCGAGCTCGTATTCGACGTGAAGGCACCGGCACGTGATGTGCGTCGTGTCACGGTCAGCAAGCTCGAAGCCGGTGGCGGGCAGATCACACTGTCGAAAGACTTGCTGGTCGACATGCTGCCAGGGCGGACGTCAGTTTCACTCTCGGTTGGCCCACTGGCAAAGATCAACGTTCCGGCATTGCTGTCGCAGTTGGATCGTTATCCATACGGCTGCGCTGAGCAGACGACAAGCAAAGCCTTGCCACTTCTCTATGCCAGTGCCTTTGGCAATAAGTCCCTGCCGATCTCCAATTCGGAGACAAACACGCGGATTGGCAAAGCAATAGCTCACTTGTTCACGATGCAGGACAGCTCTGGCGCCTTTGGTGTCTGGGGACCGGGCAACGCGGACATGTGGCTGACGTCCTACGTGACCGACTTCCTCGGTCGAGCCGCATCCGCCGGCCATAAGGTTGACCAGCGCAAGTTTCAGAATGCGCTTGATCGGCTTCAGAACTTTGTCAGTTATGTTGCAGACTTCAAGCGTGGCGGACAAGACCGGGCCTACGCACTCTACGTGCTCGCACGCAACGGCCGCGCCCCGATCGGTGAGCTTCGCTACTACGCTGACACGCGCCTGGAGCGTTTTGCAACACCGCTAGCCAAGGCACAACTCGGCGCGGCACTTGCCATGATGGGTGACAAAGAGCGGTCACAACGCTCGTTCGATGCAGCCATCGCAGATCTTGGTGAAATGACTGTTACCGGGCTGCGTGAGGACTATGGCTCGGGTATTCGAGATGGTGCAGCCGTTTTGACGCTGGCTTCGGAAAGCCGTCTTCTGCAGGCGCAGCAGACGCGCCTGGGTGATGTCTTGTCGGAAGCCTTTGCTGCCCGGCAATACACATCGACGCAAGAGCAAGCCTGGATGCTGCTGGCAGCAAACGCCATGCAACAACAACAGGCCAGTACAGAACTGAGTGTTGATGGCAAGGCCCACAAAGGCCTTCTCCGCCGCCAACTCAAGGCAGCACGTCTGCAGCAGGGCCAGCTGGTGATCGCCAATTCCGGCCAGGAAGCGGTCGATGCTGTTGTGTCGGTAATCGGTACGGCGCTCACACCTGAGCCGGCAATTGCACGCGGCTTCACGATCAGCCGAACCTACTACACTCTGGACGGTCAACTGATCGATATGAAGAGTGCCGAAGGCAGCCAATCGCAGATTTCTCAGAACGATCGAATGGTTGTGGTTCTCAAGATCGCAAGCGAGGATAAGCGTGGTCGCGTTCTGTTGGTCGACCGGTTGCCGGCCGGGCTCGAAATCGAGAACCCTCGCCTCGTGTCAGGTGGCGACATCTCAGCACTGTCCTGGATCAAGTCGAATGTCGCGGCGGAACACACCGAATTCCGAGATGACCGATTTGTTGCAGCTTTCAACTTCTTCAGAAATGGCGGCAAACATAAGAGCGCGACTGTTGCCTACATTGTCCGAGCGGTGACACCAGGCTCGTTCGTACACCCCGCAGCATTGGTGGAGGACATGTACCAGCCGGAGAAATTCGCACGAACGGCCAGCGGTCGACTTGAGATCGTTCCGCGATCCAATTGAGAGTGCACCTGTGCAGTTCTTTGTGGGCTATAAACGTTTGCTGCGGTGGATACTGATCCCGGGATCAGTGTTGCTGGCCGTGAGCCTTGTTGCCCTGTCAGCACTCGTTTATGCCGGCTTGCAAGAGGGCAAGCGATTGGGTCCGCCTCCACTGGATCTCGCAGATAACGTCTCACCGACGTTGGTTGACCGCGATAAGAAACTCTTGCGGGCCTTCACGACAACAGACGGCCGCTGGCGTCTGCCAGTCTTGACTAAAGATGTCGACAAAAACTACCTGAAACTACTGTTCGCCTTCGAAGATCGCAGGTTCCACGACCATTGGGGTATTGATCCGCTGGCCATGGTCCGCGCAGCATGGCAGCTTGCCAAGCATCGCCGGGTGATCTCCGGTGGATCAACCCTGACGATGCAAGTGGCCCGACTTCTTGATCGTCGTTATCAGCGCTCAGCCCAGGCGAAATTTCAGCAGATCGTGCGTGCGCTGCAGCTCGAAGCACAACTTTCTAAGACGCAAATCCTGAATTTATACCTCACCCTGGCTCCCTTTGGCGGCAACATAGAAGGTGTGAGAGCGGCTTCACTGGCGTATTTTGGTAAAGAGCCTCGGCGGCTTTCCCTGGGCGAAGCCTCGCTGCTCGTTGCCTTGCCGCAGTCTCCTGAAGGCCGACGCCCTGACCGGTTTGCTCGAGCTGCTCGACAGTCCCGATCTCGTGTTCTTGCCCGCGCTGTGTCTGCGGGAGTGATCTCCCAACCGGAGGCCGACAGAGCCGCATCAGAACCCATTCCGAAACACCGCAAAGAGTTTCCAAAGCTTGCCGCACATTTTGCCGAGTCGCAGCTGCGTCAAGATCCGAAACTGACCAAGGGGCCGACAACCCTTAAGCGGTCGTTACAGGCAAACCTGGAAGCCCTGGTCAAACAACATGTGGTCACGCAGGGCAAGCGGCTCTCCGCTGCGATGATGGTGGTGGACCATGGCACCGGCGAAATTCTCGCACGGGTTGGTTCGAGCGACTATTTCAACAATGATCGATTTGGCTCAATCGATATGACGACGGCTGTCCGTTCGCCGGGGTCGGCATTGAAGCCCTTCATCTATGGCCTGGCGTTTGACTACGGCGTCGCGCATCCCGAAACGTTAATTGAGGATAAGCCATCGCGGTTTGGGACCTACGCCCCGAAGAACTTCGATAAAACTTACCGTGGTACGATCACGCTCAGAGAAGCGCTTGGCAAGTCGCTCAATGTGCCGGCTGTCAAGCTGCTCGACGCTGTTGGCCCTGGTCGCTTTGTTGGCCACTTGCGCCAAGCAGGTACCCCACTGCAGTTGCCTGACGATGCTGAACCGTCGCTGGCCGTGGCTCTGGGCGGAGTTGGCATCACGCTGGACGACATGGCCGGTCTCTACACGGCGCTCGCACGCGGCGGAGAACCGATCGCTCTCAAGTCTCATATAGCGGACCAGGCAGATCTCGATCACACGCTGGGAAACAAACTCAAAAGCCGTCGCGTATTGAGTGCCAAGGCGACGCACTACGTGACAGAAATCTTGCGCCAAGCCACGCCGCCGCCGAATGCGCGCCGAGGTGCCATTGCCTACAAAACCGGGACGTCCTATGGCCACCGCGATGCCTGGGCCGCCGGCTATGACGGCCGCCACACTATTGTGGTCTGGATCGGTCGTCCCGATGCTGCAACGACGCCTGGTTTGCTCGGCAGGACCGCTGCAGCTCCAATCCTATTCGATGCTTTTGCACGGATCTCGCCGCGCCGTGTCGCATTTCCAACAGTCCCTGATGGGGTCTTAAGGGTGAGCGGCGCTGAGCTGCCCGAACCACTGAAGCGCTTTGATCGCCGAACATCGCGGCCACGCAGCGGTGTTTATCTGAATGAACCGGTTCGCATCTCGTTTCCCCCAGACCGGTCTGAGCTAGCTGCACTGGGCAGTGATGACGTCGTCATCCTCAAGAGCCGTGGTGGCGCCCTACCACTCACCTGGTTTGCAGATGGAGCGCCAATCTCAGCCAACTCGCGCCAGAGACAAGTGGTGTGGCCAACCAAAAGACGCGGATTTATCCGCCTTTCAGTGACCGACGCGCGCGGCGAAACCGACAGCGTTGTTGTGAGGCTGCGCTCAGAAGGCGATTGAGATCACATCCGGCCCGTTCGTAGTATTACTTATGCGACTTTGCGCTGCTTTCTTCCCGGCAGGCTATTCCGCTATCAATTGATTGCTGTGTGTGGCGGCTTGCCACTCATGAGGGGGATCGCGACAATGAGTTCAACCGTATGGCGCTTCCAGGATGCCGTTTGGGGGGCGAGCGGCGGCCAAACGTCAAATGTGAACTGGGCCGCTTGGCTCGGATTAGCGGCGATGTTGGTTTATGCTGCCTCATCTCATTTCTCGTATATCTCCCATGTCGCAAACACGCTCAACTCGTCCGCGCCTGATGAGGCCGAGGTCAGCTCTGAGACTGCAAAAGGACCGCAGGGCACAGCTTCTCAAGTCGCAGCCGGCAGCGATTGGATGATTGGCGGTTACGGTGGTGTCGCACATACACATCCGACAGAGGTACATATCGTCAATCCGGGCCGCACAGACTTCGTCGTCAAAGACTTCGGTTGGATCGGCCGCCCGTTTAAGGCCCCAGTCTACTACGGTGTTCGGGTGCAGCGCTGGCCGGACATCGGCATGGTTGGTTCGATGTTGGACTTCACGCATGCCAAGGCGATCTCCAAACGCGAAGACATCGCGACTTTCTCAGGTACGCATGAAGGCAAGAAACTCCCTGAAAAGCAGAAAATGGGAGATTTCTTTCGCCATCTTGAATTCAGCCACGGTCACAACATGCTGACTATGAACGGTTTGCTGCGCCTATCGCCGGTTGCTGCCGGAATCAGACCTTATGTTGGTGTTGGCGCTGGTGTTTCGCTCCCCCACACCGAAGTCGGTATTCGCGCGGAGAACGCGCGCACCTATGAATATCAGTTTGCCGGTTTCGTTGGTCAGGCCCTCGCTGGCGTAAAGGTTCGGCTGGGCCGCAGCACGTTGTTTCTAGAATATAAATTCACCTATGCTCCTTATGACATCCCACTATCTCACGAACCACGCGGATGGCTTCTGGTGACGGATCTGTGGAGACAGTTTACGGCGTGGTGGAACGGTGAGGTGCCTCCTGGTGGCCGGCTGACGACAACTCTCGTCAGCCACCATGGGATTGGCGGCGTGATGTTCCACACCAAGCCAACACCAGCGCCACGAGCAAGTAAGTGATTTGGCTATTCAACAAACGTTGATCGCTGCTCATTTTCAGCATCGAACGTTTGGTGAAATTGAAATTCTCGGTCATTATCGGTGTCACTGCCTACCATGCGGGTGACATCGCCTTGTGGAATCAGAAAAACACGCACGTTAAATGGCGACTTGGTTCGCGTCGCCCAGCAAGCTGGCTTGGTCTGCTGTCGCTGGCGTTCACCGTTCTGTTGTCAACTTCTCTGAACGTGCGGTCGACCATGCACGTTGATCTGTCCCTGGTTTTGGCTCTTGACGTTTCTGCCAGCGTCGATGCTCGTGAGTTTGACCTTCAGAAGAACGGGCTGGCAGCGGCAATCACACACCCATCGGTTATCGAGGCGATTGGGGTTGGCCGCAACAAGCGCATCGCGGTGACAGTGGTACAATGGTCAGGACACCAGAAGCAGTTTGTTGTCGTGCCTTGGCATATTGTTGATGGAAGCAGCAGTGCCACCGTCTTTGCCCAGAAGCTTTTCGACATGTCGCGCGTCACTCTCAACGGGTTCACGCATATCGGCGGCGCCATTCGCTACTCGGTTCGACTGGCACGCTCTGCGGAGTTTACAGCTGACCGAATGGTCATCGATATCTCGGGCGACGGCACCAATAACGTTCTGCCACGGCCCGCCGGCGAACGAGATCGCGCTGTGCGAGCCGGTTTCACCGTCAATGGTCTAGCAATCGTGAATGAGGCATCGGATCTCGATCAATACTATCGCCGCAACGTCATTGGTGGGCCCGGCTCGTTCGTCATTGTCGCGCAGAGCTACGACGACTACGCGAAGGCAATGATCCGGAAACTCATCCGTGAGATCACCGACCAGCAAGTCTCGTA
>JBCDBQ010000207.1:0-11032 GCA_039183375.1 Pseudomonadota bacterium
AGTGTCTCGTAGTCGAAGCCGTCCAGTTGGGACGTAATGTAGGTCAAATATGACGTGCGGCGCTGTTCGCCGTCGCTGACGATATCAATTCCCGCATGCACTTGATCGTGAACTGTCACGCGTGTGGCGTCATCCAAGGCTGCTTGGAGTGTATCGCCTGAGAAGTGCCAGTCGGCACCTTTCCCATGGACTTGCTTACCTTTGGCGTTCAATGGCAACTGCTCCATCAACCAGCTTGGCTTCGGCATCGAGCCCACGACAGTCGTTTCAAATGGATTGGCCATTGGTGTTATCTCCCCAGTTATAGATTTTCGCATGTTCAATGCTTGTTCTTGAGAGTCCCACACAGTGTATTTGCTGTCATCCCCACGCGGTCTCGATTCTGTATTCAATCACTTATGCGAACAACAAAGCGATATGACCGCATACATTGACGAACAAGGGACAATAATGAGCCGACCTCAGGCTCGGCAGCTGGGATGTTGATATCAACTTGATCAAACGCCGGGTCAGTCAGTCTTCAATCTTTGGAGAACGCAACCTCAGCCGCTATAGACTTTGTCGTCGCGAGCCGGGCTTTTACCACCCTGCCATTTGCCGGATATTGAATCACATGGATCAATTTGTGTGCATGGATGACGCTTGCTCTATTGCACTCGTCTGCAATGATTGACAGAGCTTACGCCTGTCGTATGCTGAATTCTGTCCGCTGAAATGTTTTTTGTTATCGCAAAGTATAAGCGGTACATCTTGAGAGTAGGCGGCAGATGGACAACTGAATCTTTGCTGGGAGTCATTCCATGAAGTTTGTCAGAAACCTGCTGACGGGCACGGCAATGCTTTGCCTTGCAACGTCGATGCAGACCGCACCGGTTTATTCCGAAACGGTCCTCAAAGTGGTCCCGCACTCCGGGCTGAAGATCCTCGATCCTATCTGGACCACCGCTTACATTTCCCGCAACCACGGCTACATGATTTATGACACGCTTTTCGGCCTGGATGCGAAGGGCAGCATTCAGCCCCAAATGGTCGACAAGGTCGACACGTCGTCAGACGGCATGACAATCACCATGACATTGCGCGATGGCCTGATGTGGCATGACGGCAAGCCGGTGACGGCTGCAGACTGCGTCGCATCGATCAAGCGTTGGGGCTCCAAGGACGCCATGGGACAGAAGATGATGTCCTTCGTCTCAAGCCTGGAAGCCAAAGACGACAAGACGATCGTCTTTAAGCTCAACGCCAAAACCGGCCTGGTGCTGCTGGCTCTGGCCAAGCCGTCTTCCAATGTGCCCTTCATGATGCCCGAGCGGATTGCCAAGACGCCGTCGAGCAAGCAGATTTCCGAGTTTATTGGATCGGGCCCATTTGTTTTCAAAAAGGACGAGTGGGAGCCGGGTGCAAAAGTCGTCTACACCAAGTTCAAGGACTACAAACCGCGATCCGAGCCACCATCCGGTTTTGCAGGCGCAAAGATTGCGAAGGTCGATCGCATCGAATGGCGCCCGATCCGCGATCACCAGCAATCGGTCAACGCACTGATCGCCGGCGAGATTGACCTGATCGAGTCTCCGCCACACGACCTCTATCCGATCCTGCTCAAGGAAAAGGATATTCACACCTTCAACACCAACCCAGCCGGCCTGCAGTACACCTTCCGCTACAACGTCCTGCATCCACCGTTTGACAATCCGAAGATGCGTCAGGCGCTCCTCTATGCCTTCAACCAGGAAGACTTCCTACAGGCCGTGATCGGCAATCCTGATTACTACAAAGAGTGCAAGGCACTGTTCGTCTGCGGTATGCCGTTCGAAACAACGGCGCACATGGATGGTCTGTTGGAGTCGAACTTCAAGAAGGCCCGCGAGATGATCAAAGAGGCGGGCTATGACGGCACGCCGATTGTGTTGATGCACTCGACCAACCTGGCCGTTCTGACCAACCTTGCACCAGTGGCCAAGCAGCTGATGGAGCGCGTCGGTCTGAAGGTCGACATGCAGTCAATGGACTGGTCTACGCTGGTTGCCAGACGCGCCAAGAAGGACAAGCCGTCCGCAGGCGGCTGGAACGCATTCATCACAGCATGGACTGCAGGTGACCTGTTCAATCCGGTCGCTATGGCATTCCTCAACTCGAGCTGTGACAAAGCGCTGTTCGGATGGCCCTGCGATAAGCAGATCGAAGCGCTACGCGATAAGTTCGCCCGCGCCGGCAGCAAGGAAGAGCAGCTGGAGGTGGTCAAAGCCATCCAGAAGCGTTGGCGTGAATATCCGACACATATTCACCTGGGCCAGTACAATCAGCTGACTTTTGCACGCAAGAACGTATCGGGCATGCTGTCTCCAGGTGTGCCGGTATTCTGGAACGTAGAAAAGAAATAGCCGCCATTGCGGTCGCTCTTACCAGCCCTCTCTTCCATGCAGGGAGAGAGGGCTCAAAAGGTTGGCTATGATTTCTTATCTGCTCCAACGGCTTCTCGCGACGATTCCGGTCATGCTGTTCGTCGCGATCTTTATCTTCCTCATGTTGCGGCTGACCCCCGGTGATCCTGCGGTCATCATTGCCGGCGACTTTGCGAACGATGAGCAGGTTGCTCAGATTCGCGAGAAGCTTGGCCTGGACCAACCCATGCTGCAGCAGTTCGTGATCTGGATGGGCAATGTCCTGAGTGGCGATTTTGGCGAAAGCTTCTACTACAAGAAGACCGTTTCCGACCTGATCCTCGCCCGCCTTGAGCCGACACTGTCGCTGTCTTTGCTGACAATTGTACTGACGGTCGTCATCGCTCTTCCTCTCGGCGTCTTTGCTGCCTACAAGCAAGGCAGTTGGACGGACCGTGTGATCATGGGCTTTTCCGTTCTTGGCTTTTCGATTCCGGTCTTCGTGATCGGATACGCCCTGATCTATCTCTTCTCTATCGAGCTTGGCCTGCTACCGGTGCAGGGCTACCAAAAGATCGGTGACGGATTTGGAGCCTGGCTCAGGCATCTTATTTTGCCGTCCCTGACGCTCGCGGTAATCTTTGTTGCGTTCATAGCGCGAATGACACGCACGAGTGTGTTGGAAGTGCTGGGCGAAGACTATATCCGGACGGCGCGGGCCAAGGGCCAGACCGAGTGGCTCGTGGTCATGCGCCATGCTCTCGGCAATGCCGCTGTTCCGATCATAACCGTCGTCGGCCTGTCGATCGCCATCCTCATCGGTGGCGTGGTTGTGACAGAGTCCGTTTACACGATCCCCGGCCTTGGCCTGTTGACGGTCGATGCGGTGCTGAACCGCGACTACCCGACCATTCAAGCAGTCATCCTGCTGTTCTCTTTGACTTATGTCGTGATCAACCTGCTGGTCGATGTCAGCTATACATTTCTTGACCCGAGGATACGCTACTGATGGCCAGTGTGGCGCCCCCAAACAAACGCAGCGCCTGGCAAGAGAGCCTGCGTAGTCCGTCGGTTCTAATCGGCGGTGTCGTGCTCCTGCTGATCATATTGATGGGTATCCTGGCACCTTTGCTCGGCACCCGTGACCCGGCAGAGATCAATCCCCGCTATCGCAACAAGACACCCGGTTTCGAAGCCACGGTGCGAAACGACGAGGGCAAGAAGGTGCCTGTTGTCTATCGCCTTGGTACTGATAGCCTGGGCCGCGACATCTACAGCCGGGTCGTTTACGGGGCCCGCGTGTCGCTTATTGTCGGCATCACGGTCGCTGTGCTTTCCGTCATGATCGGGCTGGTCATTGGCCTGGTTGCCGGATACTTCCGCTGGGCTGACGGTTTCATTATGCGCATCATGGATGGATTGATGGCGATCCCGGCAATACTCCTGGCGATCGCTCTTGTATCCTTGTTCCGGGCTGGCCTTCTCAGCGTCATTGCTGCGATCGTTGTGCCCGAGATTCCGCGCGTTGTTCGGCTTGTGCGATCCATTGTGTTGTCGATCCGCGAAGAGCCCTATGTGGAGGCTGCCATTACAGCCGGCACGCGCACGCCAACGCTACTGGTCCGCCACATTCTGCCAAACACACTTGCGCCGCTGATCGTACAAGGCACTTTCATCTGCGCCGCGGCGATCATTATCGAAGCAATCTTATCCTTCCTCGGGATCGGCATCCCGCCAGAAGTGCCAACCTGGGGTAACATTATGGCTGAAGGCCGCTCGCTCTTCCGCATCTATCCGCACAATATTCTCTATCCCGGCGCCATTCTGGCGATCACCGTGCTGGCGATTAACATGCTGGGCGACGGACTGCGCGACACGCTCGATCCGCGCTTTGCCAAGCGGCTGTGAGGTAGACATGGATACTGCAACACAGTCAGCTTCTGCGGGTTCGACTGCAACGGGTGGTGAAGCCGTGCTTGATGTGCGCGGCCTGACTGTTGCATTGCCACCCAACGCAGACCGTACCAATGCCGTCGAAGATGTTTCGCTGTCAGTGATGCCTGGCGAGATCGTCTGCGTAGTCGGCGAATCCGGATCTGGCAAGTCGGTCACGGCCCAGGCTGTCATGGGACTTCTTCCGCGCGAACTCTCGGCAACCGGCGGTGAAGCGCTGCTCGCTGGTGAGAACACACTCCAGGCCAGCAGACAGCGTTTGCGTGATTTACGCGGCACCCGAATGGCGATGATCTTCCAGGAACCGATGACAGCGCTGAACCCGGTCATGCGGGTCGGCGATCAAATCGGCGAAGTGCTGGCGATCCATACCAGCCTGGACAAGCGCGCAAGGCGCGAGCGGGTTCTTGAAATTATGGATGCCGTCAACCTTCCTGATACGCGGCAGATGATCGACACCTATCCGCACCAGCTTTCGGGCGGCCAACGCCAACGCATTATGATTGCCGCGGCCTTGGTGCTTGATCCCGTTCTGCTGATTGCCGATGAGCCAACGACGGCGCTTGATGTCACCACCCAGGCGCAGATCCTGAAGCTGATCAAGGACATGCAGGAAAGGCAGGGGACCGGCGTCTTGTTCATCACGCACGACTTTGGCGTCGTCTCAGAAGTCGCCGATCGCGTGGTTGTCATGCAGAATGGGCGCGTGGTCGAACAAGGCCCACGGCAGCAAATTCTGGAAGCACCACAGCAGAGCTATACGCAGATGCTGATTGGCTCCGTGCCGAGCATGACACCGCCACAACGCCAACCGGTCGCGGGGGCGGAAGTTTTACGTACGCGGCAGCTGGACAAAACCTACAAGGATGGCGGCTTCTTCGGTGGCGGGCGCATCGTTCATGCAGCATCGCAAGTTGATCTCTTTGTCCGGCGTGGCGAAACACTTGGTATTGTCGGCGAGTCCGGCTCAGGTAAATCAACGGTTGCACGCTGCATTGCGCGACTGATTGAGCCAACTGCCGGCACCGTCGAGATTGATGGGCTCGACATATCACGCCTCAGTCAGTCGACGCTTCGGCCTCACCGGCAAAAAATGCAGATCGTTTTTCAAGACCCCTACCGCTCCCTCAATCCTCGTAGGACGGTCGGTCAATCGATCATAGAGGCACCGACGAACTTCGGCATGACACAGTCCGATGCGGTTGAGAAGGCCCGCAATCTTCTACCACTTGTCGGTCTTCCTGCTGACGCGTTGGATCGCTATCCGCATCAGTTTTCAGGAGGACAGCGGCAGCGCATATGCATCGCCCGAGCGCTCATTGTTGAGCCAGACTTATTGATCGCAGACGAGGCGGTCTCAGCTCTGGACGTGTCAGTGCAGGCGCAGGTTCTTACCCTGCTTGATGACGTCCGGGACCGGTTCCAACTCGCTGTTCTTTTCATCACGCACGACCTCAGGGTTGCAGCCCAGATCTGCGATCGCATTGTGGTTATGCAGCATGGCAAGATTGTCGAAGAGGGACCAACAGCAAGCGTCTATGCCAGTCCACAACACGATTACACCAGATTGCTTCTTGAGGCTGCTCCTGGCCGGCACATGGTTGGCGTTACACGATCCATATGACCGTTAGATCAACGAGTGCCGGGACTACGCAGCAGCTATGTCTCTCTCGTAATCAACGCAGATCTCTCTGAAGTCCATCAGACGAGAGAGCAGATGTGGATCTTTCCGCCTGAGCCAAACCTCGAATGAGATCGAGAAAAATGGCATCATGTCCCGCGCTTTCGTCCCAAACGGTGACGTCAGGTAAAGGACGAGCCAGGTGACGAATTGTTCGGTTCGGCTTAGCTCATACATGGAGTCGCCGAAGGCTGATTCGAACTCGTTGTCCGCACTTGCGATCAGGTCAAAGAGGCCGTCATCCAAGAGCTCGTCATTCAGTCTTTCGGCGACAATCCAAGCTGCGTCCGAGGGACCGTGAGCCGACTTGAGGAACGGCTGTGAAATCCGGGTAGGAGATGTGTGGTCACCAAATGGTTCGGCGGCCGTCATCTGCTCACCAAGCCCCAAGGCATTGATCCGTTCTATCGCCTTGCTCCAGTTGGAGATTTGTGGCGCGTGTTGAGCTTGTGTCGTCATAAGCGGCAGTCAAACAGTCCTTGCTGGTCTATCCCCTAGAGCAATTACCATTTCTCGGAACCGGCAGAGCGGCTCCAATTCGGGGCACGATGATCTAGTGCAACACTCTAATCTCAATTGGTTGCCGTTTGGTAGCCAGTTGATGGAATCCAGATTGAGCAGACAGCCTGACAAAGCAGAATAGGCAACCGCCAGCTGACGTTTTCCGTCAACTGGCGATTGCCTTCAGTTATAAGACGATCTCTGTCTGCTTGCTGAACCTCCAAGCTTCTTTAGTCGGTGAGATCAGCCAGCAGAAACAGCTGTCATTTGCTTGCTTTCGATCAATGTTAAGTGTCTCTCGCGCGCAGCAGACTGCTGGACCTGCACAACCGGGTCGTCAAACAGCATTCTACGCTCGAATGAACTCGATCGGTAAAATGGATATTTGCGAAGCAAGTGCTTGCTTGCAACTTCCCTCGATACCGTCATGAGGCTTATGGGAGCCGCAAGGAGTGGATACTCGCGCGCTTCGCATATAATTTGGTGCTGGAACGTCCGCCTGTAGAATGCCTGATGCTCGACGCGGATAGCAACCAGGAAATGCTCGGCGTTGTAGTGTTCTGCCGCAAGCCAACCCAGCCGCAGTGTCAGATGCGGTAACCCTTTGAACTCTCGGGATGCATCCTTATCAATGACAAAGCGGGTCGGATCAATGACGGTTTTACCTGCATCGAGTTCGGGCTGCAGGATATCACGGAATGGACCAAGGCTTGGGAAAAACGGAGTGCTTGAATTGGCGATGTGAACACGGATTGCGCTTACCAGCCGATCATCAATGTACACACCAAAGAGCTTGACGAGCCCCGTCTCGTCATACTCGTCAAAGAACATTTCAGAGGAATTTTCAGCGATAGATTTCTCTCGGCGGTAAGCTTCGTACCGCAATCGAAATATCGCTTCTCGATCATCTTGGCTAACTGCCAATCGGTAATCCACTCGATCTAAGAGTGCGGACATCCGATCGTTGTAGCTCTGCTCATTCGCATACGCTAACTGCACCACTTCGCTCCTAAACTTACTCAATTGCGAATGGTTGATTGTTAGCTGAAGATTTACCTTAATACAACCTTAAATTGTATGTATAGGACTGATTCATGCTGCCACAGGGGCATATTGTGAGTTGTTTCAGGTCAGCGCCGCGATCTCATACGAACCAGCGCAGACCTATTTTTACTAATTTTTTCAATATCTAATGAACGATCAGATCGGGTGTGAAGGGTTCAGCCGAACCATTTGACAGCTTGCTCTGGATGCCATTTCTTTTTTTCTTCGGCGCGACCTCACACGGCAGCAGACTATTTCCTGCAACTATTAGTTGCTTTACCTCGTCCGCAGGGATCGGTCGGCTGAAGAGATAGCCTTGTCCTTCATGGACAAAGTTTTCCCGTGTGACCAATTCAAGCTGATTGGTTGTCTCAACGCCTTCGACGGTGACCCGGAGACCCAGGCTTGTGCTCAGTCGGGCGACGCCACACAACAGTGTCAGAGATCTACTGTCCCGAGACAGCCCTTCGAGGAACGACCGGTCGATCTTGACTTTGTCGAGCGGGAAACTGTGGAGATAGCTCAGACTTGAGTATCCGGTTCCAAAGTCATCGAGAGAAATGCTCACACCCATCTTCCGCAACTTGTTGAGTGTATCACTTACCTCGTCAGTAGATTGGAGTAGGACGCTCTCGGTGATCTCCGCCTCAAGGCGCGATGGTGCCAGACCACTCTTGTCCAGAGCCTTACTAACGACATCTGCCACATCACTCAGGCCAAACTGGATTGGTGAGATGTTGACCGCGACCCGAACATCACCGGGCCAGGAGGCACACTCACGACAAGCTTTTTCCATCACCAGCTCGCCGATCTCAGCGATTGCACCGATTTCTTCCGCGACAACAATGAAGTCACCCGGAGGAACCATACCTCGCTCAGGATGATACCACCGAAGCAACGCCTCGCATGTTCGGATCAGTCCTGTATGGATATCGATAATTGGCTGGTAATGCAGAACGAACTCGTCGTTCTGAATGGCCTGTCGCAGATCGCGCTCCATTCTACGGCGGGCAACTGCAACAGCCTCCAACGACGGCTCGAAAAACCGCCATGTTTTGCGGCCGGCGGCCTTCGCTTCATAAAGCGCCATGTCTGCGTTCTTGAGAACCTGCTCCGGATCATTCCCGTCACCCGGAAGCATCGCAATGCCGACACTGGCACTGACGAGGATCTCCATCCCCTGGATCATGTACGGCTGACTGAGGACTTCGACGACTCGCTCTGCAAGTTCTGCGGCCGCGTCTTTTGATTGAACGTGTGACTGCAGGACGACGAATTCATCACCACCGAAGCGGGCTGGGACGTCTGTACTGCGCAGAGTGGACCGCAGTCGTTCAGCCACGACCTGCAAAAGCATATCGCCGCGCGAATGACCAAGCGTGTCATTGACCTGCTTGAAGTTGTCGAGGTCCACGAAGAGTAGAGCGCAGTGCTCGGTCTGGCCTTCTTCTTTGAAGACCTGCGCCAATCGTGAATCGAAACTGCGCCGGTTTGGCAAACCCGTTAACGAGTCGAACCAGGCCATAAGATTGATTGTTTGCTCAGCCTGTCGCCTCTCAGAGATGTCCTGAAGAACAGCGATGACACCACCGCTTTCCATACCCTGAAAGGTAATCTCGATGGTCAAGCCATCGACGGTTTCGAGTACCAGCTCTTCGGATTCGTGAAGCTGAGTCTTCTTGACCCTTTTTGCGATCTCTCTGCCATCGTTAGCCGAGATTGAGCCTGCGCTCAAGCAATGCCGAAAGAGCTTTTTGAGTGACCAGCCGCGAACATCAGTATCATCACTCAGGCCGAGTATCTGTTTGGCCTTATCGTTGGCCACCAGAACGTCACCTTGCGGGTCGAACATGAAGAGGCCGTGCGGCATGTTTGTCAGAGCGGTATCAAACCGTCCCACCAGAGCAGTCATGTCATGCGATGTCACGATCAGATCAAGAAGCGTCACACGCAGCTTATCCGCCACCATCTTTACCGTGTAGAACATGGGAACGAGAAAGAGCGCCATGAGCCAGTGGTAAACTGTGCCATGAAAGACGAGCGCGGAAATCATCGGCAGGGCTGCGCAAAGGATTTGCACGATGACAAAGTGAGGGCTGCCAAAGTTGCGGCCGAAGATGCCAATGACGTACCACATTGTCATTGTGAAGCTGGCAATCTGTGAGAATGCGTCCGAGGTCGTCGCAAAGCTCAAGTAACACCAAATCCCCAGGAGAAGCACAGAAGCCGACGCACCAAGCGAGTAACCGATTTCCCATTTGCGGGCATCAGCGTTGGTCTTGATTGCTGCCTTGGCGGAGCGGTATGACCAGATGAAGAAAAACCGGGCAAGCCCGATGCCTGTGAACGCGAGCGCGCAGATCAGTAGCGCGGTTTGCCCCGTGTTGATGAAGGTCGCAAAGATCGCACAGGAATTGATGATAATTCCAAGCGCTAGAACGGGCCCTCCCTTGAACAAGCTATCGACCAAAGGCAGATAGATGCTTGTGGGGACTTCCTTTTTGGTCTCTACGGACATTACCTAAGATGCCTGCTGATAATTAAACCTTAGATTGTAAATTCACTATGGGCATTATTTGTTAAGTATGCGTTCTTATGAGCAATGTTTTTTGCACATTTTTGACCAGTTTTGCTGTGTTTTGATGGAGATCGCCGCGACTACCTGCGCAGTGTCTCGCGCTCAGGTAGAGGCAAGACTTCTAGTTAGCGACCCTGGGATGAGGCACAGGGCTGCGCGCCGTACGAATGCGTTTGCTTCTACTTGCCGACCACCACGGGTTGGTTTTGGCACGCCCCTGGACTGACCTACGATACTCAAGCATCCTGAGAAAGACGGCGAGGACCAGACATCCAATTGCCAGTCCTGCACCAAAAACAAGCGAGCTCACGGCAGAACCTGTCGAGTCTTTGAGATATCCGCCAATTACCGGCAGCAGAGAAACGCCCCCAAAGAACCAGCTGAAATAATAGCCCAAGCCACGTGCCCGCACTTCCGTTCGCAGGATCTGTGATGGCAGTGCAGCGACCACAGGTGTGGCCAAGCCCAGCGCCAATCCATAGCCCGCGAAGCCGATCGCTGGCGGGCTCATAAACGGCAGAACTGACCCAATTATGCCGGCCGTACCGAGCCCAACGATCATAATCGTGTTGGGGGCATTGATCCGCGTGATCAGAATTCCACCGAGCGGCAGACCGACGACAAAGGCCCAGGATGTACAGCTCGCAATTGCGCCGGCTTCAAGCATTGAATAGCCGCGCTCAAGCAACATCGTTGGCCCAAAACTCAGGACAACGAAGTAGGCGCCGTTGAGAAACATCCAGGCAATACCGGCGCAGTGAATGAGCGTAAGCTCATCCTTGGTGAGACGCTGATCGCCGCGCTTTGGTGCTCTTCCGGACCTCGGTAGGTTTTGATACGCAACCCCGAACAGTACAAATGCTGCGAAACAAATATACGTCGTCAGAACTATCG
>JBCDBQ010000208.1:0-10992 GCA_039183375.1 Pseudomonadota bacterium
GCGAAAATTGCGCGCATGTTCTCTTCCGAAGCAGGGCTTTCGACAACGACAACAAGTTCGGGCTTGTTGGAGGAGGCGCGCACCAGTCCCCACGTGCCGTCTTCCAGAACCACGCGAATGCCATTCACCGTGATCACATCAACAACCTTCTGGCCAGCGATGTAGCCATCGCCTTCGAACAGGCTTTTATAGTGATCGACAATTCGGTCGACGACATCGTATTTGATTTCGTCAGCGCATTTCGGCGACATCGTTGGTGACTGCCACGTCTTAGGCAGAGCTTCCAAAAGGTCAGCCATAGTCTTGTCAGGGTTGCGATCGAGCATATCGCACACCGCTAATGCAGCGACTAGGCCATCATCGTAGCCCCGACCAAGTGGCGGGTTGAAGAAGAAGTGGCCGGACTTCTCAAAGCCAACCAGAGAGTTTGTCTCATGGCTGTAGCGTTTGATGTATGAGTGCCCAGTCTTCCAGTAAGTCGTTTGGGCACCGTTGGCATTGAGAACCGGGTCCGTCATGAACAAGCCCGTGGATTTGACATCAGCCACGAACTTGGCGTTCGGGTGGAGCGCTGAGATATCGCGCGCCAGCATGACACCAACCTTGTCGGCGAAGATCTCGTTGCCGTTGTTGTCAACGACGCCGCATCGGTCGCCATCACCGTCGAAGCCAAGCCCGACATCCGCGCCGCTCTCTTTGACCGCATCGGCAATCGCGTGCAGCATCTTCATATCTTCAGGGTTTGGATTGTAGCGCGGGAATGAGTGATCGAGCTCTGCATCCAGTGGGATGACTTCGCAGCCAACCGCTTCGAGGACCTGAGGTGCGAAGGCACCTGCCGTGCCGTTGCCACAGGCTGCTACAACCTTGAGCTTGCGCTTGAGTTTGGGGCGATCGGTTAGTGCAGCCATGTAGCGATCTGCCATATCTGCAACATAGATGTAGCGGCCGCCAACCTTCGTCTCGTATCGACCCTCAAGTACGATCGACTTCAGGGCAGTCATTTCGTCCGGTCCGAACGTCAACGGACGGTTCATACCCATCTTGATGCCAGTCCAGCCGTTATCGTTATGGCTGGCTGTGACCATGGCAACGCCTTCCACATCGAGAGCAAACTGAGCGTAGTAGGCCATCGGTGACAGTGCCAGGCCGATGTCGTGAACCTCTGCACCACCGGCAAGCAGTCCCGAAATCAAGGCCTGTTTGACGGAACCTGAATAGGAGCGGAAATCGTGACCAACGACGATTCGCTTGGGAACGTTGCGCTCTGCGAACAACGTTGCGAGGCCCAGTCCGATGGTCTGGAGGCCCATGAGATTGATCTCATCAGGAAACAACCAACGTGCATCATATTCCCGGAAACCTGTCGGCTTGACGAGCGGTAGACGCTCGAACTCAGCGGTGTTTGCTACGAGATCAGCGCGTGGTGTTGGCAACATGGTTGGCCCTCCTGAATCGCTGCCGGAACGTAACTGATTGGGGGAGCGAACGCTATGATGTCGAGGCGTGCTCGACAATTCTGCGCATATTCGCCGCGTTGTCCGGACAGGTTGTCTTGCTTTGACGTGAAATGGATGAAGTTTTAGATCTGAAACTATTACGTGCCGAGTGTGACGTGTCTGTTCGTCATTTCAAAGGACTCGAGCCGCTCGATGAAGTTCATTCCGAGAAGGCTCTCAGATAATGAACCAGGTTGGGCAACCAAGGCCTCGACATTGTTGATAACGAGCGGGCCGATCTTGATCGACTTTAATCTAACCGATGCGGCCTTGGTTATACCTCCGGCGGTGGCGACCACTGTTGTGTAGTCAGTCGATCCAACCCTTATTCCGGCCGAACGCGCATCACTCGACGTCAACATCACAGTCGTTGCGCCCGGATCGATCAATACCTGCACCGGAGTGCCCTCGACGCGGGCCCGCGTACCAAATCGACCATCATGGCGCTTGCGAATGCGAATTGAAGCTTTCGTGCGCGGCTGGTCTGACTGCAACGGCAGTGAGGAAGAACGTGGTGGCGGTTCTGGTCTTGTCGTGCTGGAGAAACCGATCTTGTCGCGGAGATTGTATCCGGCGACAAGAAGGAGAATCAGGCCAAGCCAGATCACGAGGTCTCTCGCCATCTTTGATGGCCGCGTTTCGGAGCGTGATAGCATGCCCCCGCCGAAACACATCAACAAGGCCAGCAGTGCCGCCATGCTTGCAATCGCATCGCCACTCAGGCCGCCCAGCGAGCCGGAATCACCAACTGCAATTGCGGCTATGACTCCGACTGCGAGTATCGCAAGGCAAATCCAGAACATGTTTGCTCCAATTTCTCACTGTTGTGCCCCGACAGTGGTTCGGAATTTGGGCCTTGATGCGTTAGCTTGTGGCCGCTTCGAGATTGTTTTGCGATGGGCCGCTTCGAATCAGCCGTGCTGGCCGCCTTTGAGAAGAACGCCTAGGCCGGGCTGGTGTTGCGGCTTCGATCGGTTGAGACTGTGCCGGCTGCGACTGGGAGGCAGGTTCGGATTGATTACCGATCACACGCGATCCAGGGAAGTGCACCGTGGCGCACGTTCCTTTTCTGAGTTCAGACGTCAAGTCGAATTTTCCACCGTGCAGACCAATCAAGCTCTGAACGATCGAAAGCCCCAATCCCGTTCCGCCTTCAGCTGTTTGATGAGCGAGGGACCCTTGGCCAAAGGATTCAAGGACTTTCGGTATCTCATCCTGAGGAATGCCGGGGCCGGTATCGGTGACGGACAGAAGCTGCCCGCCATCGGCTGTGTTGGCCCCATGCAGATTGATCTCACCACCCCGTGGCGTGAACTTTATAGCGTTTGAAAGCAGGTTCAGGCAGATTTGGCGTACGGCTCTTTCATCAGCCCACAGCGCCGGCAGATCTGCTGCGCAACGGTTGTTCAGCCGCACTCCCTTGGTCTCTGCTCTCAGCTTCAGAAGGCTGAGACTATCGTCGATGATATCTCCAAGCAGGATGTTCTTTTCGTTCAATTCGTATTTGCCAGCTTCAATCCGAGACAGGTCGAGTATCTCATTGATGAGGTTGAGCAGGTGCGAGCCACTGGTGTGAATGTTCTCGGCGTATTCCTTGTACGTGTCGTTTTCGAGCGGACCGAGTATCTCAGCCTTCATGACTTCAGAGAAACCGAGCACTGCATTGAGTGGCGTACGTAATTCGTGGCTCATTGTGGCAAGGAATCTAGACTTGGCCAGGTTCGCATCTTCGGCCCGTCGGCGCGCTTCGTCTGAGATCGACTTCGATTCAGCCAGCTCGGCAATCAACAGGTCTTTTTGCAGGCGGAAGTTCAGCATCGAGACAGCTGTCGTCTGCAAGCCCTTGGCCAGGAAGATGAAGTAGATGTGCACACCGACAGCAAGCGATGCCAGGGCGAAGTAAAAGAAGTCGCCTTGCAGGACGAGGTGCGTGACCACCGCCAAGGTCATCGGAATTGTGCCGACATACAACAGCGGCAGCATCGTCGATGCGAAGGTCATTCTGATTGCGAGTACGACAATCAGTGAGGCAAAGATGAAGACGTGAGACGAAAAGATGTAACCCTGGTCGCCGGTGACGTTGTTACCGGCACCAACGAGCGCAAAACCAGCCCAGGAAATCCCGCAAATGGCTTCCGCAATGATCAGGCGCCGTGTCCAAATCTTTAAGTCAATCGTCTCGGGATCCTGCCCCTTGAAATGGCGGCAGACTTCCAGAAGGCAGATTTTTGCCGCAACGACGACAATCAGCCAAGTGATGGCCTGCAACGGCGGCGCCCAGAACATTGATGCGAGCGAGAATATGAATGCCAGCACCAGGATCGTCCACTGGGCGGCAAGTTCATTGCGCACGAACATGAGGATCAGTTCGTAGCGTAGCTCCGGTGGGCGCTCGTCTTCATCGAGCAGCTTCTGGCGAATATCTCGTATAGATGGTTGAGCGGAGTTTGCGCGAGCGCCAGGGTGCTGGGACCGTGACAGGTTCCCATTGCGCGCACGGATTGTTCCCGGTGCCGCTGCCACTAGCTGTATCTGCCTCTCGTTATTCGGTTGCTCATGCAATCATGAGCGAGCCGGCTCGGAACAAGAGATGACAGAAATTGGTAATCAATAGTTTACGATGATTGTCGTTCTTGAATCAAAGCAGCAGAAATATTGGTCTGATCCTGAGGGCGCACGCGGTTGCAATTGCAACTTTTGTGTGATCGATTGCGGCATTATCACGTCGCCTCGGCCAATTCGACGATAAACACCTATTCACGGCTGTTTCTCCTAGACGAACTCGGCCTCAGCGTGCTCGATAGGGTGCGCTTTGCTTGTGAAGACTTGGAAACTCGAATGAAAATCTTGGAGCAACCTGGGGCTCCGAATCCCCGCCGAGTAAAACTGTTCGTTGCCGAAAAAGGACTGGATATTCCTTACGAGGTCGTCGAGCTCAATAAGGGCGATCATCGGGCTGCGGAATTCACAGCGCTGAACCCCGTCCAGAGGGTTCCGGTTCTTGTTCTCGACGACGGCACGGCTATTTCCGAGTCTGTTGCGATTTGCCGTTATCTTGAGGGAATTCACCCAGATCCAAACCTGTTTGGTAGTTCTCCCTTGGAGACGGCGACCGTTGAGATGTGGACCCGACGTATGGAACTTGGGTTGTTGTTTCATATTGCCCAATGCTTCCGACATACACATCCGGCTATGGCTGTGCTCGAAAATCCGCAGATTGCAGAATGGGCGGAGGCCAATAAGCCGCGAGCAATGGAATATCTCAGCGTGCTAAATGATGCTTTGGGCCAGCACGACTACGTTGCGGGGAACCGATACACGATTGCTGATATCACGGCGCTTGTTGCTATCGATTTTATGAAGCCTGCACGTCTCCAGGTCCCAGAGGATTATGCGCATATCAAGCGTTGGTATGATGTGGTGGCACAACGTCCGAGTTCGCAGTTGCGCTGAGGGTTGAGACTGGGTTCGATACGAATGTTCTCATTCTGGAGAAAGCGCTCGGCGGAAACCGAAGAAGGGGCCACGAACCAAAGCAATCGTGGTCCGCTCCGGTTGAGTGTTGTCGGCTGTGGTGATGCATTTGGCTCTGGTGGGCGGCTGCAAACCAGCTTTCATGTCGCTTTGCCGGATACTCAGTTTCTTATTGATTGTGGCGCGACCGCTTTGATTGGTTTGCAGAGACTGGCTCTGAACCCAAATGATGTTGATACGATTGTTCTGTCGCATCTTCACGGTGATCACTACGCAGGTTTGGTCTGGTGGATCATGCATGCGCAATACGTCAGCGGTAGAATTGCGCCGTTGACAGTCATCGGGCCTGAGGGAACACGGGAACGCTATCTCGCGGCAGCGGAGGTTCTCTTTCCTGGCTCCACCAGCGTCGAGCCGTCTTTCGATGTTCACTTCCAAGTCTACAGCGAGTACGAAGCTTTCGAGGCTTTAGGCTTTAGCGTTAAGCCGTTCCCTGTGAGCCATCCGTCTGGTGCGTTGTCGAGTGCCTTGCGGATTGAAGCGGGTGGTCGCGTCATTGCTTTCTCCGGAGATACCGAGTGGAAGGATGAGCTTCTGGGATGCTCTGCCGAGGCCGACCTCTTCATCTGCGAGTGCTTTGGCTATCGCGACAAAGAACACTACCACATGAGCTGGTCAGATATTGAAGCGAAACTCCCGGAGCTCACGGCTCGGAAAATCCTGCTCACGCATCTTGGTGAGAAGATGTTGGCCAATGTTGAGCAAGTTCGCCAACCACGTGTTGACGTTGCAGACGATGGTATGATTATCGATCTTTGATGCGTGCTGAAACTCTGGCGCGTGTCCGTACCTCCTGGCTTGTTTTGTAGGGCAATGACATGTCCGATGCCTCTTCTCTTGAGGAGCTGCTTGAGGCCATTTCGGCATGCCGAATTTGTGTCGAGCAGCCCAAAGGTCGTCCATTGCCGCATGAGCCCCGTCCGGTGCTACTGGCTTCACCTACTGCAAAGATCGCCGTTTGTGGCCAGGCGCCTGGTACTCGGGTTCACGCAAGCGGCGTACCGTTCACAGACCCATCTGGTGATCGATTGCGCGCATGGATGGCCGTCAGTGAAGACGAATTCTATGACACATCCCGCATCGCTATCGTGCCAATGGGTTTTTGCTTTCCGGGTCTCGACAACAAAGGTGGTGATCTACCACCCCGGAAAGAATGCGCGCCGCGCTGGCGAGAAGCCGTCTTCGAAGAACTTGGCGACATTCGACTGATCTTGGTCGTCGGGCAGTATGCTCAGCAGTGGCATCTCGGGCGGCAGCGGCAAGCAAACCTGACAGAAACCGTCAAGGCTTGGCGGACTTACCTCAGTCTGTGTCCGGCGGTGGTTCCTCTGCCGCATCCCTCTTGGCGCAACAACGCCTGGCTTAAGAAGAATGCGTGGTTTGGCGACGAATTGTTGCCTGTTCTGCAACAGATGGTGCGACAGCATCTTCAGATCTGAAGTGGTATTTTTTTCTATAAATCCTCTATGAATTACGATAAGAGAGCAATATTTTCCAATTGTTGGCAATTGGTCGGATGCGTTACCGATTAGGAGAGCCGCCGTGACTCTGGATAAAATGGATCTCAAGATCCTTCGAATCCTGCAGGAAGACTGCACGCGTGCAGTCGCCGAAATTGGCAAAGAGGTGGGATTGTCCACCACACCGTGTTGGCGGCGCATTCAGAAGCTCGAAGAGGCAGGCGTTATCCAGCGCCGGGTCGCTATTCTGGATGCAGAGAAGGTTTCAGCTGGCGTCACCGTGTTCGTTTCCATCAAGACGGACTCGCACTCGCTAGAATGGCTTGAGCGCTTCCACGAGGCGGTCAAAGATTTTCCGGAGATCGTTGAGTTTTACAGAATGAGCGGGGAGGTTGATTACATGTTGCGTGTCGTGGTGCCGGACATTGCGGCCTACGACGAGTTCTACAAGAAGCTGATTTCGAGGATCGACATCACAAAGGTCTCATCGGCTTTTGCGATGGAGCAGATCAAATACACCACGGCCGTGCCGTTGACATTTGCGGAACGCAAGGCGCGAAGCGGTTCAAGAACGGAAAAGCAAGCATGAGCACATACCAACCGTTCACTGTCGAGCGTGCCTATGGCGTCGCCGATGCGGATACAGTTGCATCAATGACCGGTCTTGAGTTTCTGCGGGCGATGCAGGAAGGGCGGATCCCGTCAGCCGGTATTTCAAAGGAACTGCAGATTGACATCGTCGAAGTTGAAGAGGGACGTGTGGTCTTCGCCGGAAAGCCTTCGGCTGGCTTCTATAATCCGTTGGGTACCGTTCATGGCGGCTGGCCATCAACGCTGCTCGACTCCTGCATGGGATGCGCCGTTCATACGACCCTGCCTGCTCCAGCTCAGTACACCACGCTTGAGCTGAAGGTGAATTTCATTCGGCCGATATTCGAGAAGACCGGGATTGTGCGTGCTGAGGGGCATGTGGTGCATGCCGGTCGGCGTACGGCAACGGCAGAGGGCCGGCTGGTCGATGAGGCCGGTAAGCTTTACGCACACGGCTCGACGACCTGCCTCGTTCTCTAAATATATTGATCCGTCGACAGGGCGCCGGATCACGGTGCGTGTCTACTTGTCGGCGTTATTCAAGCGGGCCAGAAGAGATGACGTATCCCAGCGTCCGCCACCCATTTTCTGGACTTCCGAGTAGAACTGGTCGACCAATGCAGCAACCGGCAGGCTGGCGTTGTTCTGGCGCGCTTCAGCCAGCGCGATATCTAGGTCTTTGCGCATCCAGTCGACGGCGAAGCCAAAGTCATACTTGCCGTCTGCCATGGTTTCCCAGCGGTTCTCCATTTGCCACGATCCAGCTGCGCCCTTGTCGATCGTCGTCATGACGGCCCGCATGTCGAGGCCTGCCTTCTCGGCAAAGTGCACGCCTTCCGATAAGCCTTGGACGAGGCCGGCGATGCAAATCTGGTTGACCATTTTGCAGAGCTGTCCGGCCCCTGCTTCTCCGATCAGCGTTACCTGGCGCGCATAACAGTCGATAACGGGGAGTGCGCGATCAAACACGGCCTTGTCACCACCAACCATAACCGTGAGAACGCCATTCTCTGCGCCAGCCTGGCCACCAGAGACCGGAGCATCGAGGAAATCAAAGCCTTTCGACTTTGCTTCGGCGTGCAGCTCGCGGGCGACATCTGCTGATGCAGTCGTATTGTCGATAAAAACCGCACCTTTTTCGACGGAATGAAACGCACCGTCGGGTCCTGTCGTGACAGAGCGGAGATCATGGTCATTGCCGACACAGCAGAAGACAAAATCAGCGCCCTCGGCTGCCTCACGCGGTGTTGCGGCGGCCTTGCCAGCTCCATACTTCTGAACCCACTCTGCGGATTTGGCCGCAGTGCGGTTATAGACCACCAACTCATGACCACCCTTTTGCAGGATGTGTCCTGCCATAGGATAGCCCATTACGCCCAATCCGATCCAAGCAACCTTCGCCATCGGTATCGTCCCCTCCAATAAAGAATGTTTGTTCGACCGGCGTTGTAGCCGACTTTCGACGTCAGTTACAGAGGCTCTCTGACGGATCAACCTGTTTCGATTGGAAGCGAGTTGGAGTGTTTGACCTGGCCCAGCGCAAAACTCGACTCGATGTTGGCAATACCGCTGATCCGCGTCAGTGTTACTTTGACGAAGCGCTCGTAGTCATCGAGGTCTTTGGCGACGACGCGGAGCAGGTAGTCCCGAGGCCCGGTCATCAAATAGCATTCGAGCACTTCCGGGCAACGCCTCACGGCCGTTTCGAAGCGTTCCATTGCCTCTTCACTCTGGCGTTCGAGCTTGATCGAGACGAAGACGCTTATCGGCAGGCCGATCTTTGACTGATCCACCAAGGCCGTGTAGCCGCGGATAATGCCGGCTTCCTCAAGGAGGCGGAGTCGACGCAGGCACGGACTGGTTGTGATGCCGACGCGCTCGGAAAGATCCGTTGCTGTTAGGCGACCGTCTTCCTGCAAGGCTCGCAGTATCCGTTGGTCAACACTGTCCAACGCTTTCTTGGTGATTTCTGTCATTTGGAGGCCAGTTGCTGTGATATTTCTCCACGATATAGCGTATTATTGGCAAAATTTGCAAAGTATGAGCTTTCGCTTTGCCGTATTCTCGAGTCCAAAGGATGGATTCTGAAATGACCGGACCGCATGCTGAGTGGAGCCGTCGTGTCTCCTATGACGATGTATTGCTGGCCGGCAAAGCACTGCATGGCCAGGTCCTGAATACGCCGTGCGCGCGCTCCCGAACGTTATCCGATGTTGCTGGCTGTGATCTCTGGCTGAAGTTTGAGAACTTGCAGTTTACAGCTTCGTTTAAAGAACGTGGTGCCCTTAACCGCTTATCGCATTTGGCCGGGATAGAAGCTGATAGAGGCGTCATTGCCATGTCGGCGGGGAATCACGCGCAGGGTGTCGCCTACCATGCGCAGCGCCTTGGATTGTCTGCCACGATTGTGATGCCGATCGGCACGCCAACGGTGAAAATTGTCAATACAGAGCGCTATGGTGCCAACGTCATTGTCGAAGGCAAGACGCTGGAGGACTCGTCGGCTTACGCTCGAGATTATGGCAAGTCCAATAATCTGACTTTCATCCACCCTTACGATGATCCCTTCGTCATTGCAGGTCAGGGGACTATTGCGATCGAGTTTTTGGAGATGGCGCCCGACCTTGACGTTCTTGTCATTCCTGTTGGTGGAGGTGGGCTGGCTTCAGGTGTTGCCATAGCCGCGAAAACCATCAAGCCGGATTTGGAGCTGATTGGTGTTCAGGCCGAGCTTTTTCCGGCGATGTACAACTTGTTTCATGGCAAGCAATTGCCAGCCAAAAGCGATTCACTTGCTGAAGGGATTGCCGTCAAGCAGCCCGGCCACCTGACGCAGCAGATCATTTGCGACCTGCTTGACGATATTGTTCTGGTCAACGAGGCGACGTTGGAACGCGCTGTGAGCTTGCTTATCGATATTGAGAAGACAGTGGTCGAAGGGGCCGGGGCTGCTGGTATCGCTGCGATCATTGCGGATGTTGATCGTTTTGCAGGTCGCAAGGTTGGCACCATTCTTTGTGGCGGTAACATCGATACGCGCCTGCTGGCAGGTGTTTTGACCCGGAATTTGGCGCGACAGGGGCGTCTCTCGCGATTGCTCATCGATCTGGTTGATCAGCCTGGCCATTTGGCACGTGTCACGAACTGTCTTGGTGATGCCGGTGCCAACATTGTGGAGGTTGCGCATCAACGTGTGTTTTCTGATCTGCCGGCGAAAGCGGCGCTGCTCGATGTGGTGATTGAAACCCGCGATCGAGCTCATCTCAATGCAACCGTTGCGGCCCTTGAGGCGGCAGGTTTGACCGTCAAACTCGAAACATCTGCTGGGGACGATTAATTATGGATACGCCTTTGCCAGCGAAGTCCTACGATGCATCAACGTTGGACGTGCTACGGGAATTAGAGCGCAAGGTCCTTTGGCTTTCGTCCTATCTGATCCATCATGCCAATCACGAAGTTGATCGCGGGGATGGCTTGAAGGTGGGCGGGCACCAGGCTTCATCAGCGTCGATGGCAACGCTGATGACGGCGCTGTATTTCCACATCTTGCGCCCGGAAGACCGGATTGCTGTGAAGCCGCATGCGAGCCCGGTGTTTCACGCCATTCAGTATTTGCTGGGCAATCAGAGCGTCGACAAACTGCAAAACTTTCGTGGGTTGGGAGGGGCGCAAAGCTATCCCTCGCGAACAAAAGATAGCGATGACGTGGACTTCTCGACGGGATCTGTTGGCTTGGGCGTAGCGATGACCGGTTTCGCGAGCCTGATCCAGGACTACGTGCATGCGAAAGGGTGGTCCGAAGACTGGCCCAAGGGTCGCATGATTTCACTCATGGGTGATGCCGAAATCGACGAAGGCAATATCCATGAGGCGTTGCTTGAGTATTGGAAACACGGGCTTACGAATAC
>JBCDBQ010000209.1:0-10985 GCA_039183375.1 Pseudomonadota bacterium
CTCTGCAAGGGCCCTTCAAGGCGCTCTGCACCAAAGCATCGGTATTGGTCAAGGTATGGAATACCACTCCGAAACGGCGGCTGATGAAGCATGAGAATTGTCGGGCGGTCGGGCTCCTCGGCAAGACATGTTTCGAGCCACGCGATCGCCGTATCATCAATATCGCCATGATGAGCCCCCGGCACAGTGACATCGAGTGCCACAATGCGAACATCCGCGAGACCCGAAACCGCAAAGTGTATCGGGCCGGCCTTTGGCAAGTAATCCTTATCGGAAAAGCCAGCGCGAAATGCATCACGCTGGTCGTGGTTGCCCGGGATAACGATCAGTGGCTGTTTGATTTCCGAAAGAAGTTTGCGGCTGTTTGCATATTCCTCAGGCGTACCGTTCTCGGTCACGTCGCCGGTCAGGATCACAACATCAGGCGCTGGCGACAACGCGTTGAGATGTCGTACCGCGGCCGCCAGCATGGCGTTCGAGTCAACCAGCCCCTGGTAAAGTATCTTCTCGCCACAGACATGTGGATCGGACAACTGGGCAATGAGCATGGACCTGACAACCTAATCGTAATGAGTTCACCCTGTACCACTAGCATAGAATTCTTCTTGTTGGTGCCACACAGAAACAGCAGTCAAGCATAGTGGTTTGGCCTGTGCCCAATTGACGAGATGGACGGCCTGTGAGACGGGACTTGCACGCCATCATTCGTGTTTCACTGCCGCCGTGGAGTGTTCCATGCTCAGCTACGTCATCGTTGGAGCGAACGACATCAATCGTTCCGAACGCTTCTACACCGCCATCCTTTGCCCGCTCGGTTATGAGCTAACAAAGGCACCCGGCGTGGCCATCTATTCGCTTCCCGACGACCAGGGCACAATCTATGTTCGCGAGCCCTTTGACGAGCGTTCTGCAACTCTTGGGAATGGTTCAATGCTTGCCTTCAAGGCTGCAACGCAGCAGCTCGTCCGTGACCTTCACGCTGCCGGCTGCACAGCCGGTGGCTCTGATGACGGTGCTCCTGGATATCGAGCCGAGTACAGCACGAACTTCTATGTCGGATATCTTCGAGACGACGTCGGCAACAAAATTGCCCTTTTCTGCAATACCCCCGAGGGATAAAACTCGAAAGGTTGATGCCGTTTTCGGACTGGTGCCGAGAATCGCATCACCCGTGAGCGAGCGCGACCCGAGCACATCTAGGACTTCGGCTGGATGCCGGGAGCAATTTTGATGCAGCCCGTCTTGAGGTCCTTCAAGAACCCGCCACGCTCCCTGTCTCGATCCGTGTCAGCCCGCTGCATCTTGGCGACCGTGCGGTCAATGATCAGACCGCGCTGCACACGCGTGAAGTCCTTGTTCCGCTCACCTTCGTCGAGGACATGGCAGAGGAGACTAAAAGCATCTGTCGATGCCTTGTAACCCGAATAGGCAAGGCTGCCGCCGAAACCGAGGGCAAAGACAATGAGCGACAATAGGATGACCCAAATCGTTCTCATCACGATCTCCTCGTAGCGGTGAAGTCAAGACAACCAAATCGCACGCGTTGCAGCGCAAGAATGTCGTTCGTCGAAAGTTCGTTATTCGCAATCACGCGGTCGATGATCGACTTGCGTTGGTCCTCATCGATGATGCCCGCAGCTTTCGCCTCGTGGAGCGGTAGGCAAACAACAGAGTAGCGTGCGTCAATACCAGTGCTACCAAAGCGAAACACACCGGTGATGATGCCGGCGACCAGCGCCAACAGAATAGTCAGAAATGCACTTCGTCCTGACATGAGACCTCCTCTCGGGTCCCTGCGGAAACTCCGTACAGTGACCATAGATCTGAGTGAGGCGACAACCATTGTTACCTGACGGACGCCCACGGCGTGCGCAAGACCCGGTAACGCTCTGCAAATCGCCCCTGTTATTGAAACGACGGTACTATCCAGCACTCATTGGTCGCTGGATCAGGGCCGCAGGTTCACTTGCCATCGCAATTCCACGACGACAGCTCTCTGATCCTGAAAGGGCCGACACAAAAATTGCCCCACATCACAACCCTTCGATAGGGCCGCGAATCATCGGCGGCAGCAGATAGATGCAGACAGTTGCACCTGTGCCAATTCTCGCTCGCCCAAGCGTACCGCATGCGAAAAATATCTTATGATTTGCATAAATTATCAAACCTTCATTTATGAATAGGTTTAGTCCACCCTCCTAATGATAGCTGAGCAAATACCTGCTTCATCTGAAGAATGGATGCAAAAGCAGGAGCGCCGATCGACGAAGGAGGCTCCATGACGCAAGCTGCCCAATCCCTGCTGGAAAGCACGTTAGTCCGCGATGCATCGGCGGTCGACATGTATTCCGTACGAGAGATTTATGCTCATCAGGTTTTACAAGGATCGGCAACATTTGAGACGAGACCACCAACAGTAGACGACCTGTTAAAGCGTCGTGAGACAGCCTTGCAGCTTGGTCTTCCCTACCTGGTTGCGGAGCATGAGGGCGAAATTGCGGGCTACACTTACGCTATGCCGTTTCGTCCACGCTCGGCATACATCAATACGATCGAGAACTCCGTCTACGTATCAGAAAAAACACAAGGTCAGGGCATTGGCCGCGCGCTTCTGACCGAACTGATTGCTCGTTGCGAAGCGAGTAGGTGGCGGCAGATGATTGCCGTTATTGGTGATAGTGCGAATTCAAGCTCCATTGCCCTGCATGCGGCCCTCGGCTTCCAAATGGTCGGTACATTCCAGGCGGTCGGTTTCAAACATGGCAGGTGGCTCGATACCGTCTTGATGCAGCGCTCCCTCGGCGCAGGAAGCAGCGCCCCGCCGGACTGCTCCGACACCAGCAGTAGCAACGCAACTAAGCCGACAGGCACGAAGACGTATGCCTGTATGGCCGAATTATGAGCGAAATAGGCGAGCACGCGCGCAGTCGCGCATGGCCCCCACTAATCAATCAAGGAGAAGACAATGGAAATGCACACGCGTGAATCCTTGCGTAGAATTCACGGTATTCAAATTCGACCACTCCTCGTCAACGCTAAGACCAGTCGCCTCAATTACATCGACTACACGGCGATGGCGGTAAAATTGCGCGACCGCTATGTTTGCAGTGCCCTTGCAGCTGGCGTGATGAAGTTCGTCAGTGTGTTAGACAGTCTCACAGCCTCGTTCAGAAACGAATTGCGCTACCGCGCAGCTGAAGGATCATTGATGCAAATGAGTGAGTACCAATTGGAGGACATTGGCGTTCAACGTGATCAGATTCACGTCGCGGTTCGACACGGCCGGCAAGACGGCGATCTGATGTAACTGATTTGTTCTTGCCAGCTCAGGGAACGGCTTGAACTAAGTTTCTGATCGCGTGAGTGTCGACTAACGATCAGGACGGAGCCATGCGTTTCCCAAAGTCCGAAGTGCCGTCAATCATCCCTCAATCGCTGCCCGTACCCGACCGTCGCGACGACCACACTTTCCCTGTAGATAGGAAAGCAAGCTGACTCAGTCTTTTCCGTTTTCCGGAGCCAGATCTACCGAGCTTTGCTCGGAATAGTTTTCCTTAGACCGAGTGTAAAGTTGAGCACACTCAGCGATATCCAGTGGAAGCATGTCAGCTCTGACAAATAGGTAGGCGTTGGCGACCTCCAGTGGATTGTTTGAAACCTTTCATCCAGGTAGAACACAACCAGCTCCCGTTGGTTCCTTGCATCTAGGCGGGACAGAAAGAGATGTTCAATTGAGTTGACGCGGCATCAACGGGGAAGCCCATGCCATTTGAGACCTATGTGGACCACCAGTACTTCATAGATTGCAATCGCCTGACCGCGACACTGGGGGAGGTGACGCTGTTAGACTTGCGCCCGGCAGAGGATTTTGCTTTTGGCCATATCGAGGGAGCCAAGCATCTCGATATTTACTCATTCAGTCTAAACGATACCTCGCCAGCCCCACTCGAAGCATTCCTATCCATGTTCCACGGTCCGTTTGGGGCGAGAAGCGTATCGCGAGATCGTCCCGTCGTCATCTACGATCACGAAAGTGGAGAGCGAGCCGCGCGCGCCGTCTGGTTGCTGAGCGTGCTCGACCACCCGAATGTGAAACTGCTTGATGGCGGATCTGATGCATGGGTGGCATCTGGTCGTCCGCTTTCCCGCATTGGCAATGTCGCAGCACCTGTGCCGCCTGAGAAGGCGCCTCCGACGCCTCCGCCATTCCGGGGAGGCAGACGTCTTGAACTATTGGCCACGCGCTTCGACGTCGCGCAAGCGATCAGCGATGACACAACGGTCATCCTCGATGTAAGGCGGCGATCAGAACACAACGGCACTGAAAGACGCGCCCAACGGGTCGGCACAATACCCGGCGCTGTTCACGTATTCTGGCGCGATCATCTGGATGAGTGTGGGGCATTGCGTCCGGCCGGCTTCGTGAAGGAGATGTACGAAGCAAAAGGCGTGACTCCGAACAAAACAATTATAGCGGTTTGTCAGGGTGGATATCGTTCGGCCAATACTTTTCTCGTTCTTTCCGCACTGGGCTATCCGCAAGTCCGCAACTATGTCGGGTCCTGGGCCGAATGGGGCAATCGCGACGACACACCAATAGTCATACCTGACTAGTTTTGGTTCGCATCTCGGAGCACTCAGGTTCATTGGGCTTTACCACCTAAGTACACTGCAAAATTAGTTTGGCAGCTAGATCAGCTCCTGGTCCATCAATTTTACGAACTCGGCGAGACGTTCGATCGCGCGATCGACTTGGTCGACCTGTTACCCGCTGGCGTCTCTGCGGCGACGATGCGTTGATCTCCTCAGCTTTAACGCGCATGACCTTGCGAATAGCATCAGCATCTTCAGAGAATTTCGCAGCCCATTCCTGTCGTCCCATCAGGTGCACAACGAAACTCGCCGCATCATACTTCGCTACATTCAAATAGGTGATTCTGAAACGGGCTCGCATTTCATCTGGGTTGTGTGCAAACCAGTCGCTTGGCGAACGTGGCCCGCAAGCACACGAAGGCAGCAATGGAGCAAGCAGTATTCCACACGACATGATGAGCGCCAGAATCGAAACCGCTACCCGGCGAGATGCCAAGCAATCGCAGCAAATGACAATAGACCCAGAATGAGTGTCGCGGCACACAAACTCCGAATATTGACGGCTCACTTATCCCGATGGTTTTCCCTGGTGCCGCGCTTAGCCCACCACAGCGGACAACTTAGTGTGAACCACAAACGGCAGATCGAGGAACCAATCAGCCTAGTCTGTAAACGATCATCCACCAGTTGTTGGCAACCTGGCGCAGAACCGTCCATTCCCGACCGAGCTCAACAGTGTCAGATATGGTCAGCTGCACGTCTGAATACATGTAACCGACTTCGCCACGGCGACCAAAATCGCGCGTTTCGATAGCTACTTGGAGCGCGCCGCTGGTCGACACTTCTGCCCAAACGACACCACGCCCTGCACCGCGCCTCAAACGTCCTTCCAATCGCTTTAAGGAGCTCGGGGAGAAGTGTCTGTCGAGGCGAAATCGATGTAAGCGGTCGGATTTGAGATTTCTTTTGCGGATAGATTGCACAACGGCGGCAAATTTGGCTTTCTGAAAGGGGCCTGCAAGCTTAGCCGGATCGGCACTGTAACCTTGATTGGTTCCAATGAAGCAAAACAGGGCCGCGGTCAGAATAGTCAATAACCACGTCCACCAGATATCCCACCGATACGAGAATAGCTCAATCATCAAATCAAATTTCCGACCCAGAAAAAATGTTCGTTTAGCCGCGTGCACTGCCGCAAAGAAACACAGAGCATCAACCAGGCAACCAGCAGTTTGCGGTGAACGTCTAGCGGAAAGATGTCTGCCCAAAAGATGGCCTTTGATTGGCTATCGATAGCAATGTAGCTGAGCGGCAGTTTTTCCTCATATCCCCCTTTGGCAAGGTCCGCGCTGTCGGCATAGATCACGGCTTCATTGGTAGCATCGTGAACCGCCGGACCAATAAAGGTGTCCGGTCAAAGTAGCCAGCCAAAGAAATTAACAATCCAAGCAGCGCTGTTGTAAATGCCCTCGACCCAGTTTGGCAGAACAACCAAGTCAGCCCGTGCCAGCTGCAATGGAAGGAGAAAGAGCGCAAGTGGAAACAGAGACCAGATCGCAGCCGCATCGAAACTAAAGGCCTCGACGTATCGGTCTTTGAACAAGACCGGCAATCCGTGGAGACCTCGATACAAAGTGACAGCCAAGAAGCTCCACATCATGATCTGCAGAAACCACAATGCGATCCAAACCGAGTTATAACCGGTCGCCCAAGTCGGCTTTTCCGAAATTTGCATGTCATTGGAGACGTAGACAAGTGTCAAAAGGATTGGCAACAGCGCGGACAGGATTGCTCCGGCGAGCGCCAGTCGACCAAGCCAGAAGATCACATTCACCCACCACGGCTGGGTTGCTCGAATGTAACGAATGCTAGGTGGTTCAGGTTCTACATTGATCGTTTGCACGTTTGCGGCCCCTGTCATCTCACCCTGTCTAGCGGTCTGCATGATCCGTGTCGATGACGCCTTATTGGCCAATACAAGAAAACAGCCATGTGTGCACAACAGGCTCGGAGCAGCCTTAACGGCAGACAAGGCGATCCGACCCATGCTACTGGGTAGGTAACAGCGAATGACAAACTGGGAAGTTGAATTGTCAAATTATTAGGTGGCCCAAATGCACCGAGACACGAACCTCATTCTTTGCCCAATCAATCTGCGTCACGTGAAGTGGAATACTGGAGCCTACTGGGAAGCCGTTGCGATGGCACGTCGCCGTGGTGCCAAGCTTCTTGTGGCAACGGTCGCTCCGGAGATGGAACGCAATTTGATGATCACTGATTCAAAGGCGTTTTGGGGCGACGCGTTGCAAAAATTCGTCGAAGCCTATCCTGCCGAAGGTGTCGAGTTGGAGACGATCGTCCCTTTGGGAGCAGTGCATCGTGAAATTGTCAAACTCGCCGAAACTCGCAATGTCGATGTGATCGTCATGGGTTCGGCCAATCCGAAGATAAAGGACTATATATTGGGAACCACGGCAAGCCACGTTGTGGCGCATGCAAAGTGTTCTGTTTACGTGGTCCGAACTTAGCAGTTAGTTGCGCGACCCGTGTGTGATCGCAGCCAAACGTTGCTGACCGGAAGCTACAGAACACGATGATGCTCGTCGCATCGCCAATAGATGCTTTTGAGCCCTTCGTCTAATTCCACAAAGACCGGGCACGACTAAGCAACTCACAGTGCAGCGTCACGTGTCCGAACAACTATCTCGTCCGACAAAACCGAGAAGAATCTACTTGCTCAAGACTTTGCCGACGTGCGCGAACACGAGGGCCGCGCCGTCTTTCGCCAAGTCAGCGATCCGGTGCGCAAGAAGTTTGAACTCCACACCCCATTTTTGACCCTCAGGCCAACGGGATCATTTCTGCCATACATTCTTGATCGCAAGATCGGAACATTTGACAAGCGCGCAATTGAAAGACTTGTAGGCAAGAGCTGACCAAGTTCCAGTCTCGGGACTGACCAATGCTCAAAGGCCCGACCTGCATGCGATGGGGATACTGCGGTGCGTATTCTGGCATGAAGGACGGCTGGCGGAGATAGACCAGCCGGTTACGTGCCCAAATCGCTTCATCCGTCGGCGCGTTTGAGTTTTTGGTGCTCGTCTTCAACCAGTCCGATCTTCCAATAGCCGGAGATGTACGTATCACTTCTCGGCAGCTGCTTTTCTTGATGCAGGAATGCCCGCAAGCTTCGGATCACACTCGACTCACCAGCAATGCATGTCTGGACACGTCCCTCCGGCCAAGGCAATGAACGCAACAGTGTTTCTTGCGCCAGCGAGGGCTGATGCGGGTCGGAGTGAACGAGCCAGTGCACATTAAAGCCCTCTGGTATTGAGAGTTGCTGTCTGTCTTCCGGCGACGTGACCTCGAAAATAGCCACACCAGCTGCGTCGCGAGGCATGGCCTCCAAAGTGGCGGCTGCAACGGGTATGGCCGAGGGATCAGCAGCAACCAAATACCAATCAGCTTCAAAGTGATTGACCTTGGGCATACTCGGTCCGGCGAACCCAAGGAAATCGCCAGACTTTGCAGTTGTCGCCCAGCGCGATGCCGGGCCCTCGTCACCGTGGGCAACAAAGTCGATAGACAACTCCTGCTTCTCACGATCAAACTTGCGAACGGTGTAGGTTCGTCGCGACGGTGGCGGACCATCCGTCAGGCGCTTGGAAAATAGCGCTCGGCTCTCATCCGGATCGGGCAGCATCAACTTGCAATTACCACCCTCTCGCCCTTCAGGAAAATCCGCAAGTTCGGGCCCTGAGAACACGACGCGTATCATGTTCGGCGTTAGCCGCCAGGCCCTGCTCACCGTCAACAGCCTCGGGCTTCTGCGCCCTGCTACTTTGCCAACCGCCTGCTTGAGTCCGCTCAAGATTGCCAAACTGAGCACTCCCTATTTCCAGCACGCTCCGCATCTGCGAAGCCCTTGGGACTTTATAAATGAGATGGGACAGAGCATCTCCCGGTTTACCGGATCACATCATAGCGGGTCATTCGCATTGATGAGGCATCAATCATGGACATGAACTTTGCCGCAGCAGGCGCTTTCGAAAAGGATGCCATCGAAGCTTCAGCATCTTTTGCCGATCGCCAATGGACAATGACAAGCCACGTGCGCCCGTTCAAAGCCGTCTTTCGCGAAACGAACCCCGGTTGCTTGTTGACGTGCTCACGCTCGACAGCTTGATCCACTTTTGCGAAGGCTTCAGGCGTTACGCCCGGTTTGAGAATCACTGTCGCGATCTCAATCACGCGTGCATCCTTGGCGACTGCCGGCTGTGCCAGGAAAATTAGTGCGCAGGCAACGAAAAAGGCTCTCATGTCTTGCTCTCCGTTTCTCACTCTGTAACCATCTCATGAGATCAAAGTAGTGAAGCGGAAACAGAACAACAACATCGCTCAATTCAATCAGAGTATTCGAAAAATTCGAACATTAAAAATGAGGCCTTGATTTTGCGATAGCGGCTTCCGAAGTCGTCATCACTACCGCTCAAATCAGATTTGAACGGTCGCCAAGAACACGGCCCAAAAATTCAATGTTCCGCGCAGGTGACGCTTGATTGCGATCGAGCCCGCCGCCAGCTCAGGCTCCAGGATGGTTTAGAGAGCTATCGCAATCGCTTGATCTGTCAAAACGCCAGCCGGCCGAATAGATCTGCAAAAGGGACCATGACATGTTGCTGGTAGCCGGGCCGTTCTTCTAGACGCCGGTGCCAAGCTTCAACGCGCGGCAAATTGGGACGCGAAATCTCGATGTTAAAGTATCGGTGAAAACTTGTGGCGATTGCAATATCCGCAAGCGTCAATTCATTGCCAAGTAGGAATGGCTTGTCGCCAATTGTTTGGTCAAGCAGTTCCATATGTTGGCTGCAGGCCGCAATCTTCCTCTCTACAGCCTTCATGTTTCGCTTTTCGGCCGGGGTTCTAAACCATCCCCAGAAAACGCCGTTCAGAAAATCCGGCTGCAGTGTCGTTGCATTCCAGTCGAGCCATCGATCGGTATGCGAACGTGTCTCTGCGTCTTCTGCCCAGAATTGTGGCCTCCCATACATCGCTGCCAGATATCGAAGAATGGCATGAGACTCCCAAACGACCGTTTCTCCATCCTGGATGACGGGCACACGACCGTGCGGGTTCATTGCCAAGAACTCAGGTGTGTCTAGGCCACCGAAACTGCCACCTTTTTCAATATGCTCGTGCGGCAAGTCAAGCTCCGCCACAAGCCACATGACTTTCTGTAGGTTGTAAGAATTCTTACGGCCGTAAACTGTCAACATTGCAGAATGCTCGCTCCAAACGAGTAACCAAACGAGTAAGATGAGACGGCGCACCGGCATAATCACCAACACGGGGATGCATTATGCATGCTGGCCGAGCCATCTCAATCACTGGCGCTGCCGGCTGATCGGTTCTGTCAAACCAGTGTTGATTATCCGCCCGATCCGGCCCCAACCTCCAGCCTCAGCTATGTTTGTTTTTTGAGATGACATCGGAACGAAACGAGCCACCACAAGCTCACTGATCAAGGAAGCCCAGGACCGCACTGCAAAATGCAGCCGGCTGTTGTCGGAACATACTGTGCCCAGCCTCTGGAATAATGACTGTTTTCGCCTCGGGCACATGCTTTGCCAGGGCCTTTGAGACCTTGGGCAGCATTCCAGGCGTACTGCCACCGATGACAAACAGAGTTGGCAGACTGAGCGCCTCCGCTTCAGCCTTCGTGTAAGGCTGCCGGCCTTCATTAATCTGAGCCAGCAGGGTATACGCATTGTCATGGCGCATCTGTCGGTCGGATGCCGGCAAGTTATCCCAGGAGCCCGGTCCATTAATGCCGTCAATGAACGCACGCAGCCCGCCCTCTAGATCGCCAATGGCAATCTTATCCGAGGCCTCTTTGACATGAGCACGAGAACCCGCGGGAGCCGAGCCCGGCTCGTCGACAGCAGGCAGCAGCGACTCATCTGCTGTCCCGCCCGGCTCGGCAAGCACCAGCCTCCTGATAAGATCAGGACGTTTCAGGGCAAGCCGAAATGCGATGTGCCCACCGCGGGAATGGCCGATCAGATCAACTGGTCCTGTACCCAGCCCCTTAATGAAGGCGATCACGTCATCGACATGTTGAGTAATCGTGAACTTGCCACCTTTGCCGTCCCAATGCTCCGGAAAGTAATGGCGAAGACTGGGAATGATCAGGCGGCGCCTGGTTGACAGTGGTTTCAATACTGCCATCCAGGCACGGAAATCATTGAGTGAACCGTGAATGCAGACAGTTAGCAGACCGGAACCAATATCCAGGTATGCCATATCATAATCACTGAGCCGATACGTCTTCATCCGTCGCCACCTGTGCTTGAGAACTCACTCAGCCATTCTAGCTTCGATCGACCAAA
>JBCDBQ010000210.1:0-10922 GCA_039183375.1 Pseudomonadota bacterium
GCTAAATCACGACTGGCCGATCCGACGGAGGCGCAAGGTTTCTACGTCAAGCTGACGCGCAACCTCGTTAAGTGCATGAACGAGCAGACGAGGGATGGCTACGTCTTTCGGACCGATTTGCGATTGCGGCCTGACCCTGGCGCAACACAGGTTGCCATCTCAGTGGATTCGGCTCTGCACTACTACGAGAGCTTTGGGCAGAACTGGGAACGTGCTGCGATGATCAAAGCGCGGCCTATCGCCGGTGACATTGAAGCGGGTCGGTCACTGCTCGGGGAGTTGTCGGCCTTTGTTTGGCGGAAGTATCTCGATTATGCAGCGATCGCCGATGTTCATGCGATGAAACGGCAGATCCACGTGCATCGTGGCTTTGGCGAGATTGCCGTGGCTGGGCACAACATTAAAGTCGGCCGTGGTGGCATTCGTGAGATTGAGTTCTTCGTTCAAACGCAGCAGTTGATTGCTGGTGGGCGGCAACCGGAGTTGCGAACGCCACGCACGCTCGAAGCACTGGATTTACTGGTTGAGAGAGGGTGGATCGAAGCCGGGATTCGAAATGACCTCGAAGAAGCCTACCGGTTTTTGCGTTGGCTGGAACATCGAATTCAAATGACTGCCGACCAGCAGACGCATCAACTACCTTCCGACGATGCGCAACTGCTGCAACTGGCTCGGTTTTCGGGATTTGCGGAGATCCATGAGTTGGAAGTTGCCGTGCGTGCGCGTCTTGAGATTGTCCAAAAACACTACTCGGCGCTGTTTGAAGACATCCCGCAGCTCAGTTCGGATCGCGCCAATCTGGTGTTTACCGGTGAGGACGACGATCCCGACACTGTCGCTTCGCTGCAACAAATGGGTTACGTGCGCTCGGGTCAGGTCATTGCGTCGATCCGAAGCTGGCATCGTGGACGTTTTGCAGCAGTGCGATCAGAGAAGTCGCGCGAGCGTCTGACCGATGTGCAACCGGTTCTGATTGAAGCGCTTGCCGACACGGTCGATCCGGATGCAGCATTGGTCGGCTTCGAGCGTTTTTTGGCGCAACTGCCGGCTGGCATCCAGCTCTTTGCCTTGTTGAAGGCCAATCCGGATCTAATGCGCTTGTTGGCGAACATTGTCGGCAGCGCACCTCGGCTTGCTGACATACTGAGCAAGACCAGTCGAGTCTTTGACGCCGTACTTGATCCCAGGATTATCGGCAATGAGGCGAGCAACGATGAGATCTCAGAGATCCTTACGGAAGCCTTTGATCAGGCCACCAGCTATGAAGAAGTGCTCGATGTTGCGCGCGAGATCGGTGGCGAGCAGAGCTTTCTGGTTGGAGTGCGCATTCTGTCTGGGGTCATCGACGCCGAGCGCGCCGGTGATACGTATGCCCTGCTCGCCGAGGAACTCGTTCGCAGGTTACAGGCAGCGGCCGAAGAAGATTTTTCGACCCGCCATGGTCACGTCGATGATGGGCGCGTGGCTGTGCTGGCTATGGGTAAGCTCGGTGGACGCGAGATGACGGCGTCATCAGACCTGGATCTGATTACGGTTTATGACTTTGATCCGAATTGCCAGGCGTCTGATGGCGAACGGCAGCTGCCACCGAGCCAGTATTATGCGCGGCTCACACAGAGGTTAATCAGTGCCTTGTCGTCACCAACGAGCAAAGGTCAATTGTACGAAGTGGATCTACGGCTTCGGCCATCGGGTCAGATGGGGCCGGTGGCAACGCGCTTGGCAAGCTTTGTCGATTATCAGCGAAAGCAGGCATGGACGTGGGAACACATGGCGCTGACACGGGCGCGGGTGATCTCGGGACCGGCTGAGCTGCGCCAGCAAATCGAAGACGCAATCCGGGCTTCGCTTGTGATTGCTAGAGATCGAAACAAGGTAACTGCTGATGTTCTTGAGATGCGCGAGCGGATTGAGAAGGAGAAAGGAACCGAGAACATTTGGGACCTGAAGCAGGTCCGGGGCGGGTTGGTCGATATCGAGTTTGTCAGCCAGTACCTGCAATTGACTTGTGCTGATACTGATCCCGAGGTTCTCGATCAGAATACCTTTCAGGCACTTCAGCGCCTGAGGCTTGCCGGCCAGATTGATGGCGCACACGCCGAGCAGCTGCAATCGTCACTGCGCCTGATCCAGGCCATGGAACACATTACCCGATTGTGTTTTACAGGGCCTTTCGATCCGGAAACGGCGCCAGGTGGCCTAAAGGACCTGCTTACAAAGACCGGTGGAGAGGTCACCTTTGACCGATTGGAAGACCGATTGCGGCAAGATTTAATCCAAAACCAGGCGATCTTTCACCAGATCATAAAGTGATTTTTTTCGCTCTTTGCCGACGGATAGCGACACGGCCAGCCGTTTACCTGATGATTGGGTCGCTACGGCCCTAACGGCATTAAGGAGTTAATCATGCCCAGCAGGAGATTCTGGATAATTGCAGGCGTACTGGCCACTGGGGCTGGTTTGACGGCAGTTGCAGCACATGGTTACCGCGGTCATCATAATCACGGTTGGCATCATGGTGAAGGTGGTTATCACGGCGAGCGGCACCGCGGATGGCGGCGATGGTTCGGTCGAGGTCCGGTCTCGAAAGAGGACTACGATGCACGGACGCGGTCGCGGTTTGCACGCATAGACGCCAATAGCGATGGCACTGTCGATGGTGAAGAAGTCAAAGCGATGATTGAGCGTCGTATGGAAAAGCGTCAGCGGCGATGGCGTCCGCGGCGGTCTGCGCAGCGTATGATGCGTCGGTTCGACGTTGACAAGGACGGCAAGGTCACTCGCGACGAATTCGAAACGCGCGTGACCGAGAGGTTCGGTCGTGCTGACCTAGATCGAGACGGCAAGATTACAGATGCGGATCTACCGCCAATGATGCGTGATCGTGGCGTATTAAGCGGCAATGGTGAAATGCGCCGAAGAGGGCGCCGACGCGGAGCGCGTTTCATGCGGTTCCTGCGTGGTGCTGATACGAATGGTGATAACATCATCACGTTAGACGAGGCCAAAGTTGCAGCGTTTAAGCGGTTCGACCGGTTTGATCGAAACAAGGATCAGGTTATCGACAAAACTGACCGGCAGGGTTTGCGATCAGAAGTCGTCGATTATCGCGTGAGGAGGTTTATGCATCGTTACAGTGGAGATGCGCAAGGCAAAGTAACGTTGGAACAGTTTAGCAAGTTTCGCGATGAGCGCTTTGCACGTCTCGATTTCAACAACGATGGTGAACTCAGTCGCGATGAATTGCCTGGCCGGCATAAGCGCAAGTCGAAGCGTTCGAAGGAATGGCGTGGTGAGCATCGCGGACATGGTCCAAGGCATGATGATCGGCCGTTGCGACGTGGTGAACGTGGTGGCGAACGGGGCTCCGATAACCCCGAGCGTCGCCTGTAAGTCGGGCTAGATTCAGCAAAGCTTCTATGCGATGGGGATCCCAGCTTTGAAAACTAATGACGGACGGCAAATGCGGTCCGTCATTCGGATGGGGCGGACGGCCTGGATGGCGGATGATGAGGCAGATTTGGTCCTTGCGGCCGGGGCGGGTGACGCCTCGGCTTTCCGTGTTCTTGTCGACCGCTATGCTGTATCTGTGCGCCGAAGTGCCTTGCGGCTGCTCCACGATGAAGCCGAAGCCGAGGATATCGCCCAAGAGGCGTTCTTCAGACTATGGCGTTCAGCTGCGAAGCTGGAGATTGGACCTCATGGTGTCGGGCCGTGGCTGCGTCGCGTTGCGTCCAATCTTGCGATCGACAGGCTTCGATCAAGCAAGCGGCTCGATGTCACCGATGAGGTGCCGGAAGAGATTGTCGAACCGGAACAGGCTACGGTGTTGGAAGGGCAGGATCTGGCTGCGAGGTTGAACGAGGCGCTGTCTAACCTACCTGAACGACAGCGGGCGGCGCTGGTCTTGTTTCACTATGAAGGTATGAGCCAGCGTGAAGTGGCAGGCGCCATGGACGTGAGTGAGGAAGCTCTTGAGTCACTGCTTTCAAGAGCGCGACGAGGCCTGAGAGGCATGTTGAAGGACGATTGGCGAGAGCTACTCGTTGCAGAAACGTAACAGTGATGTGGATCTGTGAGACGGAACGATGACTAGGCAAGGCGAATACGAAGGCAAGCTAGAGCGGTTACGTACCGTTGTTGACGCCTATGGTGGTGATGCAACGCGGTGGCCGAGTGGTGATCAGCAGGCTCTTAGTGGGTTTGTCGATGCCGAACCGGAGGCACAAGCCATTGTCCGCGAAGGCCAACGCCTTGATCAATTGCTTGGCCATGCTGATCAGAAGACCGGTAGGGACGAACAAGCTGAGCGTGCTCTGGCTGACCGGATCTTTGCATCCATTGTTAAAGACGATGCAACTGCGGCCATACCTGTCGGGCAGCAAAAAGAGGCTGATGCTGATAATATCATCGACTTGGCCAGCCGACGCCAAGACAACAATCTGCGTGATGCTGCGAATGATGACGATGTCGTCTCATCGGCCGGCTGGATGAGCGTAGCTGCGTTGGCTGCGTCACTGGTGATTGGCGTCATGCTAGGTGCAAACGGATTTTTGGAAACGGCGACAACTGAGTTGGGTGACATTGCTGGGTTGAGTGTTTCAACAGAGACCTTACAACTCGAAGATGGCCTTGGGCCGGTGGAAGAGGACTACCTATGAGTTCGGAAACGAACAATGCGCCGGTCAAGAAGCGTCGTGCGCCCAGATGGTTATGGATTGGGTTTCTCGTCTCTGTGGCGATCAATCTGCTCGTCGTCGGTTTCGCAGTTGGTGCACTTTGGCATCACAAAGCAGGTAAGGCCTACCGTGATCGTGGAGCGCCGAAGCACTTCGGCGCGTTTCTTTGGCGCTTGCCGAAAGAGCGGCGGGAGACGTTCAAGAGAAAGTTTCGAGAGCGCCGCCCGGAATTCAGGGGGTACCGGGAAGACATTCGCACGGCCCGGCGGGAGGCTGAGGAGCTCCTGACGAAGGAGCCGTTTGACAAAGCATCGTTCGCAGAGGCCAATCGCAAGTTGCATGAGGCACGTGCCCGACTTCGGGGTGCTCAGCTCGGGATGTTTCCAGAGATTGCAGAGCTCATGACTGCCGAGGAGCGGGCCATGTTCCTCGAGTGGAGACGCAAGCACCGCAAACGTTGGCGGCGATGGGATCGGCGAAACAAGGATGATGCCAACTAAAGCTTGATCTCGCCGTGTCGATAGCTCCAATGTTCGCGCACGTTGCCGATCCAATTGTTGGAGCTTTCGATGCCGCGCTTCGCGTTTTGTGCCCTAGTGCTTCTTTCGACCGTCATTGTTGCTCCTTTAGCTGCTCAAGCAGAGGACCGTGAAAAGCCGACAGCGAAGGAGAGGGCAAAGCTGCTGCAATGCCTCAAGAGCAAACGTCGCGCGGACAAATCGGAAGAAGGCTGCATCTTCTCAATGGTAGATGCTTGTATGGAGAAGCCATCCGGTCATACAACTCTGGGTCAACGGCTCTGTAATGTGCGGGAGATTGTGGTCTGGGATGAGCTGTTGAACAGCCGCTATAAACGGCTCAGAAAAGCCGTATCTGAGAATGGCGCGAAGAAACTGAAGCAGATTCAACGATCCTGGATCAGCTGGCGCAAAGCAAAGTGCGAAATGCCCTACATTCTGTTTGAAGGAGGGACAATGGCCGGGCCACTGGCAGCCGGATGCCATTTGAAGGCGACCGCTGTTCGTGCCGTTGAACTCGGTACGGCCCTGGCAAGTATGGGCGAAAAACCCTAGCCTTCGTAAAGTGCTTAGCAGGGTTTGGCGATTTCTGGATTACGTCATCGCAAATGATTCCTGGGCCGAGGCTTCCAGTTGAATAAGGAATTTCCAACTGGTGGGTGAGGTCTCACCAAACTGAACCAGCGCACCGGAAAGCCGCAGGAGCGTCTGAGCAAAGAGGAACTGGATCCGTGCATTGCCGTGGCAACAGGCTCGCGCTGGAGAGGCTGCGTCATAAACCGGATTGCCCGTTACCCTGATCTCCAGGCCGACGAATGGCCGTTCGGCATTGGTGAGGAACTTAAGGTCTTCGACACCGAGATGGCGCGCTCCCGTGAGGACATGGCAAATCGCCTGATGAAACGTCTTCTGCTCAATCCACACTTCGAGGCTCTGGCAGATTTGGTAACTGGTTCGCGGAGGCATGTCCCTGCCTGCCTCAGAGATTGCCTCGCGGACCATTGACTCGAGATTGAAGAAGCTCTTCGGGGATCGTGACGGGAACTGAGGCGTTAATGCTGCCAGCGCGATCGTTCGTTCAGCAGCCTGAACAGTTTGATGTGCACTACTGGCTATATGGTCTGCGTACTCTCGATAGCGCTCGTTGCCTATCGGGCCGAACAATTCCTGCGAGAGCATGCTTGAAAAGCCCAGCAGCGCGTTCAGCGGTGTGCGTACATCATGGGCAATTTGCCGTGAGAGCTCCGCCAATGCTTGCATCGCACCGTCGTCTTCCGCATCACTCTTTAGATTAGGCGCACGTTCTCCACGTGCGTCGACGACAGCCGCGCGCGACATTTCTTGCCTCATTTTCCCAGAGTTGACATTGGGCGAATCGCATCCCCGCTAGCGATCCACACTGCCAATTCAACTGATTCGCGGTCGGATTGTCGAGTGGAAAGTGGCTCTGGGTTGTATTTTTATCCTTTTAGTCGTCGAGCATTTTTGAAGCAATTTCATATACATCGCGCGATATGTTCGATGTATGTGCGATGTTTGACAGCGCGAGCTTGGCGTGTTTGCGGCGTCCGGGTTCCATCACAGGCCACGATCGGAAGACGTTTAATAGGCGTGCCGCCACCTGCGGGTTGATCCGATCGAGAGCCAAAACCTGCTTGGCGATGAGATTGTATCCGGACCCATCAGCACGATTGAACTCGCGGACGTTATGCATCGCGAAAGTGCCGAGCAAGGCCCAGATGTTATTCGGCGTCGTTAGGGAGAAGTTCGGATGACGCAAGAGTTTGCGGACGCGTGAGGCGACCGACTTGGCGGGGATCATAGCCTGTGCGGCGAACCACGTGTTGATGACGAGGTGATCATCGTGCCATTTCTCGTAGAACGCGTCGAAAGCAGCTTGTCGCGTGGCACCGCCATTGGCCGAAATCAGATACAGCGCATGTGCTTCCTCAGTCATGTTTGTAGCATTCTCAAACTGAGCCTGAAGACGTGCCTTATCGTTCTTTGTGCCGCGCGCTGTCAGCAATGTCAGCGCCAGATTGCGGAGGGCGCGGCGGCCTGCACTCGCGGCGTCGGGTGAGAATGGTCTATCGCTTGCTGTGTCTTCAAACGCGGCTTCCAGTGTTCTTCCAATGGTTCTGCCGATGGTCTTGGAGAACAATGATCTCGCAGCGTAAATGGCATCGGGATCGACATTGCGTGCGATGTCGCGTGCGATATCTGCTTCTGTTGGCAGCTTCAAAAGTTCGGCGCGGTAGGCTTGATCGAGACTTGTGTCGTTCAGCGAGTTTTCCAGAGCCTTGGCATAGGTTTTCATGCGCTGCTGGTGTTTGCCCGGTTCCTTTGCTTTGGCAAGCTGGATCAAAATGCGGGTTGCGAAATCATTGGTTGCCTGCCAGCGAGCAAACAGATCCGAGTCATGCGCCATTCGGAATTCGAGGTCACGATCCGATTGGTCAACAGTGAGATTGACCGGGGCTGAGAAGCCGCGCAGGTAAGATACGACCGGGCGCTCGGTTATATTACTTAGCCGGAACTTTTGGCTACGGCGTGTGACGTGAAGAATGCTATCGGAGATTTCGCCCTCGCCGGTCGTAACAATCGGCATATCCAGTCCGTCAGATCCGATAAGACCCAACTTCAATGGAATGTGGAGCGGCTTCTTTTTCGATTCACCAGGCGTTGTTGGCAGCACCTGGTCAACGGTGAGTTCGGCTGCTTGTTTCTTGGCGTCGTAATCGAACTTGCAGACCAATTCTGGTGTCCCGGCCTGCTGATACCAGACTTGAAACTGCTTCAGTGAGACGTCGTTGGCCTCTTCGAAACAGGTGATGAAATCTTCGACGGTGGCAGCCTCGCCATCGTGACGATCGAAGTAAAGGTCCATGCCTTTACGGAAGCCGTCACGGCCGCAGATGGACTGGATCATGCGAACCAGTTCGGCGCCCTTCTCGTAAACCGTTGCGGTATAGAAGTTGTTGATCTCGATATAACTGGACGGACGGACCGGATGGGCCATCGGACCGCCGTCTTCTGGAAACTGGTGCGATCGCAGCTTGCGCACGCTGTTAATCCGCTCGACGGTCGGATCGCGCTCATCAGCAGTGAACTCCTGATCCCGAAAGACAGTTAGACCTTCTTTCAAGCACAGCTGGAACCAATCGCGACACGTTATGCGGTTGCCCGTCCAGTTGTGGAAGTATTCGTGCGCAACGACGGATTCGATCGCCTCGTATATGGTGTCGGTCGCCGTGTCAGGTGAAGCCAGAATCAAGCGGTCATTGAAAACATTGAGCCCCTTGTTTTCCATGGCACCCATGTTGAAGTCAGAGACGGCGACAATGTTGAAAACGTCGAGGTCATACTCAAGACCAAAGCGTTCTTCATCCCAGATCATTGATCGCTTCAGTGAATCCATTGCCCAATCACAGCGATCTTCCTTTCCCGGCTCGACGTAAATCGTGAGGTCGACTTTGTTGCCAGATGCCGTCGTGAAGGAAGAGGCGCTCGATCGCAAATTGCCACCGACTAATGCGAAAAGGTAACTTGGCTTTGGGTGCGGGTCTTTCCACACGCGGTAGTGGCGCTTGCCGCCGTCCAATGTTCCTTTCTCATGCAGGTTGCCGTTTGAGAGCAATGTACCTGCCTCGTTGATGTCGGCTTCGATGCGCGTGCGGTAAGTTGCGAGGACGTCGGGGCGATCGAGGAAGTAGGTGATCCGGCGGAAGCCCTCCGCTTCGCACTGCGTGCAATAAATTCCTTTGGTACGGTAGAGGCCGCTCAACGCCGTATTGGCTTCAGGGTCCACTTTGTTCTTAATGTCGAGGCGGAAAGGCTTGGATGGAACAGCGTGAATGCGTAGTGCATCTGTGCTGACAGTGTAGTCGCCTTCGGTTAGCATCTTGCCGTCCACACTGACCGAAACGAGTTCCAGGTTCTCGCCATCAAGTCTCAGCGACTTGGCGGGTGCCTTGACCGCTGGGTTCGGTCGCATCTTCAAGCGTGACGCGACGAGTGTCTCCGAAGGATCCAACTTGAAATCGAGATCAACGTTGTCAATCAAATAGTCTGAGGGACGGTAATCCTTCAGGCGGATGGTGCGCGGTGAATCTGTTTTCATGGGAGGGCCTGTGACAGCGGGAATAGCTTTGTTTCTTTTCGGCTGCCGTCACTCTTGCCACGGACAGAAGACAACGTCGAGCCGGAAAGCGGCATTTGGCTTCGAAAGACAGGGCAGCTAAAGGTGGCGCAGTTTTTGGCCGACAATGCCGCAACAAGTGCAGAGTGAGAAAATTCATCGATTTCTTGGTGAGGACGGCTCTGGTCGACCGCTTTGTGGCTATGCCTTGATAGGTTTAATGAAATACTACTGGATCGATCGCTGGCCTGATTGCCACAGTCCATGTGAGTTTCTACGCTGAGCGCGACCTGCGCAAACACTTGGGGGCAGCATGACCGGGCAAATGCATCTCAATCTGTTCATTCACAGCCGCGGACATCACGAAGCCTCATGGCGTCATCCCGGATCGTCACCCAAATCCGTGTTTGATATTTCTTACTATCAAGATGTGGCTCAAAAGGCCGAGCGTGGCCTCTTCGATTCAATCTTCCTTGCCGATCAACTGGCGCTTGGTGAAGACATTGCTAATGGCCCACGCACCGGACTGGAACCGGTCACCGTTCTTTCGGCGCTGGGTGTTTCAACGGACAAGATCGGTCTGATTGCGACGGCATCGACGACCTACACAGAGCCGTTTAATCTCGCACGGCAATTTGCATCACTCGATCATATCAGCAAGGGCAGAATAGGCTGGAACATTGTCACGTCCTGGCTGGCAACGGCTGCGCGCAACTTTGGCAAGGCGCCTCAGCTCAGTCACGCGGAGCGCTACGAGCGCGCGGAGGAATTCATGTCCGCTGTTCTGGGCTTGTGGGACAGCTGGGCGGGTGATGCCATTATTGATGATCGAGAGACTGGTCGCTATGCCAAGGGTGTCCGTATTCGACCAGTCAACTTTTCCGGCGACTACTATGCTGTGGCAGGGCCACTTAACTTGCCGCGTAGTCCACAAGGGCGGCCGATCCTTGTACAGGCCGGTTCTTCGGAGACCGGTCGTGCGTTTGCGGCCCGATATGCAGAGGCGATCTTTACTGCGCAGATGGAAAAGACCACGGCGCAGGACTTCTACGCTGATCTCAAGGCACGCGTGCGCGGGGCTGGCCGCCGCGAGGACCAAGCGTTGATTTTGCCAGGGCTCAGTCCGTTAGTTGGCTCGACGGAGGAAGAGGCCATGCGCATGGCAAATGAACTCGGCGATCTGGCCGACCCGGAAGTCGGACGAAAGCGCATGTCACAGAGATTTGGCGGGCATGATTTCTCGCACCTGCCGTTGGACAAGAAGCTGTCTGTTGAGGATTTTCCCGACCCGGACAAGATTGAAGCCGCCCGCAGCCGGACGGAGGTCATTGTCAATCTCGTCAAGCGTGAGCAGCCGACTTTGCGGGAACTGCTATCCTCGTTGGCTGGTGCAAGAGGTCATCACACCTTTGCCGGCACGCCTGAGCAGATTGCTGACTTGATGGAAGATTGGTTCCGCAGCAAAGCCGCAGATGGTTTCAATGTGATGCCGCCTCTCCTGCCGTCAATGCTGGATGCTTTTGTCGAAGAGGTTATCCCTCTGCTGCAGAAGCGGGGGTTGTTCCGCACGGCGTATCAGGGCGGCAC
>JBCDBQ010000211.1:0-10912 GCA_039183375.1 Pseudomonadota bacterium
CTATCAGGCCTGGCGGCGCCTGGTGGTTGCTGAGCTACGCGATCCAGGCGCCCCATTCAATGTCATCGTGCTTGACGGTCAAACTGGCAGCGGCAAGACGAAGATCCTTGAGTTTTTGGACGAGCGTGGAATTCAGACGCTGGATCTTGAGGGGCTTGCCAATCATCGAGGTTCGGTGTTCGGCGGGTTTGAGGCGACGCCGCAGCCCTCACAGAAGCTGTTCGAGTCTCTCGTCTGGGAGCGTCTATCGGCGTTTGATGCTGAAAAGCCAACAGTGCTGGAAGCGGAATCAAACCTGATTGGCCGTCTCTCTTTGCCCGACCGTTTGATGCAGTCAATGCAGATTGCGCCGCGGATCGAGGTGCGGGCCGATGTTGGTGAACGTGCGCGATATTTGCTGGAGGCCTATGGTGATATCATTGCTTGTCCGGAGCGTTTGGTTGCCGCGATAGAACGCCTAAGGCCATTTCACGCTAAGTCACTGATTGATGGATGGCTAGCAAGGGCTCAAGCTGCTGAATTCGAGCGGCTTGCTGGTGAACTTATGCAAAGTCACTACGATCCGCTCTACGACCGACAGAGAAACAGGCGATGTGATCGTCCTTTCGCCGTGTTTTCAGCCTCAGATCTCTGCGGCAACGGCTTGGCCGGTGTCGCGGGATCAATTGCCGAGTTGCTTTCACAACAATCTGACGTGGATGCGCGTCAACCTCGCAATCCGGCAGAGCGGATAGTCTCTAGATAATTAATCAGCTATGAGAGCAATATAGACTGCTACGATAGTTGCTGAGGCGAGCGAGGATAACATGATGCGCTTGTGGCGCCGGGCTAGGCCTGTTTCCACAGTGTATGCCAGGACGGCAATCAGAGCGATCAATAGCCAAAACAATATTGAAATTGGGTCCATTGTAGTTCGATCCAATTATTCTTTATTAATTCAGTATTTTAACACGATCAAATGAACGAATGATTGCGTGCGGGAAAGCCGGCTGATTGCTCGCTGCCAGGATTGTCAACTTCGGTCGCTTTGTCGCAATTGGATCTCGGCGAACCTCGGCATCGCGGTTGGTCAGCAAGTGGATATCGCAAGACAGGGCCATATTGCTGATGCAAGGGCCAAACGTGCGCGCTTTCGCCATAGGTTATAGACCAAGGGCTACGCCGTGCTCGCCTTGACACCCTAGTGGCCGTTACGTAGGTATTGCGCCGTCAATAAGCGGGCCATCTCCGGCCAAACCACAGCATCAGGACGCGCCATCCATGTCTGACAACGACGCGGGAAATGGCACGCCAAAAGGCCACATCAGCCCTCAGGATCGAGAAGCTTTCCAGAAGCGCTCTGAAGATCTTGGTCGGCGGCTGGATGCAGTGAAGACGCGGAGAGAGCCCCCACCGGATAACACCGCTCGTGGCCATGCGATGGCGCAAGGCTTCAAAATTGCGGTGGAACTCGTGGTGGGTGTCGTTTTCGGCGGGTTGCTTGGCTGGGGGCTGGACCGATACTTTGAAACTTCGGGGCCGTGGTTCCTCATAGTTTTCGTGATGTTGGGGTTTGCTGCTGGCATGCTCAACGTTATTCGCACGGCACAGCGGATGCAGGCCGCAGCCGAGCAGCTGCAAAAGTCTGCTCCATCCGTGAAGGATGACGAGTTAGACGATTGAACGATTGGGTTGGTTGGAACCAATTGGGAGATAGGACGTGCTTGCAGGCCCCATGAGTCAGTTCGAGATCAATCGCTTTTTGAAGCTTGATCTTTTTGGACTAGACGCATCTTTTACGAATTCCTCTGCCTTTATGGTGGCAGCGTTCGTTGTTGTCGTGGGCTTCCTCACGATGGCCATGCAAAGCCGCTCACTCGTGCCAACCCGGATGCAGTCGGTGGCTGAGTTGAGCTACGAGTTCATCGCAAACATGTTGCGCGAGAACGTGGGCAAGGAAGGCATCAAGTACATGCCGTTCGTGTTTACGCTGTTCATGTTCATTCTCGCCTGCAACATGCTCGGCATGCTGCCGTACTCCTTCACGGTAACCAGCCACATTGTCGTAACGTTCGCCCTCGCTGCTTTGGTGTTCGTTGTTGTTACGTTGATCGGTTTTGCACGCCACGGTATCGGCTTCCTGAAGCTGTTCGTTCCTGATGGCGTCCCGTTCGTCCTTCTCATTCTGATCGTACCGATCGAGCTGATTTCTTACATGATCCGCCCGATCAGCCTGTCTGTTCGTCTGTTTGCCAACATGATGGCTGGTCACACCATGCTGAAGGTGTTTGCTGGCTTTGTCGTGAGCCTCGGCGCATTTGGCTTTGTACCATTGCTTGCGACGATCGCATTCACCGGACTGGAATTCGTCGTCTCGTTTTTGCAGGCCTTCATCTTCTCGGTTCTGACCTGCATTTACCTCAACGATGCGGTGAACATGCATCATCACTAATCAGTTGGAGCGGTCTGGCAGAGCTAGCCGCACAATCATCTCAACCTCTAAAACGGACTTTGCCGGCTTATTTAAAAGGAGATCGTCATGGACGCGGAAGCAGCCAAGTTTATCGGTGCAGGCCTCGCTTGTTTCGCACTTATCGGTGCTGGTATTGGTATCGGTAACATTTTTGGTAACTACCTCTCTGGTGCCCTGCGCAATCCGTCAGCTGCACCTGGCCAGTTCACCAACCTGCTGATCGGCTTTGCTCTGGCTGAAGCAACGGGTCTGTTCGGTCTGCTTGTCGCTCTTATCATTCTGTTCGGCTAAATCCCGAAAGATGATCGACTAGCCAGAACCTCTGTTCTGGCGGGCGTCAGCGTTCCCGATTACAGCAGCTCGTCGTTGGAGAAAGTCTCATGCTTGCATGGCTGACAGTTGTGCTGGCCAGTGTGCCGGATACTGTTGAGAAGAAAAGCGGTCTGCCGCAGCTCAATATTCCGGATATGGCTCCACAGCTCATCTGGTTGGCTTTGGTGTTCGGCCTGCTGTATCTAGTCCTGTCTCGCATGACATTGCCTAAGATTGCGTCGGTCATTGAAGAGCGCCAGAACCGAATCCAACGTGATCTCGACGATGCAGAGCGGCTTAAAGAAGAAACTGACGCTGCTCTTGCTGCTTATGAACAAGCTCTGGCGGAAGCACGTGGTCGTGCCAACGGAATTGCGCGTGAAACGCGTGAGAAGTTGACGGCTGAAGTCAATGATGAGCGTGCCAAAGCAGATGCCGAGGACGCCGCGAGGATTGCGGAGGCAGAAGCGCAGATCCTAGCCCGCAAGAACGAAGCCATGGCGGAAGTTGGGAATATTGCAGCGGATACCGCATCCGCTGTGGTCAAGAAGCTCATCGGTGCTGATGTTTCTGCGGATGAAGCGCGTGCTGCTGTTCAGCCGCCTGCTGGGGAGTAAGGGCTCATGATGGTGATGCTTGCTGGCGGCTCCGAAGGACTACTCTCAACTCCGGACTTTTGGGTTGCTGTTGCGTTTCTGATCTTTATTGGGGCGCTCATCTACTTCGGCGTTCCAGGAATGATCGGCAAAGCGCTTGATGATCGTGCCGATGCCATTCGCAAAGAACTCGATGAAGCCCGTCGTCTGCGCGAGGAGGCCCAAAATCTTTTGGCCGACTATCAGCGCAAGGCCCGTGAAGCTGAGGAAGAGGCCAAGGTCATTGTTGACCAGGCCAAGCGTGAGGCTGAAGCAGTCGCTGCTGAGACTCGTAAGGCCTTGGAAGAATCGGTTGCTCGACGGGCAAAGCAGGCGGAAGAAAAGATTGCCCGAGCCGAGGCGCAGGCGCTTGGGGAAGTGCGTGGAGCCGCCGTCGAGACCGCGATGGCGGCAGCAGAAAAGATCATTCAGGATCGCGTGTCTGGCGGTCAATCCGATCAGCTGATTGACCAGAGCATTCAAGATCTCCGCGGAAAACTCAATTAAAGAACTAGCTATGTGAGTTGGCGGGCTGGTATCAAACCAGCCTGTGACTGACTTGTGCCGTGACGTTCGCTTAGACGGCAAAAGAGATCAGGAGCGCCGAAAGAAGCGTTTCAGTATGGCCCACAGGGATTGGGCCACGGGGGCACTACAGGGCCGGTCAGAAATGACCGGCCTTTTTTTGTCTGAATTGCATGGCCCAGTTATGTGAGTGGAGGAAATCCATAGAATGCCTCGGCATTTTCAACCAGTATCCTGCGCCTGCTCTGTTCGCTTGGCGCCCACGTCGCAAGTTGGTCGAACAGTGCACCGTCATTCGGCATGTTGCCTTTATACGTGGGATGCGGCCAATCCGTTCCCCACAACACGCGATCCTCATTGGCTTCAATGATCGCCTGGGCGAACGGCGTTACGTCATCGTATGGGGTAAACGGCGAGGTCGTGATGCGGTAGGTGCCGGTGAGCTTTGCCCAGGCCTTGCCGTCTCGAAGGAGATTGAGGAAGTCCTGGAAGCCGGGATGATCGATCCCCTTGTCGGTCTTCATGTAACCGAGATGTCCGAACGAGATGTCGACGGCCATGCCGTTCATCGTCGTGCGCAAATCCTCGAAGTCATCGACGTGCACAAGCACTTCCAAGTGCCATCCAAGATCCTTGAGGCGTTCGGTGAATTGCTGAACGGCGTGCATGTCTTCGAACGGATTGCCACCTTTGTCGGCGAGGTTGACCCTCACGCCGCAGGCGCCGCGCACGTCAAGAGCCTCAAGTTCATTGTCGGTGATGGCTGAGTCGACGGCGACAACTGCCTTGTAGCGGCTGCCGACCCGGTCAAGGATGTCCATCATGCAGGAATTGTCAGTGCCATAGACACTTGGTTGTGTCAGGACTGCCCGTTCAATGCCGCCCAGCACTTGGTGGAGTTTCTGATAGCTTTCCAGAGTCGCTTCTGGGGGCGTGTAGCCACGTGCCGTCGAGAATGGATACTTGTCCGCCGGGCCAAAGATGTGAGCATGACAGTCAATTGTGCCCTCGGGTACGTGAAAGCTGGGAGCCGTCGGATCGGGATCGGGACCTTGGCAGGCTGGGTAGCGATCATCGTTCATAACGTGCTCCATGATCCGGGCGTTCTCTACTGAGAGAGCTTATTTATCATTCGGCATAACAGTTTAGTTCTCGGGATGCACTCTTGATACTGAGCAGGTTTTGAAGCATAAAAGAGAGTGTGCTGAATTGTAGATGTTTACTCAGTATTTTAATCGGGCATGCAGATCGAGACGCTATTTCAGTTCCGGAGGCGCCGGAAACGGATCGTTTGCCCACTTCTCGCTCACCCGACCCTATTGAGACGGGAATGAGCCATCGTAGAGAGGAGGAGATTGTTTCCTGAATTCTTTGAAGTAATTTTGAGAGTTTGGATATGATGACACCAGAACGACTTCGAGAACTTTATGGCGATCCAAGCCCACGGGCGGCTGCGAAGGAAATCACACGTTTTGATGAGCATTGCCGCAGGTTTATTCGTAACTCAACTTTTCTGGTCATCGCGACCACGGATGGTCACGAGCTGGACGTGTCACCCAAAGGCGATCCAGCCGGGTTCGTGACTGTCGAAGATGATCAACATCTGCTGTTGCCCGATCGTCCTGGCAATAATCGCATCGATAGCTTGATGAATGTTCTCGTCAATCCGAGCGTATCCGTCATCTTCCTCATTCCGGCGGTTGCCGAGACGCTGCGTGTCAATGGCCAGGCGACAATCATCGAAGACCCTGACGTCTGCGCACGGTTTGCTGTCAAGGGACGCAATCCAAAGACGGTGCTGCGCATCAAGGCGCATAAGGTTTTTGCACACTGTGGCAAGTCGTTAATACGTGCGGGCTTCTGGCGGAATGAGACGTGGCCGCCGGAAAGACCCGTTGCAACGCTCAATGAGATGGTCCGCGATCACTCCGGCTTGGCGGTTGAGTCAGTCGATCAGTCGTTTGTCGAAGCAGCTTACAAAAGGACGCTTTACTAGAGCAACCCGGAAGCCCGATCACTGATTTGACGCGCGTGGTCTCTTCCATTTCGCTGTCCGGGCAGCGGCTAACAGCTCGTCATTGCTCCAACCTCGATGTGTGGCCCGAGCTGCGGCATCGGCCAGATAGCCATCGAGAGTGTCGCCATCGAACAGCATCCCTTTGAGATGCGGCATGAAGCGATAAACGATACGGTGTTTCAATTGTGGATCGAGATCGAGCATCGCAGGTGCGAGCTCGATCGGTGCACCTTCATTGTCCACTTCCGGCTCTTCCACCATCGGCGGTGAATACGAATGCGATCGAGGATCCTCTCTAGCCTCCGAAGCTGATGGCGGAGAATCAACTGCCAGGTGTTCTGCAAGTTTGCAGGCGGGATGCGTGTCAGCAGCGCCTTGTGCTTCAACAGGATCTTTAGGTGCTGCAGCTTTCCCTGCCTTAGGCCTCGTTAACAAGTAGCCCGCCAACAGACCAACAATGACGACGACAGCACCGCCGACCAGCAGGATGGAATCGTTTGACCCGGCTATCACGATTGCACCTCCGACAACGAAGCAGAGTATGGAGTTCACTCTTTTCGCATCGTCGAGCCGCTAATCTGTCATCGAAGTGTGACCGAGAACAAAGAGCAACTCGAGCTTTGGAATTGAGCGATCCGGTTAATACTCTGTCAGACTACTGTAAGGCAAGCCTGACTGCGACGTTCGCTTGGCCAATCCAAAACAAAAAAGGGCGGCTGATGCCGCCCTGGTGTTCGTGTACACGACTCGGATGAGCCTACAGGATTGTGCATGGACGTGCCCGTGCACGGCAGCGTTTCTTGCCGGCGCGGTTGGTGAAGCATTTCATGCTTTTGCGCTTCGACGGCCACCAAGTGTCATATTTCGTGCCGTTGATGGCCTTGGACGCACGCTTCCAAGCAAGGCGGGAACTTGTGCGCGCACCGAACATGGTATCCTTGCGCTTACCCCAGGCCGTTACAAATCCTTTTTTGCAGGTCCGCGCTTCAGCCGTATCGCTCGTTACGATGGCGCCAGGGCCCGCTAACATAAATGCTGCCCCGACAGCTGCCAGGCAAAGTTGTTTGATCATTCTTTCGCACTCCAAGGTATATGGTTCGATACGTGACTATCGCTTAACCACCTTCCACATGCACGGCAAGCCGCGCACTCGCGATGTGCCACGCACTTATGACGTTATTGGTACAAAAGAGTGAGAAGCGGAGGTTATCCTGTGGCAGATTTGCGGCGACGTGCGCCCGTGATGCCATAGGCAGAGCGGCCCAGTGCCAAAAAATTGGCACTGAACATCGCGCTATTCTGCAGCTTCACGAGCCGGCTCAGGCTGCCAACGCAGTTGTGGCTTGCGGGCAGCGGCAGTTTCATCGAGCCGTTGGCGCGGGGTTAGCACAGGCGAGTTCTGGAACATCTCGACGTTGCCTGCCTTGGCTTCGTTTGCGAGGTAACGAAGCGTGGCTATGAACTGGTCGAGGCTATCCTTCGATTCTGATTCGGTTGGCTCAATGAGCATCGCCCCGTGGACAACCAATGGGAAGTACATCGTCATCGGGTGATAGCCTTCGTCGATCATCGCCTTCGCAAAATCGAGCGTAGTGACACCCGTATCTTTCAGGAAGCCATCATCGAACAAGACCTCGTGCATGCACGGCTTGTCACCAAATGGCTGAGTGAATAGATCGCGCAAACCGGCACGGACATAGTTGGCGTTGAGAACGGCATCTTCGCTTGCCTGACGCATGCCATCGCTGCCGTGACTCATCATGTAGGTCAATGCGCGCACGAACATGCCCATCTGCCCTTGGAAAGCCGTCAAACGGCCGAGTGGTTCCGTTCCGTCTACCGAAGCTGCGGCGCCATCTTCAACCAACCGGAAGCTCTCACCATCGCGGATGGTGTAAGGAAGTGGAGCGTATGGTGCCAGGGCCTCTGAAAATACCACAGGTCCGGAACCGGGACCGCCGCCGCCATGTGGTGTCGAGAAGGTCTTGTGCAAATTGATGTGCATTGCATCGATGCCGAGATCGCCTGGGCGTACCTTGCCAACGATGGCGTTGAAATTTGCACCGTCGCAATAGAAGTAGGCACCAGCCTCGTGGACAGCATCGGCAATCGCTACGACTTCTGGCTCGAACAACCCGCAGGTGTTGGGATTGGTCAACATGATGCCGGCGACAGTCTCATCGAGCGCCTCGCGCACGGCATCAACTGAGACAGTCCCGTCTTCCTTGGTTGGAAGCGTGCGGACTGAATAGCCCATGAACGCTGCAGTGGCTGGATTGGTGCCGTGTGCTGACTCTGGCACAAGCACCACGCTGCGCTCTTGTCCGGCCGCTTCATGGGCCGATTTGATAGCGAGCATGCCACACAGTTCACCGTGAGCGCCGGCCTTCGGGCTGAGGGCGACACCGGTCATTCCGGTTAATTCCAGCAGATAGCCCGACAAAGTTTGCATAAGGGCGAGCGCGCCCTGCACGGTTGACTGCGGTTGGAGGGGATGGACGTCAGAGAAGCCCGGCAGTCGTGCCATCTGTTCGTTAAGGCGCGGGTTATGCTTCATCGTGCAGGAACCCAGGGGATAGAGGCCGCTGTCGATCGCATAGTTCTTCTGTGACAGGCGCACGTAGTGGCGCATGGCTTCTGGCTCGGTAAGCCCTGGCAAGCCTATATCTTCCGCGCGGCCGAGGTTGCCCAGGCGGTCCTGTTTGGCCATCGGCTCCGCCAGATCAACGCCGGACTTGTTGAGATTTTCGGTGCGCTCAAAAAGAAGAGCTTCTTCCATCGCGAGACCGCGATTGCCTGTGAAGGTCACCTTTTTACCCGTATTTTCTGCATCCGAAGTCGGTGCAGTGGGGCGACCCTGTCGGTTCATGCTCATTGCATCACCTCCGTCAAAGCTGTGGTCAATGCTGTGCGATCAGCCGATGTGTTGATTTCCGTCGCGGCAACCACGATCAGATCATTGAGTTCAGTATTGCCTGGTTCGAGACGCGAGACAGGCACGCCGGCCAGGATGCCTTTGCTCGCCAACTGCTCAATGACTTCGGACGCGTTGCGATCCTTGATACGGATTGTGAATTCATTGAAGAATGCAGAGTTGAGAACATCCACCCCGCTGACCTTCGCCAATTGATCGGCCAGTGCAATGGCATTAGCGTGATTTATCTGAGCCAGTTTTCGTAAACCGCTTTGGCCAAGCAACGACAAGTGAATGGTAAAAGCTAACGCACACAAGCCTGAGTTTGTGCAGATGTTGCTGGTCGCCTTTTCACGCCTGATGTGCTGCTCGCGAGTTGACAGTGTGAGGACGAACCCACGCTTGCCCTCGGCGTCGACGGTCTGGCCGCAAATCCTGCCGGGCATCTGCCTGACATGTTTTTGATGAGCGGCCAGCAGCCCCACGTAGGGGCCACCGAAGTTCAGGCCATTGCCAATCGACTGGCCTTCAGCTGCTACTATATCGGCTCCCATTTCCCCAGGAGATTTGATCAGGCCGAGTGAGATGATTTCTGTGACGACTACAATCAATAAAGCGCCCTTTTCATGAGCGGCTTTGGCAAGAGGTGTGAGATCGCGAATATGGCCATAGAAGTCCGGATATTGGACGACAACACAAGATGTCTCGTCGTCAATCGTAGACGTCAGGTCCTCGTTTCCCTCGGGCGCAGGCGGTTGAACCGACAGTCTGGAACCGGAGTGATGTGTGATCGTATCGATAACATCGCGATACTGTGGATGAAGGCCGCCAGAAACTAACGCCTTGTCGCGCTTCGTGATGCGATGGGCCATGAGCACGGCTTCAGCTGCGGATGTTGAGCCATCGTACATTGACGCGTTGGCGACTTCCATGCCGGTTAGAAGCGCAACCTGGGTTTGAAACTCGAACAGAGTTTGCAGGGTGCCTTGCGATACTTCCGGCTGATAGGGCGTGTAGGACGTCAGAAACTCGGATCTCTGAATAAGGTGATCAACTGTCGATGGGACGTGATGGCGATAGGCGCCGCAACCGACAAAGAATGGAACCGACGCTGCCGGTGTGTTGCGGGCGGCAAGGCTGCTAAGCTCTCTTGCAACCTCCATCTCACCTTTGGCTTTTGGGAGATCGACAAGGTCTTCTAGCAGCTTTCCTTCGGGAACATCTGCGAAGAGATCGTCGATGGCTTTGACGCCGATTGCGTCAAGTATGGAAGCGCGCTCAGCAGCGCTATGGGGTAAGTAGCGCATTAGCTGTTCTCCGCCACAAACTTATCGTACTGCTCGCGCGACATGAGCTTGCTGAGTTCGCTTTTGTCAGCGAGGCGAACCTTGAAGAACCAGGCGGCGCCTTCGGCGTCTTCATTGACGAGTGCGGGATTGCCGTCGAGCTCGCTGTTTGCTTCGGTGACTTCGCCTGAGACTGGTGCATAGACTTCGCTTGCAGCCTTGACGCTTTCAACTACAGCGGCGGCTTCTCCGACGGAAACTTTGCGACCGACCTCAGGTACTTCAGCATAGACGACGTCACCAAGTTGCTCTTGGGCGTGGTTGGTGATGCCGATGGTTGCAATGTCACCTTCCACGCGAATGTATTCGTGATCTTCTGAGTAATATTCCTGAGACATAACGTTTCCTTTTCGGGTTAACATTCAATTTGTAGGGATGTGGTACGCGGTTCTAGCCGCGCTTGTAGCGGTGTGGAGCGAATGGCATCTCAGCGACGGTTGCGGGCATTGGTTTGCCGCGAACGAGTAACGAAATCTCAGTGCCGGCGGCGGCGTAATTGCTGGCGATATAACCCATTGCAACCGGGCCACCTGCTGTCGGTCCGAAACCGCCGGATGTAATGTTTCCAATTTCATTTCCGTTTGCATCCTGGATCACGGTGCCTTCCCGAGCTGGTGCACGGCCTTCAGGCTTAATTCCGACACGCTTGCGCGCTGGTCCATTTGCAATTTCACCTTGAATGCGATCCGCGCCTGGAAAACCGCCACCTTC
>JBCDBQ010000212.1:0-10885 GCA_039183375.1 Pseudomonadota bacterium
AACTCGCGCTTGACGTGCTGCGCAACATTTCGAATGCGCTCAATATTGGCGACCGACGTGCCGCCGAATTTCATGACAACGCGTGCCATAAGACCTGCTCATTGATCTGCCAGGCAATTCGGAGAAGTTCCGCTTGCATGGGATGGATAGTTATCCAAACTCAGCTCACGCACCGGCCCGTATCACCGGCCTGTATCACTGGTGCGGCGAACACGCCAACCGAGCTGAGATTGTGGTTGATTACCGCTTAGAAGGTACTCATATCGAGATCGTACATTCCTCGCAACTTTCACTGTCATCAGCATGCAAAGTTTGTCGCGGAAATAGGCATGGAACAGGGATGGCCATGGAAAACCGGACAGCACAAGACCGGACGAACGTCGACGCGGCCGAAGTTGATCAGTTTGCACGGCAGGCCGGCAACTGGTGGGACCCGCATGGTCCGTTTCGCCCGCTTCACAAGATCGGGCCGACCAGACTTCAGTTCATCCGTGACGCTGCCCGCAATCATTTCCAAATCCAGGAAACTGGCCTCAAGCCCTTGCTCGGGCTTACTGTGCTGGATATCGGCTGCGGGGGCGGGTTGATCAGTGAACCCTTAGCGCGCCTTGGCGCAGACGTCACCGGGATCGATCCGGCTCCTGAGAACATTCAAACCGCAACGGACCACGCCGCGGCCAACCGCCTGGATATCAGCTACAAGGCCGTGACCGCGGAAGAAGTTGTAGCGACCGGTGCCGTATTTGACCTTGTCACCTGCCTCGAAGTCGTTGAACACGTTCCCGACCCTGCCGAATTTGTCGCAACAATCGCCAAGCTCGTTCGGCCTGGTGGCTTGCTGATCATGTCGACTATCAATCGCACGCCGAAAGCCTTTGCGCTTGCGATCGTCGGAGCGGAGTACATTTTGCGATGGGTCCCCGCCGGCACTCATCAGTGGGACAAATTCGTTCGGCCCGACGAGTTACGGCGCTTCTTTGCAGCGACCGGACTGAAGGAAACCGATCGCCAGGGTGTCGTCTTCAATCCGCTCAAAGACCGCTGGTCACTCTCGTCCGACACCGATGTGAACTATATGATTTCGGCCGCAAAACCATAGTCAGGTGGTCGGTCGCCGATGAGACAACCCAGACCGACAATCGGCGCAATTATGCAACCACCTGTCCGCCATTAAGATTGAGCAACATCGGCGTTGCCTCGCGCACCATACGTTTAACGTCAAAGTCAGGTACAACAGCGTCGTAGTCTTCGTCGATCGTTAGCGAGGCTGCACCGTGAACAAAGGTCCACAAGCGCACGGCAATCTCAGTCGCATCTCCCGACACACTGTTCTTCTGGCAGAAGATCTCAACTTGCTTGATGACATTGCTAAAGCAGTCGCGCCCCTCGGACAGCACACATTCTTCCTTTTTGAGCGTCGGATGCTGACCGAACATCAAACGGAATAGCGACTGCTCTGTGACAGCAAAGTTGATGTACGCCTCGCCCATAGCGGCAATTCCGGCGAGCGTCCCTTCGCCGTGGGCGACCACAGCCTGCATCGACTTTTCGGTCATCACATCAAAAGCCCGCGTGACCACTTCAGCCAGAATCTCGTCTCGGTCGCGAAAGTGCTTGTAAGGAGCCGCTGTCGACACGCCGGCAAGTCGACAGGCATCAGCCAGCGAAAAGCGATCGGCTCCGCGCTCAGAGACAATCTGGAACGCAGCTGCAATGAGGGCCTCGCGCAAATCGCCGTGATGATACCGGGTCTTAGCGCGTAAAGCGTCGCCTTCCTGAAATTTCTCTTCTGCCATGCGACCCAATCTACCACATCTTGAAAAGTTAGCCTCACTAACTTTTATTTGCGAAGTTAGATGATCTAACATATGTTAGCGATCGTAACTTAGCCAAGTGCTTTTGAGAGAAGGCGGTTGAAATGGCAACCACGGCAAACGAGAATTCTACTGAGACGAAGCGAGGCTGGTTAGGTTTTATCAGCAACGCTCTTGGCGTGACCCTCGCGGTCGGTCTGGCAGTTGGCTTGACCGTAAGCGGACTTTTCACGCTGCACAGCCGCGCTGAGAATGTCGCCGCTACGACAGCCAACCCTCCCATTGCAGTGACAACGACGAAAATCAGCTGGACGGATCACTATGACGTCGAGCGGAACTTCATTGGCCGGCTTGAACCGGCCCGGCAGACATCAGTTGCCTTTGAGCGTGGTGGCCTTGTCACGCGCGTCTCAGTCGATGAGGGCGATAAAGTCAAGCGCGGAGCGGTTATAGCTGAACTTGATACGGCACGGCTTAAGGCCAATCGAACCGAACTGTTGGCACGAAAGTCCGAGCTCCAGGCGCGCCGCAGCTTGGCTATGGCAACGATGAAGCGGCAATCACAACTTAAGACGCAGGGTTGGAGTCCGAAGCAACGCTTCGATGAAGCCCGTTTCTCGGTTCAGGAACTCGACGCAGGCATCGCCCGGGTGGATGCGCAGATTGCTGCGCTCGACATCGACATCGAAAAGTCGATGCTGCGCGCGCCTTACGATGGTGAAGTCGCTAGTCGGAGCATTGACGAAGGCAGCGTCGTCGCCGCCGGCACCCGCATCCTCGAGATCCTGGAGGCAGGCAATCAGCTGGCTCGGATAGGTGTTTCACCGGAGGCGGCAACAAAGCTGATCGTCGGCAAGAGCTACACTTTAAAGAGTGGGTCGCGGTCAATGGATGCCAAACTGAAGGCTGTACGCTCGGACCTTGAAACAGGAACCAGAACGGTAACCGCTGTGTTTGCGATGGACGGCAAGACCAAGATGCAATTTGGCGATGTCGTTAGCCTCGCCATGGAACGCCAGGTCAACACGCGCGGATTCTGGTTGCCAACAACCGCGCTTTCAGAGGGGCTCAAAGGACTATGGACCGTGCTCCTGGTCGAAAAAAAGGGAGATGGCCATGTCATCCGGCGTGAAGTGGTTGAGGTGCTGCATGTGCGCGGCAACGAGGCCTTCGCCCGCGGTGGACTGAACACCGGTGATCACATCGTCTCCGTTGGTGCTAACCGCGTCACGCCCGGTCAGCGCGTTGCACGAGCCAATTCCGATCATCTCAAAACGGCAAAGCGCCACTAAACCGAGAGAAGCGCCGTCATGAGCACGCTATTGTACCGCGACAAGCGCCTATTTGCGCTTGCAATCCTGATGATCCTGTCAGCTGGCATCTCCGGTTTGTTGACCATCGGTCGCCAGGAAGACCCGACCATAACCAACCTTTTCGCAACCATCGTCACGCCCTACCCTGGCGCCGGTCCTGAGCGCGTCGAAGCCCTGGTTACTGAGAAGATAGAAGAAGAACTGCGCCAGATCGAAGAAATCGACGAGTTGCGCTCGACATCCCGGACCGGTATCTCCGTTATCCAGGTTGAGCTCTCCCAGTTTATCTCAGACACTGAAATCGATCAGACCTGGTCCAAGATCCGCGACGCGATCTCTGATGCGTCCGCCAACTTCCCGCAAGGCGTTCCTGCACCAAGCTTCGACGACGACCGCACTGGCGCCTTCACCGCCATCAGTGCGATTGTCGCCAACGACACAACAGGTGTCAGCGCTGCTGTGAAGCGCCGATATGCTGAACTTCTCCAGGATAGGCTCCGCGCGCTCGGCGGTACAAAGTTCGTCCGCCTCTATGGCGCTCAGCAGGAAGAAGTCCTTGTCACCATCGACCCACAGAAGCTCACGTCCCTCGGACTGACGGCAGAGCAGGTGTCGCAGACCATCCGCAGGGCAGACAGCAAGGTCAGCGCGGGCCAGGTTCGCGGCAGTGCATCAGAGTTTCTCATTGAAGTGTCCGGCGAAATCAAATCACTTGATCGGATCTCACGCATACCGGTTATTGAAACATCCGATGGTCGCATCGTCCGCGTGTCTGATGTCGCCACCGTAACCAAGGTTGTCCGCAAGCCGTCGAGCAGTATTGCCATCGCCGACGGACAACCCGCCGTGATGATCGCCGCCCGCATGCAGGATGATCTCCAGGTCGATGCCTGGATGAAAAAAGTCAACAAGGCCTACGACGAGTTCCAAGCCGATCTACCAGCCAGCCTCAAGCTCAAAGTCCTGTTCGATCAAAGCACGTACACTGCTGAGCGCCTAGGCAGTGTTTTGCAGAACCTCGCCATTGGTGTTGCTCTGGTGGTTGGCGTCTTGTTCTTGACGCTCGGGTGGCGGTCGGCCCTGATCGTCGCCATTATTCTTCCGCTCGCCACGTTGGTTTCCATCGCAGTGCTACGCGGTATTGGCATTTCCATCCACCAGATGTCCGTGACCGGTTTGATCGTCGCCCTCGGCTTGCTCGTCGATGCCGGTATCGTCATGACCGATGACATTCGCCGACGTCGGAATGCAGGGGCTGACCCGCTGGAAGCAGTTCGCGCGGCAGTGGGCCGCTTGGCTGTCCCCTTGCTCGCCTCGACCGTTACAACCGCTTTGGCATTCATGCCGATGGCGCTGCTGCCAGGACCGGCCGGTGACTTTGTTGGTGCGATCGCGATTTCCGTGATCGTGATGTTGATCGCATCGCTCGTCCTCGCGCTCACGGTGACACCCGCCCTTTCGGGCTGGTTTATCAAACCTGGATCAACTGATGCGGGCCGATCGAGCGAACCCGGCCTGTTCAGCAAGTCAATCGGCCTCTCGCTGGCTCATCCTCGCGTTGCAATCATCTTCGCGATGATCCTGCCTGTCATCGGCTTCGGGGCATTCCCGACGCTGAAGGCACAATTTTTCCCCGGGGTCGACCGCAACCAGTTCTACGTACAGGTGAAGCTCGCTGACGGAACGGCAATATCGGAAACTCAACGCGTAGCTCTCAAGACCGGCCAGCTGATCAGATCTTATTCCGATGTCAAGAAGGTCCACTGGGTCATCGGCGAAAGTGCGCCAGCCTTTTACTACAACATGATCGCCAACCAGGATAATCAGCCAAGCTTCGCTGAGGCTCTGGTGACCACGGCATCACCGAAAGCGACGGAAGCCATCCTCGGCGAATTACAGCGGACTCTCGATGCAAAAGTTCCGGAAGCGCGCGTCACGGTCCGAGGCCTCGTGCAAGGCCCGCCGGTCAACGCACCGGTCGAGATACGAGTTGTCGGACCAGAGCTTTCAACATTGCGCAGCATCGGCGACCAGGTTCGAAAGACCATGATCAGTGTGCCGGAGGTCTTGCAGGCAACAACTCAGTTAGGCGGCGGCGCCCCCAAAGTCAAAGTTGACATCAACGAGGAAAAGGCCCGTCTCGCTGGCCTGCCGCTTGAGAGTGTAGCACGGCAACTCGAAACCTCGCTCGAAGGCGCAACCGGCGGTTCACTTCTTGAAGGCAGCGAGGAGCTACCGGTTCGTGTCCGCGTCGGCTCAACGGCCCGGGCCGACTTCACAGCCATCACAAATGTCGATGTCATCCCACCTGCTGGCGCTACGATCGCTGCAGGTCGCGGCTACCCAGGAATTCCTATCACGGCCATTGGTACCTTGCGCCTCGAACCGGACGAGTCATCGATATTCCGCAAGGATGGCGAGCGCATAAACACGATCCAGGGCTTCGTCCACCGCGACGTGCTGCCGGAGGAAGCTCTCAAAAACGTGCAAGCGCGCATTGCAGAAAGCGAACTGAAACTTCCTCCCGGTTACCGACTGGAAGTCGGCGGCGACTCCGACGCGCGTGACGAAGTATTGCGCAACCTCATATCGACACTGGGCATTATTGTTGCCCTGAGCATTGCAACGATTGTGATCACGTTCGGTTCCTATCGTCTGTCGATCGTCACCGGGATCGTTGCCGTTCTATCAATGGGGCTTAGCTTGTTGGCGCTGGCTGTGTTCAACTATCCATTCGGCATTCAGGCGGTGATCGGTGTGATTGGGTCCATCGGCGTGTCGATCAACGCGGCGATCATCATCATGACGGCTCTGCAAGAAGACCCGCTCGCATTGTCTGGAGACATTACGCGAATCCGCGAATTGGTGGTTGCACAGAGCCGGCACATTGTCTCGACCACGTTGACGACTTTCGGTGGCTTCCTGCCGCTGATACTGGAAGGCGGAGGCTTCTGGCCGCCGTTTGCGATGTCAATCGCCGGCGGCGTACTGCTCTCCACCGTCATATCATTCTACTTCACACCGCCTGCGTTCGCACTGCTGGCAAGGCGCGGCCGCATGGTTGGGACAGAGCGTGAAGCAAGTGCGCCGGCTGCATTGGCAGTTAGCTAAAGCATTCAAGCTCAAATGATACGATTGAATGCCAGAAATGTTGGCCGCCGACATTGCGATATGCGCCCGCAATAACAAGCTGAACCGCAGACAATCCTTCGGCGGTTCAGCCACCAACGCTTAGAGCGCTGCCTCAATCTTGTTCATGACTTCTTCTGGCACCCACTGGCTCCACAGCGACCGCTTCGTCCGCAGGAAGTGCGCTGCCATCTCGGGACCAGTGGCACCATTCTTCTCGGCCCATGCCAGAATGGAATTCATCACCTTGTTCGGAATCGAAATTTTCGACAACGCTCCGAACTCGCTGGGATGACTATCCCTGAACTTGGTTGTTACCGTCGAGATAACCTGGCTGGCTGGATAACTGCCAGCATGCGGCGTCGGACAGTCCGACTTCTGGTTACAGGCATGCCCTTCGGGATCTGCATCCTTGAGTTTGACACGCACCATAGGATACCGCCCCATGATCGCCGTCGGCGCCCAATAGTATCCAAACCACGGCTTCTTTTCAGCGTAAGCCTTTGAGATAGATTCACGTAACTTATCGCCAGAACCAGGATCGAACTTCTCGAACGTCTGATCAAGCCCGTAGGCTTTCAGCAGATTCTGATTGATTGTCCCGCAAGCCCAGCCTTTCGGGCATCCAAAGAACCGTCCCTTGTCCTGCTTGGAAGGATCCACAAACAACTGCCAGTTCTCTTTCAGGCCGGCGACTGTATCAATCCCTGGATGCTTTGCGACGAGATATGACGGCACCCACCATCCCTCAAGACCGCCATCGGTCAGAACCCAGCTCGCCCTCAAAATCCGGCGCTCGTTAACACCGCGCTGATAGATCTCGCGGACGGAATTGACCCAGGCTTCAGAGATGATCTGAGGCTTTCCAGTCTCAACGTGAGCGGTCATGCCGGGAATGGTCGTGGTCTTCATCAACTCAACCGAGCACCCGTATCCAGCTTCTAGGATCACCTTCTGGACATTCGCGATCAGGCGCGCCGAGTTCCAGTTCATCTCGCCGATCGATACCGGCCCGCAGTTCGCACTGGCACGGCTCGCTGTTAGAACAACGGCAATGAACACCAGAAATTTTAGTAAACGCATTGCCCATACCTTTCCGTGAAGGGCTGCGCAGTCGAAACAAGCAACTCGCCCGGTGGCTGTCAATTCAACAATAAGTTCATAGCAAACAGGCTCTCAACGTCTGACCGGCCTTTGGCATCACAGTGGCTGAACTGCCTGAGCACATCTGCTCAAGCCGAGCTGCCTGGGATCAAACCGAGGACGAGCGATCAGTTGTTGGCCTTCGGCACTGCAACCCCAGGCACAGCTGGCTGCTTGGTCGCGTCCTCAGATGCGGCAGGCGCTTCTTTCGGCTTATCTTCGAACATTTCGCCAGCTGTCTTAAACACCTGACGGGCGCGCCAGTCAGCAATCTTGAACTGCCAGCCATCCAGCTTCTCACGGAATGACTTAGCGGCCTTGGCATCCTTGCCGTCTTCGACCACTTTGAGTGACAACCAACGATCGTCTTCGCCGATGCGCACCAGTTCCGCCTCAAGCTTCATGCCTTTTTCCGTTTCGATCACCGCTGGGATCGTGACAGCATCTTTCGGCAGCTTGGCATCGGCGCGCTTTCGAACATCGGTCAGTTCGAAGGTCTCCAATCCGCGCACAATGACGGATGCATCGACATCTTTCTTTAGCTTCTTGCCATCGGGTATGGCGGCGAACTTGTAGGTGTCTTCCTTCTTGTCACCCTTCTTCTCGTGGGCAACAATTTGAACGTCACCACCATCCGGTGTCTTTAACGTCAGAGTCTTAACCTTGGCGTCTCCGATCCTGAAGAACACCGGCTCCACCCAATCCGACACGTCGAACGTCGGCCGAATGCTGACATTGGAGAGCCATGTCTGGTCATTGCCTGGTCGGCGAACATAAACGCCTGATCGTCCCTGACCAAAAGCGCTCTGGCGCCGTTTACCGACAACGAGTTCACCAATCGTTTTGCCACCGGCATCGCGCAGGCCAATCATAGTCGATTGCGCATCCTTGCCGGACGGATCTTCCAACTCAAGCAGACCATATCGCTTCGGGTCCTTGGTCTTTGCCTCGACCAGTTCCGCACGGGCAATGCGGACCAACAACTGTTGCACGCTTTCTGTCTTGGCCGGATAGCCACCGCGATTGGCGATAGTCCAACTGCCCTTCGCCTTGTGAAACTCTAGTTTTTTCTCGCCTTGCTGGATTGCAAGCTGCCCGACCTGGTTGGCATCCCGGTCAAACCCCGGGAATAGTTTCTCACCGGAGACATTCTCGACATTCCAGGTGTCATAGGCGCTGTGCACCAAACCAGCTGTCACCAGCGAGACCACCGCGGCAATCGCCAGAAGATTGAAACTCTTGGTATTCATCGAACCAACCTCGTCTTTAGGCGTGTGCGCTACGGCGGCGGCGGCGGAAATAGGCCAATGCCAAACCGCCAAATCCAAGCAGCAACGGCACGCCTGCGATATTGATGAACTTCAGGAAGCCTTCCAAAGCGTCGATATCCGCCCGCATGGCGTGTTTGACGTCACGTAGTTCCTTGCGGGTCTCAACCATCTCACCGCGAAACTTCTCAATCGCGGCGCGGTCATCGTCACTCAGGATAACGCCGCCGTCCTTCGTGCGCTTCTCCACCTTGGAGAGTTTATCACGGACGTCGCTGAGCTTACGCACCAGCGCCTGTTCCTTCTGGCGGAACTGCTGCTCAGCTTCGCGGCGAATACCATCGACGTACTCAAACGGCCGATCATCAACTCCGCGTCCTCGTAGACCGGAAAGCGCCTCGCCACCTGTCAGGTTTTCGAGAGCATTCACCACCAGCACAGCATTGTGCGCGATCGGCAGGGTCATTTGCTGGCCCAGGAGATTGCGACGTTGCACCCAGAACTCGTCATAGAGCATATCGCTGTCTGCAAACACGATCGCATTGAGCTTGCCAGATTTGAGATAGGACTTGGCAGCAGCGCTGTCCTTCGCTGCGGTTTTGGCCTTATCTTCGGGCTTCGCCGCATTGTCTCCACCTGCAGCAGCTTTCTTCGGATCTTCCTTCGGCTTCGGAGGTCCGTCAGGGAAAGCCGTCTTGATGTCGCCCTGAACACGCGCCGCAAGGATCAATGATTTGCCGCCGGGCTTATAGTCCCGCAGCAATTGAACCGGATCCGGCTGCTGCCCCAGCAACCAAGCCGACTCGATCTGCATCGCCTTGTCCGAAGTCTGGAGCAATGGCAGCAGCTTTGTCGTTGGCTTTTCTGTCGCCGCTATAAACCCTGACGACGCGAGATTGACCACATTGACGCCATCTGTGACCACGTCACCGCCGTTGATTAACCCGCCTTTGACGGCAAGCCACGCGACGTACTCCGTAATCGCCGGCCTTGCACCACCGGTCTGGACACGCCGCGCAATAGCGAGGTCGCCGGCAGCCTTCCCTGAGTCGATCTTAATGCCCCAGGCACTGAACAACTTATTCAACGGCGGACTTGCGGCAGCACTTGCTGATGCCGGGTTCATCATCCGGCCGACATCCGGCACGGGATCAATGAACGCCAGAACGCGACCGCCCTTCAGCGCGAACTGATCGATTGCAAAGGCAGTATCTGACTGTAAGCCGCCTGGCTGGATCAGCATCAGCACATCAACGTTCTTGGGAATCTCCTTGACGTTGAGCGGGACATCCTGAACCTCGAAGAAGTCTTCGATCTGGTCCATCACAACCCACTTAGGCAGCTGTTGCGGCTGTTGACCAGGAAACCTCGGCCTCTGTTGGCCACCCATCACTGGGATGCCGCTCATCACACCGATCACAAGTTTCTTCGGCACTGACAGCTTATGCACCAGCTTGGTCATATCGTATTCGAGGTAGCGCTCGCGCTGCGGTGAGAAGAACTGGACCACTTCCTGTTGGTCGGTACTGTTGGTCGCCACCAGGCCAAAGAAGCCTTGATCACCTTCGTTGTTGAGACGAATACCGCGCAGACCGGCAGCCACCGCACGATCTTCCGCATCCGAAAATGGCTCAGGGTCAATAAAAGATACGCGCAGCTTGTTACCAGCCATGTTGGCGTACTGGTCGAACAGTGCCCGCACACGCTCAAAGTATCTCTTGTAGACCGGCCCTGCGTCTCCGAGCTTCTCAGAGAAGTAAATCCGCACATCGATCGGCTCGCCGATCTTGCCCATCACACGACTGGTGCTGTCAGACAGCGAATACAGGCCTGACGCAGTCAGATCAGCGTTTGCTGCACGAAACAGGTTTGTTGAGACGACGTTGACCGAAACGAGGATGACGGCGGCAAGGCCGATACCGACCCATGCCATTGTGCCTTTGCTCATGCCGGCAACCATTCGGCCGGCTTCGCCTGGGGCGAGCAAAGCCCATCCGGTTAGTCGATCAGCTGCTGCGCCCACTTTGCTCAAGGCGCCGCCCGAACCAGGCTGATTGCTGGATTGATTAGCCATGATTGCTTACCCCTACTCAGCCTTCTTCTGCTCAACAGCCAACGTATTGGCGAACAGAAAGAACACGATCATTGACAGGAAGAAGATCAGCGAAGGCAGCGAAATCACGCCTTTGGTAATCTGCTGGAAATGCGACAGGAAGCT
>JBCDBQ010000213.1:0-10835 GCA_039183375.1 Pseudomonadota bacterium
CCCGGCCATTTGGGTGCCGCACTCCTACGCCGGCTGTTCGCAACATGCACCCGATGAGCACATCCTGATGCCGGTCTCACGCAATGCCCTCGAGATCATGGCTGGCCTCTATTGGGATCTCGGTGAGGGCGGCGTGCCGGGTTACTAAAGATGTAACTTCAGAATACCCGACCGGGCATCGCCCGGTTGATAGAGCTCGCAGGTCGCGGTCAATACTTCAGGGTGCGAAACACGCTGACGTCAAGGCCACCCCGGTTTGGTTCGCCGCTTACAGTGAGACGTGGCGCTCCGACAGCCAGCCATCTGTCACCTAAGGCAACAGAATGGCCAAATGCGGCGAGGCCTGTATTGCCAGCAGCAGGCAACTGTATCAGGCGCGGAGCAACGCTACCTTTCACACGTGTCCGGTACAAATACGCCGAGTTTCCTAACGCACCATTCCCGGGTGCTCCTACAAGGATCGTCCCCCTGAACAAAGCAACGGAGTCCCCAAACTGTGTACGGCTGTCTGGTCGGCCAGCCGCATTACCGACATACGGGCTCAGCCCAGTGTTCATGCCCAGATCTATACGATTGACCAGTGTGTAATTAGCAAAGGAACCACCCCACTGTATCTCGATCTGGCGCGCAAATGTGAACACTGCACCGCCGCGAACCAACGTGCCATTAACGGTGGCAACCTCAGCTCTCGGCGCACCAATCACGATTTCATCTCGCTCAAAAGCCACCGATGCGCCGAACTGAGCGCCGGACATCATCGCTGGATCGACGTCTGTACCATTCGATTTCAGAGCTGAGAAATAGCAGAGTGCTGACGCACTCGTCTGCGTTTCGCAGCGGGACGAAACGCTCGCTTGGGTTTGCGGCGGCACACTTGCCGCGAACAATGCCAGATAGGCCCGGCCTTCTGCCGCGGGTCCAGCATACGGTGCACCGATCAGGACGCGAAACTCTTGCGGCCCACTCAGCTCACCGTAGGCCAAGCTGGTGCCAAATGCCCCTCCAGCATAGCTGCCGGTAATCTTCTGCGTCTGGGCCAAGATTGCAGACGTCTGACTGCAACCAGAGTTCATGGTGGGCGCAAAGGCATAGACACTACCGTTGCCAACTTCGCCCGGCGCACCAACGAATATACGTGTTCCCGAGTGGCAGAGGCTCTCGCCAGCTAAAGCGATGGCTGATCCGAATTTAACATTGGAATTGGTGCTGGTGACATTTGGATCTAGGCGCTGAAGGTAGTTCAATTGACCATTCAAACGGTTTCTTTGATACAAGAAGATAGCACCCCGGCCCTTAAAGTTTGGAGCGCCGACAGCAATCAGATTGCCGCTATCGCTGACGGCAACCGCGGAGCCGAACTGCGCGTTTTCCCAGTCTGCAGGTGTCGCTCCAGGGCCGGGCGGGAGAATGATATCTGTCTTCTGAGTTCCATTCTGTGGATCAATAGAGCTGACGAACGCCCGCCCGCGCTTGGATAACCCCTGCTCTGAGAAAAATGGTGCACCGCTGACGACAACTTGCTCAGCATGAGGTGCAGCTGTGGGGTGCCGCCACTTTGATGTGGCAACGGCATGTCCACGATGCTCCCCGCCTTGCAAACCGGTGAGCTGCGCTGATCGGCATCTCATGTCGGTCGTATTTTCCGCGAACAATGTCACAACTGAATTGACATCCCCGTTCGACAGCACAGTTCCGCCTTCGGTGACAACATCGCCTCGAAGTGTGAGCTTCTTCGGGAGACCTCCTTCGCCGGGCAGACTTGAGATTGCCTGTAACTTTTCGTCGGATACGATGGCGAAGTTGCGCCATTGGTGCTCTGAACGAACAGATGTAGTGAAAGCCGTTGCAGGTCGGCTTAAAATAACGGCACCACAGCTCGATCCAGAGGGGCAACCTTGTTGTGGGAGCAAGCGCAATCTTGCAATCTCGTCTGGCGTCGCAACGTGAGGTGAGAGTTTCGCGAACTGAAGGGTGAAAACCGGTGGCTGCCCCGTGCGGCAGTCTACATAGCGTCGGCTGGCTGATTGATAGACAAGGTATTCTGGGTTTATTTCTTCAAACCGAAGAATTGAGAACGGGGTGGCGCGCCGGTCGCGCTGGAAGATATCGGGACGCGGAAGCAGCGGCAGTGTCTCCCACTGGCGAGCCGGTAGTGAAGTGCCGGGCAGGGGAGGATAGAGCTGAGACAGTGATTGGGCCTCGTATCCGCCAAAGGCAATCCTTTGTTGGCTGTCGAATACTCTGAGGCCGCGACTGCCTGTCGGCCCCCCGAGACGACTGAGTATAGCTGGGCCTGGTGACAACTGTGCACCTGATCGCGCGCGGTGCTCTGTAAAGCCAAGGGCGTGACCAAGCTCGTGGAGGATTATATCCGGACCAACACCGTTGGGCCCGCCAGCGCCATCCCGATAGTCGTCCTTGCGGATTGCCAGAACTGCATAACGCGGCGCGCGAGTTGGTATCCCCAAACTGTTTGCATGGAATGGCGAGGCTTTCGGAAACCTCCAGGCCCCCAGCACCTCATCCCACACCCAGATTGCTCCTGTCGCCTGAAGTCCGGTCCAATCGGATGGAGGCGTGACTGCGCCATGGCCAGGCGGCGTACGTTCGCCAGCCGCGTTGTCAATAAATGTGATCCGTACTGTCGGCTGCGTACCTGGCCAGTTTGATGGGGCACGCCACAATCCATTCGTTCCGATTGCTCCTGTAGCGTCAGCCAGCCAATTCGCGCCACAGCTCGAGGCAATCTCAAATCGCAAGTGCGCCCATGCGAGATTATTGAATGCCGAAACAACTTTCTCGATTTGTGGTAAGGCCGGGCTCAGCTCGCAGTCCACGACAATGCGCACACCACTTCGCAGTGCGGCAGGATCCATGTAGCTGCCCGGAGTAAGATGTTCGAAAGCTAAGTAGTTCCAGGATGGCGGTAGCTCGACATCAAGCGCCTCCACCCGATAGGACGCTAACTGCAGGAACGAAAAAGCAAAAGAAAACAACCAGATCTTGCAAAGCGTCCACATGGAAATGACCTTTAAAAATGCAGTCTTTTTGTAATCTAACCTGCTCGCCCTATCTCCTGCAATTGCTGTACCGGCATCGATCAGGTTTGCATCAGGTCTCTGAACCGCTAGGTCATCAACTTCGGCAGGAACAGCACGATCTCGGGGAAGATGATCAGTAGCGCCAGCGTGATGGCATCAAGGACGAGGAACGGCCAGACACCAGTAAAGACATCCTCTAACGTTAGAGGCACGGGCGACGCGCTGCGCACCACATAAACATTGAGGCCGACCGGCGGCGTGATGAGTGAGATCTCGGCCAGCTTGATTGCAATCACGCCGAGCCAGATCGGATCGTAGCCGACGCCGGTCATGATCGGGAACATCACCGGTAGCGTCATCACCATAATGGCGATCGGGTCGATCAACATGCCGAGTACCAGATAGATCGCGGCAAACGCCAGCAGGTACATGTAAGGCGGCAGCCCAAGCCCTAACAGCCAGCCAGAAATCTCGGTGATCAGACCTGTGTAGGTCAGGAAGCGCGCCAGGATGATACCGCCGATCACGATGATAAAGATCGTCGTCGTGGTCGTGCCTGCCTCCTTGAAGGTGTCGATCAGCATTTTGGTGTTCAGGCGGCCCTTGAACATCACGATGAGAAACGCGCCGAAGGCTCCAACGGCACCCGCGTAGGTCGGAATGAAGAAACCCGTGTAGATGCCGCCGATCACGAGGATAAACAGGAAGCCGATCCCCCAGACGCCGGTCAACGAGCGCCACTTTTCCATCCGCGAAATCTTGATGTCCGAGATGGGCGCCAGCGACGGCCGCGCTTTGACGATGAAGTAGATGCCGACCATGTAGATGGCGGCCGACAGCAGACCCGGGATCAACCCCGCGACGAGCAGCTGTGCAACCGACTGCTCAGTGATCACGGCGTAGATCACCATCAAAATGCTTGGTGGGATGAGCGAAGCAAGCGTGCCGGAGGCCGCAATGCAACCCGCACTCAGGCGCTTATCGTAACCGAACTTCGTCATCTCCGGCATCGCCATGCGCGTGAACACCGCCGCATTGACGATCGTCGAGCCACACGCAGCACCGAACGCAGCGGAAGCCAGCGTGGTTGCCATGGCGAGCCCGCCCGGCAGCCGTCCAAGCCAATTGTAAGCCGCCCGGTAGAGGTCCGTTGTCAGTCCAGCCTGATTGGATAAGGCACCCATCAGAATGAACAGCGGGATGACGGCAAGGGTGAAGGAGTTCGTGGTGCTAAACGGTATCGTGGCAAGCTGGGCGAACGCGGCATCTGGCCCGATCGTCAGATACATACCGAGCAGACCGCCAAGCCCGAGAGCCACGCCGATGTGGACGCCGACCGCAAGCATCGCAAAGAGGACGATAAAGACAATGACACCAGTTGTGGCCGGATCCAGCACGCACTTAATCCTTTGCTGTTCCGCCGTTCGTCTCAGATCCGGTCGACAAGCCTTCCAATGTCATAGCGGCCGGATCATCAACTGGTGCCTCCAGTTCCTCTCCCGTCCGCACGCGCTGCAGGTCTTGGATCAGGTCGATGAGGAGGCGCACGATCAGAAGCGCGGTGCCGGCTGCGAGAATGATCCTTGCTGGATAGAGAGGAAAGCGAATGAGACCGACGGTGGCCTCATTCAATTGGACGCTGAAGATCGCCTCATTGATCGCCTGCCAGAGCAGGAGTGAGAAAAACAGCAGCGCGGCAAGATCGGCAATCACATCCATCGCTGCGCGGCCGCGCGGGCCCATCCGGGTATAGAGCAGCTCGACCCGGATATGGCTGCGCTGGATCTGGGCATAGGTCAAAGCTCCGAATACGATGAGCACCATGGTGCTCTCTGTCAGTTCCTTTGCACCCGGCAGCGGGGAGGCAAGGAACTGTGTGCCGATGACGTCGCCGACGCCAAGGAACATCGACATGAGAAGGCCAAGGCCACCAACCAACAGAATGGCCAGTGCCAACCGTTCAATGATTTTTGCGATGAGTTGCAAGGATGGATGGTCCGCGCGAGTTCAAAAAAAGGGCGGAGTGCCGATCAAAGATTTTCGGCTCTCCGCTCTGGCGTGTCAGTCGTCGATGACTACATTTGGGACTTCCAGTAGGCAGCGACTTCGGCTGCTTCATTGCCCTTGCCTTGCTTCTTCATGGCGTCAACCCAACCCGCGAGCAGATCAGGTGCCGCTTTGCGCCACTTGGCCATTTCGCCTTCCTTAAAGGGCTTGAAGACAGCGCCTTTAGCTTGGGCATCCTTGACCGCTTTGGCTTCGGCGGTGCTGATCCAGTCGATATAGGCCTGGCCGGACTTTGCAGCTTCTTCGAGGAAGATCTTCTGGATATCAGCGGGCAACTTTGCCCAGGCCCGTTTGCCAACGACGATCAGGTGACCGGCAATCGTCATGATCGGACCGCAGCTGTATTTGCCCGGCTCATAGAGGCGGTTCGAAAGAATGTTGCCGGCATTGAGGAACGAGTAATCCAGCGAGCCGCGCTGCAGGGCCTCATAGACCGCGCCGACGCCAACGGACACCGGCACTGCGCCTACGGCACCGTGGAGCTTTGGCACATCAGCACCGAAGCTACGGATCTTCTTGCCTTTCAGCCCGGCAACCGTATCGCAATCCGGAGACTTGCCTGTCAGGAAGTACTCGCCCAGCGGTTGCTGGAAGAGGTACTGTACGTTTACTGTATCGAGTTCCTGCTTGAAAACCGGAAGCTTCTTGTAGGACGAATAAACGATCTCGATGGCCTTCTTCGCGTTCGGGAAGACAAACGGGATTTGATAGGCCTTCCAGAACGGCAGACGGTCCGGGTAGTAACCCGGCGCGACAGATGCCATGTCGATAGCACCACGGCCGGCCAGTGGTAGCAGTTCGTTGCCTTTGCCGAGACCGCCGGCAAACGTCATATCGATCTTCACTTTGCCATTGGTTCGCTTTTCGATCGTCTTCGCAAAGTCTTTTTCGACCTGGACAAACGGACTGTTGCCTAGGTAATGACCCCAACGCAGCTTGATCTCCTGCGCGTTTGCCATGCCGGAAAACGCGACAGCGCCGATTGCTCCAGTCGCAATCGCCCAACTGGATACTCTGAATGTCATAATTGTCTCCCTACTTCGGCTGGCCAGATCACATCGCAAAGCGGTTTGGACCGTGCTCGCCGCCGGTGAGGATTCACCATGCCCCAAAAAGGCTAAGCGCGAAGCTAACACCCCACTGACACGCGGTCCACTTGATGTTGACGATTGAGACTTGTGCAAAGTGATCATTCCGCAGCCATAGCGTGCACAGCGCAATAGGGGATCAGGTCAGCGATGAAGCTCGGCAGTAACAATTGACACCGGACGCTGGGACTGATGTCTTCGACCAATGAGTTTTGATATTACACTGTATGAGAATTTGCGGACGACGACCTATGTCCCGTTTTACCTCGCCATTGTCGACGGTGATTGGGAGAAGCTCGGACTGAACGTCGACACGCAGCTCTCTCCCGACACCAGCCAAACTGCTGAGGCTTTGCTCGACGGACGGACTGATGTGTCATGGGGTGGCCCAATGCGGGTCATGCTGCACCACGACCGCGACCCCGATTGCCCATTGGTTTGCTTCGGCCAGGTTGTGGCGCGCGATCCCTTTATCTTGGTCGGCCGAACGCCCAAACGCCAGTTCAAGTTCTCCGATCTTGCCAGCAAGCGCATCGCGATCGCGACTGAAGTCCCGACGCCGTGGATGACATTTCAGGACGATCTACAGCGCGCCGGGATTGACCCAGCCGCGATTGATCGGGCATCAGGTGCGACCATGGCGGAAAACGTCGCCCGACTGGGCAAAGGCGAGGTTGACGTTATCCAAGTCTTCCAACCTTATGCAGAACTCGCAATCCGTGCCGGCTTTGGGCACATCTGGCACCGTTTTTCTGTGCGCGGTGATATCGGTTTCACCACGTTCTATACCACCCGTCGATTTATCGCTGAGAATCGAGATGTGTGCGTCAAGCTCGTGGCAGGTGCGAAAGAAGCTCTGAAGCGGCTGCACCGCCAATCGGCGCGCAAAACGGCAGAACGCATCGCGGGTTATTTTCCCGACTTGGAGATCGAGGCGCTGGGCAACATCATAACGGGGTATCGCAAAGCCGGTCTCTGGGCCCAGAACCCTGCACTGCCGACTTCGGCCATCGTCAGGTTGAAGGCTGCACTCTTATCCGGCGGATTGATTGCGCGCGATATCCCCTATGAGAGCATTGTCGATGACACCATCGCGCATGATGTCTTGAACTCTTGAGCAGGAACCTTGGCTCCGATGTCAGCTCACTCGAACGCAGCCTTACCCGTGACAGATCTCGCACCATTCTTTCATGGGACGGCAGGTGACAAGCGCGCGGTTGCAGCAAGCGTCGCCCGCTCGTGCGAAGAGATTGGCTTCCTGGTGATCAAGGGGCACGGCCTGCCGCAGTCGACAATCGACAATGCAATTAGACTGGGCTTCGCGTTCTTCGACTTGCCGATTGAGACCAAGAACCGGTGGCATCCGACAGGCCCGGCCAAGCAGCGCGGCTTTCACGGCATGGAGACCCGAGGGCTGGCATCAACGCTCGACAAGGATGCGCCGAAAGACTTGCGCGAAAGTGTGTTCCTCGGCCCGATTGACGATCATCGCACGCATTATGCTGATATCCCCGAAGCCACAACGGCCTATGCGCCAAACTTGATCCCAACAGAACCGGCCCTGTTCGATGCTTCGCTCGTCGAGATCTATCGTGGCTTCGAGCAGCTCGCTTCCGACCTGATGCGCATTTTCGCTGTCGCGTTGGACCAACCCGAAGACAGTTTCGCACCGCTGATCAATCGGCATTTCTCAATTCTGAGCGTCCATCACTATCCGGCGTTGTCGGCACCGCCAAAACCCGGGCAATTACGGACCGGTGCTCACACCGACTATGGCTCACTGACAAGCCTGGCAATGACCGAAGCCAACGGCGGTCTCAAGGCCAAGGCCCCGGACGGCAGATGGATCCCGGTCCAGGCCGCGCGCGGTGAGCTTGTCGTCAATCTCGGAGACATGATGCAGCGCTGGACCAACGATCGCTGGGTCTCAACCATGCATCGGGTCGTCGCTCCTGATGAACTGGATGATGCAGCGAGCCGTCGGATGTCGATCGGTTATTTCATGCATCCTAACTATGACGCCGAGATCGCATGCATTCCGTCTTGCCTGGGAGCGGGCGAAAGCGCCAAGTACGCACCGATTACCGCTGGCGGTCACATTCGGGATAAGATCGAAAAGAGCCACGCCGGTGCGAAGAAGAGTTGAAGGATCTAGCGAACCGCAGCTCGCATCAACTCGGAAAGCTGTCCCAAACTGGAAGCCGCCTCAAGTGACATCACCGCGTCATGTACGGCCTTCGCACCATCGTGCGTCCAGAGGCGCTCGGTGAGGCTTAGATATTTATCGCACAATTCTTCCGGCTGATAAGGATCCGACCAGTCACCGCGGTTTGTTTCCGTGGCCGCTGCTAGTTGAGTTCCGTCAGTCAGTGTAATCGACAGGCTGGCGGGCCGACGTGCCGGCAACTGTGCCGTCATGGCCGCGTCTTCCCGTACGACGACTTTGGCGGCCAGCGCTCGGATGTCTTCACGTTCAACCTGGTCCCATGTGAAACTCGCGACGCCACTCGACTCGTTGATGATTGTCGTAGCCAGAGAGAAAGGAAGCGAGAACTTGCCCGCGAGTGTGTTTTGCGGCTCCGGATCATCAAGCTCGACAGCAAGCGAGTAGGTATCAACTTCAATGCGCGCAATGCGATCCGGATCAAGTGGACCATTGGCTGTCGTTTTGATCGTATTCAGCGCATCAAGCGCCGCGTGATTGAAGCGGCAACAGGAATGCATCTTGAAGTAATTGCGCGTCACTTCCCAACGTTCCCCCAAACCTTCAACAATAGCTTCAGGATCGAACGTATCGGAGACGACCTTGCCGTAGACATGCGCTACGCCGTCAATCTCGCCGCAAAAACCTGCGTCGACGAGATCTCCAGCCATAATACCCATCTGCCCGCTAACGCCGGCAAATGAATTGCGCACGGTGCCACCTTCCAGCATGGTCCGGCGGCTTGTCGAAAGGCCCAGTGTTGCGCCGATATTGATCGCTGTCTTCATTTTGTCGGCATCGTAACCTGCGAGGCGTGCAACGACTGTTGCTGCATTAATCGAGCCCCAGGTGCCGTGTGGGTGCATTGTAAGGCGTAGCGCCGATCCAATGCCAACCCGCGCTCCGACGTCGTAGCCAATCGCGACGGCCGCGAGGAAGTCTGCGCCACTCACATCACTGGCCTGAGCTGCAGCCAGGGCCGCCGGAACTGTGTGTATGCCGGGATGACCCTTCGAGAATGTCTGGCCTTCGTCCATCTCCAGAAAAGTGCCAGCCGTACCGTTGATGAGTGCAGCCTGGCTGGTTGTCGCGTGATGCGCTGTACCAAGGATCAAAGCCGGGCCTACCACTTGCGCATTGGCCGACTTGTGCAGGGCCTGCATTTCCGGTTCGGCGTTGCCGCCGACGATCGCTGCAATGCAATCGGCGACAATCAGTTTGGTTCGCTCAATGGCTGCTTCGGGAACATCTGTGGTTGGATATTCCGCGGCGAAACGAGCGAGTTCATCGAGGTATGTCATGACGCGATCCCAATAATGGCGCAGTATGAACAACAACAGTACGTTGGATCGGGCTTGGTCCGCAATCGGTGTCATGTCTTGCAGACGACAAAAGGAAATCACTATGCAAAAGGTTTTGGTCGTCGTTCCGTTTCCGATGAGCGAGGAGAATCGCGCGCAGCGTCGCGAACAACTCAATGCGGTGTCGCTTGGTCCAGACATCACGTTTGAATTCGAAAGCGTTCGTGTGGCACCGCGCAACTATGTCAGCGCAGCCGACATGACAATCGCTGACTTTGGTGTGTACGAAGCCGGTGTTGCAGCCGAGAAGCGCGGTTTCCACGCGGTCTGCATTGATACGATGAGCGACTCCGGTGTGGCAGCCCTGCGTTCAGAGCTCACGATACCGGTTATAGGGCCCGGTCGCGCGTCAGTCTTAACGGCCCTGATGTTTGGCAATCGCTTTTCTATTCTCGCGATGTGGCCGCATTGGCAGCATCTCTACGACAAGACATTGAGCGACCTCGGGCTCCATCAGCATTGCGCATCTGTCCGCAGCATTGACGCGACACCAGACAACCAGGCTCTGCTTGCCGGCAAGGAAGATTATGTTTTTCCGCTGCTTGAGGCCGAAGCCGGGATGGCCATTGAGAAAGACGGTGCTGACGTCATTCTCCTGGGCTCAACAACAATGCACCAGGCCCACGGCTACTTGTCCTCGCGCCTGCCCGTTCCGGTTATCAATCCCGGGCCATTGACCTACAAGCTTGCCGAGGCCGCGCTGGGATTAGGATTGACACACAGCCGCCACGCTTACCCGGCCTCTCCCGCACCCAAGCCCGAGGTTATTCATGCAATGGTTGATGCTGCCGAAAAGTTTGATCACTAGTCCGCCAGCGCCTGCCGCGCGGCCGCTTCTCCTGCAACCGCGCCAAACGCAATCGCCGTGAGCAGTCCGTTGCCAGAGAGATAGCCTGAGATATCCGGCCCTGAAACGCCGCACGCCGCCCCACCTCCGGCGAACAGATTGGGGAGTGCGGAACCGTCTTTGCGAACGACACGGGCCGTATCATCAATCATTAAGCCGCCTTGCGTATGAAACAACGCACCGGTGACACGAACGGCATAGTAGGGTGCATCCAATCCAGGCTTGTCA
>JBCDBQ010000214.1:0-10812 GCA_039183375.1 Pseudomonadota bacterium
AACCTTCCAACTGTGCCTTCAAGATAACTTTTCACAATTCAGCGTTAAAGTTTTGATGCCAGCATGAAACTTCTGAATTGCAATTGATTATGTCTTGCGTATCAATTCGATGACACGCTTCCGGTTGAAGGGCTGGCGCATTGGACATCAGGACAACATCGCTGGATTCGGCTGGCTTCTTCAGGCGATTCGATGAGGTGTGCACCTTTGGCCTGATGATGGTGCCAGACTTCTCAATGATGGCGTTTACCGCGCTTGTTGAGCCTATGCGGATTGCCAACCGCTGTGCCGGTCGCACGCTGTATGACTGGCGGCTGCTGTCGATTGACGGCGAACCTGTGCGGGCGTCCAACGGCCTTACAATCAATGCCGAGGGAACCTTTCGGTCGGCTGAGAAGTTTTCAGCGACGATCGTGTGCTCCGGTGAACGTGTGCCCAAGTACGATCACAAGGAACTCATCGCCGTCTTGCGCCGCATGAGTTCGTTCGGTTCTGCTGTCGGCGCGGTCTGTACAGGCACTTACGTTCTTGCAAAGGCCGGGCTGCTAAATGGTTACCAGTCCACAATCCACTGGGAGGACTATCCGAGCCTCGTATCAGACTTCCCGGATCTTGATGTCTCGCAGGAGCTCTTCGAGATCGACCGTAACCGGTTTACCTGTGCCGGTGGAACAGCTGCCATCGATATGATGCTGGCCCTGATTGCCAGGGAGTATGGCCCTGAATTGGCGGCGCAGATAACCGATATGCTGGTTCACCATCGTATGCGGGAGTCGGATGAGCGCCAACGCATGGATCTGCGCAGCCGTCTCGGCGTTGCGCATCCGAAATTGCTTTCTGTTGTGAAGCGCATGGAAGAGACCGTGGACAGCCCAGTCAGTTGTGCCGAACTGGCCCGCCAGGAAGGAATTTCAACACGGCAGCTGGAACGCCTTTTCTCCAAATATCTCGGGCATTCGCCGACGCGTCACTATCTGACCGTGCGGCTCGAGCGTGCGCGGTTCCTTTTGCTACAGACAAGCATGCCAATCCTGTCTGTTGCGATGGCCTGTGGGTTTGTGTCTGCCTCGCATTTTTCGAAAAGCTATCATGAGCATTTTCGACGGACGCCCAGCGCCGAGCGGCGCGGTGCCAAGGCTGATTGATCACGCAATCGTCTATTCAATCAATTGAAGATGCGCCATCCCGATGATTTGCCGTAACTGGTCAAATCTCGATTGGTCAGGTAGCGGCCCCATTTATCGCTGTATGGGTGAACGAGGCGGGTTGGCGTCTTGCCGGCTTTGACCAGTGGTTTGGCATCGTTGTGCCAGGCGAAGATTCCACCTTGGAGATTATAGACCCCTTGGGCACCGGCTTGCTTGAGGCTTTGCTGGATGCTGGCAGCAAGCTTCGAGCTGCGATAGCCCACGGAGCAATAAAGGACAAAGGTCTTGCCGCGCGCGTTGGCGGCAAACCGCTTCAGGAACTCCAGCTTTGAAATCCCGGGATCGACCCTCTCCGAACGTGCGAGACGACTTACGTTGAACTCGCCCGTCTCACGAACGTCAAGAATGATGACATCCTGGTTGCCCTGGTGCGCTGCTTGAAACTGCTGAAGCGTCAGGGAGTCGACCGTTGGAAAGCGCTTCGCAATCGACTGCTCAAGCTTCGGGAGGGAGTATCCGTCGCCAGCAGTTGCCGAGTGCGAGCCAACCAGAGCCAGGCCACATAAGGCAGTTAGCGCAATCGCGAAACTGCGGAGTTGTTTGACGGCTTTCATAAGCTCCTGACAGTACTTTGTTTCAAGATGCCAAGAATCTAATCGGATTGGTCCCGAAATGGGAACTCAACTTGCCTCACAAATCCATCAGCTCTCGCCGGATCGCTACACTTAGCTAGTTATCTGGTCGCTTAAAGTCGCCTGTTTCGCTATCCATGATCCAAAGCTCGCCGGTCGAAATGTCAAACCAGGCCCCATGAAGTTTGAGCCGGTCCTTGCCCTCGAGAATGTGGACGCAAGGAAACGTTCTGAGGTTGTCAACCGAATGCCGGATAGAAATCCGCTCCAATGCCGTCTGGCGTTCGGTGCTTGTCATCCAATCGTTGGCGTTGACTGCCTCGGCAGCTGGCGTGAGTAGATCCATCCAACGGCCGATGAAATCACCGGGAGACAATGGCTCGGTGGCTGGGTCCAATGCGGCTGAGATACCGCCGCAGCGGCCATGGCCCATAACAACGATGTTGCTGACCTTCAGCGCCTGGACCGCGAACTCCAGAGCCGCAGACGTAGAATGATACTCTCCATCCGGCTTGTACGGCGGGACGAGGTTCGCCACGTTGCGGACGACGAATATCTCGCCTGGTGCCGTATTGAATATGGTCTCCGGAGCGGCCCGTGAATCGCAGCACGCGATAATCATTGTCTCAGGCTTTTGGCCCTGCTCGCTCAGCACACGGTAGCGCTCGCGCTCATTGGTGAGCCTGCCATCCTTGAACGCGGAATAGCCCTTCAGGAGCTTATCGGGAAATCCAGTCATGAATTTCGACATACGAGCCTCAGCTGAGTAGTGCAACGCAAAATCAGAGCCTTACGGTCGCAGATCCGGCCGTATCGGCGTCCCACGACGGTAAATTACAGAGTCCGGTTGCCGATCACGCTAAGTTCCGGTAGTTCCGTCGGTCTGCCCATCACAATCCGCCAGAACGGGGAAAAATCGTGCCAGATAAATCGGTTAAGAAAGTTGTACTTGCCTATTCAGGTGGTCTGGATACCTCAATCATTCTGAAGTGGTTGCAGGAGGAATACGGCGCTGAGGTCATCACGTTTACTGCTGATCTCGGTCAAGGCGAGGAGCTTGGCCCGGCGCGAAAGAAAGCCGAGATGCTGGGCATCAAGCCGGAGAACATTTTCATCGAAGACCTACGCGAGGAATTCGTGCGGGATTACGTATTCCCGATGTTTCGCGCCAATGCCCTATACGAAGGTGTCTATCTGCTAGGGACTTCGATTGCGCGACCATTGATTTCAAAGAAGCAGATTGAGATTGCCCGGCAAACCGGTGCTGATGCCGTATGTCATGGCGCGACCGGCAAGGGCAACGATCAGGTCCGTTTTGAGCTCGGCTACTACGCTTTGGAGCCAGGCATCAAGATCATTGCGCCTTGGCGGGAGTGGTCGTTCTCTGGCCGCGAAGCACTGCTCGATTTTGCCAGAACACATCAGATACCGATCGCGAAGGACAAGGAGGGCGAAGCACCGTTCTCGGTCGACGCAAACCTTCTGCATTCGTCCTCGGAAGGCAAAGTGCTGGAAGACCCGGCTGTCGAACCACCACCCATCGTCTATCAGCGTACCATCAGTCCGGAAGAGGCCCCCGACAAGCCAACCACGATTTCAATCGGATTCGAGAAAGGTGATGCTGTCAGCATCGACGGCCAGGCCTTGAGCCCGGCAACAATTCTGGCCAAGCTCAATGATCTCGGCCGGGACAACGGCATCGGTCGGCTTGATCTGGTCGAAAACCGTTTTGTCGGAATGAAGTCGCGCGGCGTCTATGAAACTCCGGGTGGCACCATCCTGTTGCAAGCGCACCGGGCCATTGAATCGATAACGCTCGATCGTGGTGCCGCCCATCTCAAAGACGAACTAATGCCGCGCTATGCCGAACTGATTTATAATGGCTTCTGGTTCAGCCCTGAGCGGGAGATGCTGCAGGCCTTGATCGATAAGAGCCAGGACAAGGTGTCAGGGACCGTCTACCTCAAGCTTTACAAGGGCAACGTTATCGTCACCGGGCGCGAGAGCGGCCAATCACTCTATTCCGAGGATCTGGTTACGTTTGAAGATGACCAGGGCGCTTATGACCAGCAGGATGCCGAGGGCTTTATCAAGCTCAATGCACTGCGGCTGCGCACCCTGGAAATGCGCAACCGCCGGTAATACCAATCTTCAGTTTGCCCGGGGCTCGCAACAGCGAGCCCCGGAGACAATAGTCTAAGCTGCTGTCCCAGCTGATGGTACGCCACCCGTCGCATAGACCAGGGCCGCGAAAAGCACGGCGAAGACCAGTGCTGTCATGAATGCATTCCAGAAGCGGCTGGAGAACGTCAGCATGTTGGCTACAAAGTCGATGACGAAGACCAGGATAGCCGACATCCCGATGACCTGGATCCACTGCTCCTGACTTACCTGCTGCAAATCAGGTGGCAGCGTCGCGCTATCAATGAAGTAGATGAGCGCACCGTAGATCACGGCAAAGACGATCGCGGTGACCAACGCATTGACGAAACGGTTCGAGAACGAGAGCAGGTTGCCGATATAGCCGATGACAAACAGAATTCCGGCTCCGACCAGCACCTTGATGAGTAGTGCGGTTTCTGCAGGTGACATTGTAAGACTCCCCGTTGCTGCACAATTTCTGTGCATTTGAGACTGCGCGGTCGATATCGCAGGTCTGTGTCAGTCACACAAGCATTACAAATCGCGATAGATTTTTTCCTTGTACGAGGGCGGTTTGCCGATGCTACCAGTGAGCTGAAATGAAGTTTTCGGAATATCGAGGCGTTTATGATCCTGAGTGGCCCTAAAGTCGAACCTCAAGGCAACGTCACTAGCGCAGTTATCCTGCTGCACGGCTATGGTGCCAACGGGGATGATCTGATTGACCTTGCCGGATTCTGGCGGGAGCGCTTCCCGGAGACCGTGTTCCTATCTCCCAATGCACCGGAAGAGATACCGTTTCTCGGCTTCGGCGGTCTGCAATGGTTTGGTTTGAGCACCAGATCGGCAGAGGAATTCTGGCTCGGCGTCAATCAAGCCATGCCCGTCCTAAACACTTTCATCGATGAAGTTCTGGCCCATTATGAACTAAGTGCAGATAAGTTAGCTCTGGTTGGGTTTAGCCAGGGCACGATGATGGCCTTGCATACGGGGCTGCGGCGCAGCGATTCGCTTGCAGCCATCGTTGGGCTGTCGGGCCGGCTCGCCGGACCTGAGCATTTATCCACAGAGCTGAAATCTCGTCCTCCTGTGCAGCTGATTCACGGCGCGGATGACGACGTCATCGATGTTGATGCGATCCACGTCGCACGAGACGCGCTGAGCGATGCCAGGATTCGCGTTGAATGGCACATTCGGCCGGGGCTGGGCCACGGCATCGACGAACAAGGGTTGCTGCTCGCTGGCGACTTTCTGGCCGAGCATCTGCCAGATGCATAATTTTGCAAGGTGTTGAGTAAAAAACACGATTCTCTTTAAGAATGCCGTGAGTCTTCACAGATCTGACACGGAAGTCTAGTATCCGGCTTATGCATGAGTGCGACGTGCGTATCTCTTCTCCAGAGGAACTGGATTACGGGAAGCACGAACATTGACTGGATTGACAATGACACGGCCGGAAAGCAGCCCGGCACTGGTCCTTAACGCGGATTTCCGCCCGCTTAGCTATTACCCGCTCTCACTGTGGAGCTGGCAGGAAGCGGTGAAGGCGGTATTCATGGACCGGGTCAACATTGTTTCTGAGTATGACCATTGCGTTCGCAGCCCATCCTTCGAGATGCGCCTGCCCTCGGTGGTTTCGCTCAAGACCTATGTGAAACCGGCACTTTATCCCGCATTTACTCGATTTAACGTGTTTTTGCGCGATCGTTTCACCTGCCAGTATTGCGGAGCGACTGAGGATCTCACGTTCGACCACGTGATTCCGCGATCGCGTGGTGGACAAACGCGATGGGATAACGTCGTGGCTGCGTGCTCGCCCTGTAATCTGCGCAAGGCGAATGCGATGCCGAAGGCTTGTGGCATGCACCCGAAGCAAAAACCATATCGCCCAACGGTGCATGAACTGCACCGCAATGGCCGCTCGTTCCCGCCCAACTATCTTCACGACAGTTGGTTGGACTATCTCTACTGGGATACCGAGCTGGAACCATAGGTCGACGCGGCCAAGCTTGGCTGATCAGGCAGTCGATAGTGACGCGCGCAGTTTTGCGCGCGTTTTACTTTGGCGGCGTTGCTCTTAGAGTAGGCACGAAAACAATGAAACCCACCCGAGGAAACCAGCCGTGAAGAATTCAGAACCGACATCGCATGCCAAGTCCTCCGGCTGGCGGGATCATCCTCGCTACCCAGATCCACTCGTCGAGTCGCTCGATCCGCGTTTTGATGCATTGCGAATTGGTCCGGCCGCGGTTGAGCGTCTTTATACCGGCTGCCGCTGGGCCGAGGGACCGGTCTGGTTCGGCGACGGACGCTACCTGTTGTGGAGCGACATTCCGAACAACCGCATCCTCAAATGGGAAGAAGAAACGGGTGAGGTCAGCGTCTTTCGCAAGCCCACCGATTTCTCAAACGGCAATACCAGAGACCGGCAGGGCCGCCTGGTGAGCTGTCAGCACGGCGAACGGCGTGTGGTTCGCACGGAGTATGACGGTAACATCACGGTTCTTATGGACAGTTATCAGGGCAAGCGCTTGAACTCGCCCAATGATGTGGTCGTCAAATCCGACGGTAGCGTCTGGTTTACCGATCCGTTGTTCGGAATTCTAGGCAATTACGAAGGGTTCAAGTCAGAGTCTGAAGTTAACCCCAACGTCTACCGGCTTGACCCTGAAACAGGTGAGGCGACGGTGGTCGCCGACGATGTTCTTGGACCGAACGGGCTCGCCTTCTCACCGGATGAGAGCATCCTCTACATTATCGAGTCACGCGGCGTACCCAACCGCAAGATCCTGGCCTACGATGTCAGCCCTGACGGCAAATCAATCACGAACAAGCGCGTCTTTGTGGATTCCGGCAAAGGCACACCCGACGGTTTCCGGGTCGATATCGAGGGCAATCTCTGGTGCGGCTGGGGGATGGGTGATCCGGAGCTCGACGGCGTGGCGATCTTCGCGCCGGATGGAGACCAAATCGGTCGCATCAAGTTGCCGGAACGGTGTGCCAACGTTTGCTTTGGTGGCCTGCAGCGCAATCGATTGTTTATGGCGGCCAGCCAATCGCTCTACGCGCTCTATACAAACACGCAAGGTGTGGCCGGCGGCTAAGCGTCTGCCTGCATCTACTCAAACTGAGGAGTGTTGCGATGGGAACGATAAGACTTGTCACTTGCTGCTTCGTGATCGCGTTGACTTCCCTCGCTGGCCTCGCTGGCCTCGCTGGCCTCACTGCGCCCGTCGGAGCCAGCGATCTCATCCATCGCGAAGTTCTCAAGCGCGTTGATCTTACAGGTCGCGACAGAACGGAAGTGATTGTTACCCGGGTGATTATTGCACCGGGTGGCAGAGTTCCGCGCCACTCGCATCATGGCGACGAGTTCGTCTACGTGACAGAAGGTGGAACAGCCAGTGTTCCCGGACGCCCGCCGATCAAATTCGAAGCGGGTCAAACGATTCACTTCCCGCGCGGCAAGGTCCATGGCGGCTTCACGGTAACCGGCTCGAAGTCCATCAAGGCTGTGACGACCCATATCGTCGACAAGGGCAAACCTCTCTCAATTCTGGCCAAGTAGATGTCATAGCTGGTGGCGGTGGAGATCATCGACATCGGCTTGCCCGAGACAAGGCCAAGGAAAAAAGCATGTTGCCGGAAGTCTAAATCACGCTCATCATTAGGTGTCTTCCTGAAGGATCAGCGATTTCCCCTATGCCAGACCGACCGAATTTTCTGTTCTTTATCACCGACCAACAACGGGCGGACTGGCTTGGTTGTTGTGGTCATCCGGTTGTCAAGACACCGCACATTGATGCGATCGCGGCACAGGGAACGCGCTTCGAAAATTTCCATGTCGCGTCTCCAGTCTGCATGCCGAACCGCGCATCACTTCTGACCGGACGCTACCCCACCGTGCACGGGCTGCGGTACAACGGATGCTATCTGCAGCAGTCAGCCAATACGTTTGTCGATGTGTTGGCTGCTGGAGGCTACGCCACGGCTGCCATCGGCAAGAGCCACCTGCAGCCGTTCACAGAGCTGCCGCCGAAGCGCTCTGACCTGCCCCAGACCGGTCCGATCAGCGAGGCATGGAAAGATGACGCCCGCGACTATCGCCATGAGGAGCCCGAGCGGTATCGATCCGATGGCCGCTATGAGATCGCGACGCCTTACTACGGGTTCCAGCATGTCGACATGGTGACCAGTCATGGCGACAAGTGCGGTGGTCACTACCAGCAATGGTTTCGCGATACCGCGCCTGACTGGGAGGCGCTACATGATCCAGCGAATGAACTGGCGCACAATTACTCGTGCCCGCAAGCTTACCGGACGCCAATTCCTGAAGACCTCTATCCAACGGCATTTGTCCGCGACCGCGCTATCGACTATCTGAAGTCTCGCGCCGACCATGAGCAACCGTTCTTCGCATTTGTCTCATTTCCCGACCCACACCATCCATTCAATCCACCCGGCAAATACTGGGACATGTATTCGCCTGACGCGTTCGCAGTTGATCTACCTTACTCCGCACACAAGAACCCTGTTCCGCCGATGGCATGGCTGCACGAAAACTGGAAGGCCGGTTCTGGCCAAGTATCACCGCAAACGGCGATGATGATTGATGACAGCCAAGTCCGCGAAGCCAAAGCACTCACGGCCGGAATGATCGCGTGTGTCGATGATGCGATCGGACAGATCATGGATTATCTCAAGGCGAGTGGTCAGCATGAGAACACGGTTGTGTGCTTCAACTCTGATCACGGCGACTATCTCGGCGACTTCAATATGCTGCTGAAAGGATCTATGCCGTTCAGGAGCATCACGCGTGTCCCCTTCATCTGGTCTGATCCAGCCGGGCGCAGCGAGCGGGAATCGCAATCGCTTGCCTGCACCGTTGATCTCGGCGCAACGATATTGGAACGCGCAGGCTTGGCACCGTACCACGGCAACCAGGGCCGAAGTTTCCTATCGGCGGTGACGGACCACGGAGATGTGCGGCAGGACATTCTGATCGAATACAATGACAGTATGGCTCGGCTGGGCTTCGAAAAACCGCCCCGTGTTCGTGCCTTGGTCTCGCACGACTGGCGCTTCACAATCTACAAGGATGAAGACTGGGGCGAGCTGTATGACTTGCAAAATGATCCCAACGAGACGCACAATCTGTGGAACAGCGATGCGCATCGCGACGTCCGCAACGACTTCGCGGAGCGAATGAACCATCATCTCATCGCCTTGATGGACGAAAGCCCATTGTCACAGCGGCTAGCCTAACGTCCAAGCAACTGGAGAGCACACGACATGGATCGCGCAGAACTTATCGAGAAAGCCAATAAGTTGGCAGCTGAGCGCGTCACGCCGGACATGGATATGGACGAGAAAATGGATGTCCTTGAAATGGCGATGATGGAACTGCTCGATGTGCAGATCATGAAACCACCCATTGGACGTGTTGGAACATTCGCGTCAGGAGGACCGACGCCGGCGTCCGGGCAATGGCTGATGCACTTTGATCCGCGCCTTCCTGAAATGCCGGACAAGCCGACGCTGATGGACTTCTTTCGCTTTCGTCTGATGCTCGACAAGCGCGGCTCCAATCATCTGCTACAGAGCGCGAAGCTTGCTAAGGACAATGGTGTTCCAGAAAAGCTGGTACTCGCCTGTCTGCTGCATGACTTTTCGACAGTTGGATTTATTCGCACGGATCACGGCCACTGGGGTGCGCAGATTGTTGCGCCGTACGTTGACGAAGAGGTCGCGTGGGCGATCAAGCACCACCAGTCGCTGCGCTTCTTACCTGCGCCGGAACTGGGTTACGAATATCCCAAGCTCTACACCAGGGCGTTCGGCGAAAAGTACGAACCCCCGGAATACATCAAAGCCGAATGGGACTACTGCCGGAACCACAAGTGGTACATGTCAGCCATGCAGGTCGTGTTGAATGACCTCTACGCCTTTGACCCGAACGTGAAGGTTGAGCTTGAAGAGTTTGAGGACATTATCGGCCGCAACTTTAAGCAGCCGGCCGAAGGTCTCGGTTTTGATGGCAGTCCCGTCGCTCACATGTGGCGGACGATGATCTGGCCAAACAACTTTCTTTGAAGCCCAAGCGCTAGACGCGCCGATCCTCCAGGATCATGTCGCTAGCCTTTTCGCCGATCATGATCGCGGGTGCGTTGGTATTGCCGGAGACAATTGCCGGCATGATAGACGCATCGGCAATTCGCAGACCTTTGAGGCCGTGTACCTTCAGACGCTCATCGACAACGGCACGCTCATCCCGCCCCATCCTACAAGTGCTGGTTGGATGGTAGATCGTCTGTGAGATGTTGCGGGCGGCATCGAGCAACTGTTCATCGGTCTCTGCAACATCGCCCGGCGTTTTCTCTGAGACAATGTAAGGCGACAGCGCATTGGTCTTGGTGAGACTACGCGTGTAGCGCATCGCAGCAACAGCCGTGTCCTGGTCAAGCGGCGCCGACAAATAGTTCGGAATGATCTTCGGATACACCTGCGGATCTGGTGACTGGATCTCGATTGATCCTTTGCTTTCCGGTCGTAGCTGGCAAACAGAAGCCGTGATTCCAGAGAAGTGATGCATCTCAATACCCGGCTTATCAGCGCTCAGAGGCTGAAGGTGATATTGGATATCTGGCCGTTCCAACTCGGGCCGTGTCCTCGCAAAGACGCCAACCTGGCTGGCACCCATTGCCATCGGGCCTTTGCGTCGGAAGACATAGTTCATGCCGATCAACGAACGCCTTGCGAGGTTGTTGATCTCGTCATTTAACGTCGGGACGTTGACTTCATAGATCATCCTGATCTGGAGATGGTCCTGTAAGTTCTGGCCGACGTCCGATTTCTCATGACGAACTTCGATGCCATTATCTCGAAGCAAC
>JBCDBQ010000215.1:0-10726 GCA_039183375.1 Pseudomonadota bacterium
AGAAGATATCAATTTTCCAACCTTGGCAGTCACTTATTCTCAGTTCTTGAAATCGCCCGTCAAATGTTATCGTAAAGGTTTTGCGTTGTCACCCGTGGCCTTCTAGCCAGCCTCCTCTGTGCCTAAAACGGTCGTTTTTGTCACGCTCAATCTCCGCACGAACAATCAAGCTGTTAGCCGTTCCAAAAACCCGTGACAAACCGTTTGGGGTTTTGGAAGGTTTTTGTCATCATAGGGCATGATTATCGGATATGCTCGCGTTTCAACAACAGACCAGAACCTTGACGCTCAGACCTACGCGCTGACGGCGGCGGGTGCGGAGCGCCTGTTCTCCGAGACAGTAAGCGGAGCCAAGGTTGAACGTCCAGAACTGAATAAGGTTTGGGACCATTTTTTTGTGGTTAGCCATGGCTCACAAGGAACGTACCACTGCTTTTCCAGATAGTTGTGCAGTTGGATTAGTGCTTACGGGACTGCCCACTAATGCCTTCCGTTTTTAGGCCACGTCTGGTGTCATATTTGCACTGCATCGCGATCAAACGGTATGAATGGTCCTGGGGTCCCGTCATCAGTTCGGTTCCTCAATGTCCGGACGGGCGGACAAACCGGACCAGCTTGCGCAGGGAGCCCGGCCCATTGCCGACCTCCAGTGGCTTATCGCGACGCCGCGGTGCAGTTAAGCATAGCAGACATCTCTAGGCTGGCATTCTTTACTCTCGTTGTGGCAACAGATGCTTACTCACCCGTAGATCGGCGCTGTATGAGCTTGGTGGACCAAGAGCGAGAAAAGTCGTTTCCTTTTCAAGCGTACGTCAATTTGGCAAGCTCGACTAAGGAGTTTCGAGAGAGCGGCTGGCATGTCATGACGATGCGTTCACTTTTGCAGCATAAGTATCTAAAGTGGCGAATTGCAAAATTGATTTCGTTCCTCACCTTACTCGGTCTCGTTTTCGCGGCGGCGTCGCCCGTTCGGGCAGACAACACATCGCCTGAAGTACGGCTTGGCCTTGTATTTGATGCCGCAGAAAACTTGCCACCGGACGAGGCATTGGCCGCTATCGAGCCCTTCCTTGGGGGCCCGGAACTAATCGTCTCCCTGGGAGCGACCGTCGCGATCGTCCAACTCTCAGACCAGATCCCAGTGGATGCGGGCCTGAAATTATTGGCGCATTCGGTTGCGACCGACAACGATATCGAAGCATTGGAATCCGTTCGAAAGGTCTTGCGCCTCGTGGCCGAGAACGCTGACGCTTTCTTGCCACATGCGGGCGTTTTGCGGGACGCTTCACGACAATTGCTGGATCGCGCCGAAGCCGCAGAAAACGGGGAACTTAGGTCACTTGCATTGGGGCTCGAGGCAAGTGCTGAAAATCTGTCTCGGCGCCGGCTCAGAGATCAGATCGAGAGTGTCCTGGCACCTTTAGCAGAATACGGTGGGTATCTGACGCCCATCATAGTCCTGTTGGTTTGGTATTCCGTCGTGGGTCTCACCTTCCTGATGCGACCAATCTTGGTACCGCGGCTCGGTCGGCTAGAAAGTTTTGTCGTCGAAAGCCGCATTCCTATCGTGGGGTCTTTGGTTGGACTTCTGGCGCTGGCCCGGCGCCTGACGCAGCATCCGCGCGTTATTGATGCGTGGGTTCAACGGCACTCGCCAAAATATATGGCGTCTTTCGATAATCAAGCCGCAGTGGCTGAACGCTCCGTTGTCATTCCGCTCCCGATCGAGGTCGATGGGACGGTGAACACCGCCTGGCAAACGGATCATTTGGGCTCGCTTTCACAGCAAGTGCGTCTGCGTATCGTTGTCATGGGCGAAGGCGGAAGCGGCAAAACCCATGTCGCCCTCCGCATCGCTCATGCTCTTGCCTACAAGCCGACTGCTGGGTCCCGATCGTACATGCAGCGCATTCCGGTCCTGATCGGACGAGAAATAGAGGCGATCGGCAAAGACATCAGTTCGCCAGAGATGTTGGTCGCCCTGGTCGCAGCCAAGCTGTCCGAGGCGCTTCCCGATGTCTATTTCACCCCCAATTTCGTCCGCTTCTTGCTGGCCTCTGGGCGGCTTTTGATCATTTTCGATGGCTTCTCGGAATATTCCGCGACGGTTCGAACCGCCCTGCAACCGGATTCACCTGAATTTGCGGCCCAAGCAGTGATCCTCACAACCCGTGACACAAATTATGCGGCGATGCTGCCTCATGTGAAACTGTCACCAGCGCGCATCTCCGGCAGCGCCGTGCCGAGTTTCCTCAATGCTTACCTCAACGAAGCCGGTTTGCGTGGGGCCGTGTCTGATCACGATCTGCTTAGGGCAAGCTATCGATTATCCGGGCTTGGCCAGCGGCGCAGCGTGACACCATTGCTTGCCCGTTTGTTTGCGCTTCAGCTGGCCAATGGAGAGATGGACGAGACGGACAAGCTGAGTAGCGCGGAGATCATGCTGTCCTACGTAAAGGGACTGAACGACAGCGCCGGGGACACTGGATTGGATACGCGCGCGCTATTTGGTGCCGCGTCATCGCTTGCCTATGAAGCGGTGTCTTCGACCCTTCAACCTTCAGCACTGACCTGGGAAAAAGCCGTCGAAGCCGCAGGTGGCGAAGACACGCTCTTGATCCTGAAAGAGCGTTTGACATTGATCCAAAGCGTCGGCTTGACCGAGGACCGATTGATCTTTGTGTTTGACCCGGTTGCGGAGTATCTCGCTGCACACGCGCTCTACGAGAATAACGGGACCGACGCTTTGGCGTGGCGCAGCACGTTCGAAACGATGGAACGGCTGGCCGTGGACCCCCAAGTGTCCGAGGGGTTCTTGAGAGCGATAAATGAGGTTTTCGATTATCACACGGGTCACCCCAGTCCCGCCCTTTTGCAGAACGAAGAGGAGCCGCCTGGTGGCGAAATCGCAACGTGGCTCAGGGCGGCTGCACAGCCTTTGGAAGACACCGAGCAGTCTTGGGCCGTCAAAGAAGCGAACTGATATCGAGCGAGCTTCTCTGACCAATGTCAGCTTTGTTGGCGGCTAACCATGCTGCCGCCGAATTGTATCCATGCTGGTAAAGCGCGTCGCTGACACTCGGGTCTTCGTAAAGTGCGCTTGCGTCCGGCCAAGTCCTGGCTGGCGGAGCGATTACCGTGCCGTGGACGCGCAAGAGCCGAAAGCTCGCAGCTTCGATCGCACCACTATCGGCAAGCCGCTGCACAAAGTCGATCGAGCGCAGTTCCGCTTGCAATGCACTGATCGAGGTCAACGCGGCGAGACGTGACGCGATCGCCTCTCCGCTTTCGGGCGGCCTATTTTCGCGGGAAATCCTCGGAACCACGCAAAACAGGTCTTGGGGCAGCGCAAGACCGAAGAGTGGGAACAATGGAGCTGCATTCAAGCCAGTTCCCCAGAAGAAGTCACCGTCGATGTCCACAGCCGCATTCCGCCATGGAGCGCAAGTTGCCGCACGGACCGTATCGTGCGAAATCTCATCCCCGGAAAATATTCTTTTGCTGCCAGTATTAACGTTCACGGCCGCGAGAAACACCTCGATCGTGTCGCGTCCAAGTTCGGGTAGGAACGCCTCCGCGATATTCCAAAGGGGATTCATATTCAGCGGATTGATGACTTCGGGCGAGAAGAAATACGGATCTCCGGTCATGGTTTCTTCGGCTTGTTGTGCCGCCGCGAGGAGCGGCATCAGCATTTGCCACGGGTCAGGGTCGGATACACTCTTGTTCCAAGACAACACGATATCACGCCACATTGCACTAAGCCTGTCCACGGCTCCTTCGCGGCCATTGTGAGACAGACCCTGAGCCACGGCGATGGCGGAAAAGCAGCCACTGCCTGATGCACTGATTGCTGCGATCTCGATCTCTTCGTCCTCAAAGAGCCTCTGCAACACGCCCCAGCCGATAAGACCTTCGACGTCACTGCCCCCTAGGGCGATGCTTATGCGTTTGCTCATCGTGCTCCCATTAAACGGTCTGCTGCGCTACATTACAGTTCATGACCACGATAAACACAAAATCCATCCAGCGCACCCGTACTGCTTTGGATCTCAACCGCCGGGTGTTCTTGGCCGGATGTTTTGCCGCGTCTGGCGGGATTGTAGCCGCAGGTCAGAAGCCGTTGATGCAGTTCTTTTCCATTTGCCGCGCTGTGCCACTGGGGCAGCGCGAGGTTTTGGTAATGGGGCGCTGTCTCGGCGACCCGATCGCCGTTGGTGACACACTTTTTTCGGGTTTGGGCGGACGCGGCGAATGTTTGGAACTAAGAGTGCGCGATGGCCAAGCCTCGCAACTTGCGACCGGTGAGCATGGTATTCTGCGTTTAAGGGGGCTGGCGATTGAGCATGTGGGTACCGACTACGTGTCGAACAGTCGGGTCGAAGCGATTGAGGGTGTTGTATTGTGCAGGGCGCGGGTCAAACTTTTGCAGAACCAAACGAAGTTGCTCCCCGGTGCCTGTCAGGTATTGCTCGCTGCCTCCCGCTTCCCTGCGAAGGTCGTTGCGGTACATAAACAAATGGGTGAGGATGCAGCGTTCAACGTCGCGCTCAATCTTCCCAGCATGATCTCGGCGCGATTGACGGGTACGGTCGCGCTTATCATGCGAGATCAAATCATTGCCTCAGGCAGGCTCGTACAGCCATGAAGCGCGGTATTTGAAGCCTGGCTACATCACTCAGTTTGCATGCGATTCAAGCGAATGAATTAGGCAATTCCGCACTTCAGCGCGTTGCTCGTGAAGTGCGCATGTCATAGCGGTTGGTCGCGTGAGCCTGGTCGCTAGGCGGACACGTGTTTGGGCAAGCTGCAATCGTTGATCTCGAATAGGGCGGCCCAACCCGGTCTTTTGGCCCTTCCAGTCTTGCTGCGTTGACGCACACTCGAAGCAGACATCCACCGCTGCCCCTTTCTTCATCTCGCTGGCATGCCTATATCAGATTGAGACTATTGGAGGAATGAATGGGCTTAACAATGAATATGGACTCGGCAAAGGCCGAACTCTTACTTCGTGCAGCTCTATTAGATGATGCAAGTAACGTTGCCGAGCGACTTGCTGCTCTCAGCGCTGAAATCAGTGTCGACGATGATGGTGAAGCCTGGATATCCCTTGATATGGACCTTTGGCCTGAGGGCAAGGACTCACCCGAAGCTGAAGCCATTGGAAAAATGCTATGGTTAGAAATCGAGTGGTCGTCGACATCCGGAACATTCCCGTTCGCTTGGCCTGGCCTTGGCGAACACGTCGACAAGACCAAAGACTACTTCAAAACGGTGCTTGATGCCTACGGTGGTCAAAAACCCACCGATAACGCTTAGGTGGGCTAAGACAGAAGTACGCCGATAAGTTGTACTGCTATGTCGACGAAAGTGGAAACACTGGCAACAACCTGTTCGATGCGGCCCAACCGGTACTCTACTATGGGCTGCTCACGTCGAAAACAAACCTCGACGTTACCGCTGAGCCGCTTCTCAAGGCACTGCGTGCAAAATTGGGCGTTGACCGGTTACATGCAAACGAACTGGGCGTTGCTCGATTGTCCGAAATAGCGACCGATCTTGCGCGTTTCGCCTTGAAGCGTGACATCCGATTCTCACTCTATAAGGTTGCAAAGCCTGACCATGCAATCATCACATTTTTTGACCAGGTTTTCGACGCTGGAAGGAATGAAGCTGTTCCATGGCCTCACTTTTGGACTCCTTTACGATGCGTCCTCACATTTAAGCTGGCCCATCTCTTCGATGGAGAGACCGCGAAAGCTGCGTGGGCTGCTAGGCAAGAGACCAATCCCGCTAGGGCGGCAGAAGCCCTTCAAAAGATCTGTTCTACGCTACTTTAACGTGTTCCCAGTTTGCCAGACACCCGTTCTCAAGAGCTGGTCTCGGGGGTGCTGTCAGACTAATGCGAATTCGTCTCTGCTAGGACGGTGACGCTGTCTCTTATGCCGCGCCAAATTCGCGCCATTCTGCGAGAGCGGCGGCACGGTTCTGCTTGAAGAGGTTTCGGGAGGAGAGGCTGCGCTCGTGGTTGAAGTGGTTCGTGACAGAGGCGTAGACGGAGGCGAACATCTGAAGACTTCGGAACCGTTGCATCGCCCGTTCCCGCCTTTGAAACAGCAGGTGTGAGTTCTCCGCCCTGTGGTTCAGCCAGCGGCCGGTTTCCTGCCGCTCGATCGCACCAATCTCCTTCAGTGCGGCCCCGTAAGTGCGGAGTTTGTCCGTCACAAGCACGCCTGCCCGGCCGTGCTTACGAATCGCATTCCTTAGGAGTTTGAACGCGGCCTTCTTGTCCCGCATCTTCGTCACGAAGCTCTCGAGGACCTCGCCCTCATGGTCGACCGCCCGCCAGAGGTTGCGCATCTCTCCATTGATCTTCACGAACATCTCGTCGAGGTGCCATCTCCACTGGCTCGAACGCATCCCCTCGATCCGGCGCTTGCGGATCTTGGCCGCGAACATCGGACCGAACCGATACCACCAGTAGCGCACGGTCTCATGGGAAAAGTCGATGCCGCGCTCATGCAGCAGGTCCTCGACGTTCCGGAGCGAAAGCGGGAACCGAACATACAGCATCACCGCCAAGCGGATGATCTCAGGGTGCGTTCTGAACCGGCGAAACGGATTGGGTTTGGTCATCCGCAGACGCTAGCCACGCCCCCTGCCCCGTTCAAGCCGGTTTAGTCTGGCACCTCCCTCATGCGGCGAGCGCCGCAAAAGCGGCCGTCCGCCGCTCTCTCCAAAGACTTGACTTCTTGAGACTGCACCCGAAAAGTTAGCTTTGGACATCGAAGAGCCGATGTTCATGCCGGTTGCGGCGAAACCGGGTGGAGAGCCGAGAATGACGGATGCTGCACAGTGAGCAAATGTCGGCTTTCGGATGTTGGGAAGGGTCGCTTGATCCTTTTTCGAACACCTGGTTATCACATGGCTATGGATAATGTAGAAACCAAACTCGTCCGAAAACAGTACCACTCTCGCCAAGTCGGATCAGATCGACACATCTGGGATGTGCACCGCCTCATTCGCGCTGCGCGTGAACTTAAAATGGCGATGATCCCGGTCAACGATGTTTCCGAAGCGGATGATAATTGGTGGTACAGTGACGCGGAGGCCCTGCCGACGCCGCGATCAATTGCTTCCCACCTCGCCTTAGTCAACGAAGTCGATCCATCTCATCCCATAATCCTTTGCGCAGAAGGTCGGCTGATGGACGGTATGCATCGTGTAGTAAAGGCGATTGCGGAGGGCCGAACGCACGTACCGGCGGTGCGCTTTTCTAAGACGCCCGTTCCTGACTTTATAAACGTGTCCCTTGATGATCTACCTTACCCGGACGAGGTCGTTTGATCAGGCGGGACATCGTACGTGGGAAACTCGTGTGAGCAGTCATTCGACAGCTAAGCGTGAAGGTCTGCTCTGTCCCGCGACCTGTAAATTGAGCTTTCCGTGTTCGCCGCACCAAACATCAGTGGCTGCTATTCTCGCTGTCTTGCGGCGGCATACCCAAGGCGATCGCAGCATATTCGGTGCTGTGTGCGCAAGAAGCATAATTTGGAGACTTCTGCTGTGGGCTCTCCTGACACTTTCGACGTCGTGTGAACGATCTTCTGATATTCGGACGCGGACGGCAGCACATTACCTGAAGCGCTGCAAGATCACGACGTTGTCCAGACCTGTTGATGGAATTTTCCAGTTTGACTGCGTCAAGAGCGTTGCTGCCCAGGTATTGCGCAGTGACCTGAAGGTTGTGCGGACCGAACACCACAGGCCTAGCCGGCCGCGCATCTAAAGCCACACTCAAATGAGCCTACTGTGATGTCCTTGCAATATAGCTTCGCAACACTTGAACAATTGCGAGCACAAACCACAAAGACCTTTGACTTGCCAATTGTTCGTGTCAGCGAGACATTAGTTGGCGGCGCATTCGGTCGAACTTGCGGCTTTGCAGAGCTTCGTAGGTTGGATCTGCGGCAAACCAAAATCTGTCGCGCCAACCGTGGTCCAAAAGTTCTTCAAAAAGAAGAACGGCCTCGGCGTGTTCGCCAAGTAGCGTCTTTGCCGATGCACGAAAGATCGCGAGGGCGGCGTCTCCCGCTTCGAGACGATCCATCGCAGATTGTGCCGCCTCCGTGTCGCCCAGCAAAGCTGAAATTGACGCCTGAGCGGCTAGCGCCCTTGGGTCATTGCGATCGATGTCAAGGCGCAAATGAACTCGCTGCAACGCGCGCTTTGCATAGATGCCGCTTCTAGTTGGGTCCATCCGTTGCGACAGCTGTGCGGCAACTACGTACCCCTTTATGGTTGACGGCGCGAGATCACAGCTCAATTCGAAAAATCTCACCGCAGAGCGAATACGACCCGAAGACATCAAATGCCACGCCGCATTGTGGAAGACGGTTGGGTCGCACCTGTCAAGCTCGATCGCACGGCCATGAGCCTTTTCCGCTGCAATCCTGTCGCCCAACATGGAAAGCGCATAACCATGAGCTGAGTGTGCAAGCGCAAGATGTGGATCTAGCTCAACTGCCTTTCGGGCCTCTACTAGCGCCCGATGCAAAAAACGCTTCTGGCCGGACCGATATGTGTCGCGTCGGACAAGCGCGATCGCGTTGCGTGACCTAACATATGCACTGGCGGGGGCTCGTTCTACAGATTCGGCTGTTAGCTCTTCGGCCCTTTCAATCGATCTCCGCCCGCACCGCTCCATGATGTACTGAGCCTCTATGCAGAGGGCATGGGCTTCCAACTGTTCATCTGCTTGCGAAACCGTGCTTCTCCAAACGCCGTCCGCTTGTTCCAAGCTATCATGTATTGGCTTGCGGAACCGGTAACCCGTCCTTGACACAGTCTCGACGAGATCATGGTCGGCAAGCTTTTTCCGCAGCTCTACAACTACTTGCGTCAGACTATCGTCTCCAACAGCAATCCCCGGCCAAATCGCCTCCATCAACTCACTACGCGAGAGAACAGACTTTCGAGTTCGAGCAAAAGCCACGAGAAACTGCACGGCTCTGGGCGACAGCCTTACACTCCGTTGTTCGGACACAGCGTCACGGGAGTCGGTATCGAGTGTCCAGCCTCCGAAAGTCAAAAGCATCCTTTGTAAACTCTCCCTTCAAAAATCAAAACTCTACAAGAGTGCGATCTAAGTAGTCTCATAAACAACTCAACATTTGGCGTCGGGAAGACACCTGCACGGCCAGCGCCGACGAACTTTGTGGTTTGCTGCCCTGTGTGGAGGCTTCAAATCCACCAAGAAACTTCCATGCAGACGCGTGGATTAACATCGGACGAAACATCGAAACAGTGCCTTCCGATTTGCAATTCGTTTCTTCACATCCACAACACGTCTCAGACGTCGCCAGATAGCGACCAGATCGTTAGGTTCTGTGCGGCACCGGGTGAAATGACACTCTCTGACGAGGGTCGTTCGTTTTCCCGGCACGATAAGACTAACCTGACGGTGCGGGATGGTCAAAACTGTTGGCCGTACGAGCCCTGGACTCGGTGGGGCGAACTCGAGTGCTTTTGCGAATGACTGCGCAAGCGACCTGATACTCAGTCGCTCTCCCAGAAAATTCGCGCAGACGCCGACGCCTTAAGTCGTAGCCGGCAATAGTGCTGGTGTAGGGAGTTTGTTGGTCGAGAGTCAAAGACCTCTTACGCTTGCCTTTCAGATGTCGGGTCAGATCGAGCATACGGATTGCGTTGTGCTCGGACAGCATCCGCGTTTTGGCGAAACCTTAAGTCTGTGCCGGTGCGACAAAGCCCTTGAATCGAGTGGCTCGGGCCTTCCAGCCATGCCTTAAAGTCACAATCACTTCGGAAAACTCAGGACTAGACCATGCACGAAGCAGTTGCTTTTGGCAGGCGCCGCCGGCCGCCGCTTGGGGAAAACGCGCTCGTTTTCGACTATTTTCTATTTGCTTCGTCCTCAACGAAAGGACACTCGCCGCCCTGCATCAAAGGAATTTTCGGAAAAACTTCGTGAAAATTTCAGGTTCGGCGCGCGCGATTGACGCATGCTTACGATTAGCAGGCCGGGTTGCCTGATTTTTGAATGGTCAACTTTGAGGTCTCCAATCGTGGCATCGGTGCGGTTGGAGAGGATTTGGCAAAAACAATGACTAGATTTTGGCATCAAGTGTTGGCGCTGCTAAGGCGAAACAGAAGCTATCACAAAGCCGAGCTGCTAGCGCAGCGTGACGCTTCTTCGATTGCGCAGTCTTTAGAAATGCGGCGTGAAGACCTCGTTTTTGACCGGTCAGATTGGGTGTCTGCCTGGGTGGATCCTCGCCAAGTTTACTGGTCTCGAGACGGACTAACGCAAGCAACGCGAGCTATTACCGTCAACGGTCGTCTGATCTGGTTGGTCAGTCATCCGAAGTTCAAGCGCCCCTACCACTCACGGGAAGAAACTGCCATGGAGGCTTTCTCGGACGCTGAAAACGCTTGGCATCGTAAGCTCGCCCAAGCCCATGCAAAGAGAGCGGTGCGCGAAATTGCGTATCGCCTTGCCACGTTCCGCGAGTCGTATGCAGTTGTTATCGACGACGCTTATAGGTCGCCACTCTGCGACGAGGGTGTAGATGGGTTTCTGCGTTCGCTCGGCGTTCCAGGCATCAAACGTTGCCCGGGATGGCTAGTGGCATGGTTCTACTACGTCGACCGCCAGGTGGGCTTCGTGATCTACGAAGCCCACAAACGCCATGTCGCGGAACAAGGC
>JBCDBQ010000216.1:0-10687 GCA_039183375.1 Pseudomonadota bacterium
ACCGCTGGTGCGGTGTCCTTATCAACGCGCGTTTCGTCGGACAGATCGAGATAGGCTTCGTCTAACGACAGCGGCTCGATCACCGGGGTCAGGTCGAGCATGAACTCTCGGATCTGACGGCTGACAATTTTGTACTTGGCCATATCCGGTGGAATGACAACAGCCTGGGGGCAAAGGCGCAGGGCCTTGAACATCGGCATTGCCGAGCGTGGTCCATACTTCCGCGCAATGTAGCATGCTGTTGTGACAACGCCGCGGCCGCCGGCATGACCAACAATCAGGGGTTTGTCACGCAACTCGGGATTGTCGCGCTTTTCAACCGAAGCGTAAAAGGCGTCGCAATCGATGTGCGCCGTATCAAGCGAAAATAGTTCGGGATGAGCACGTAAGGTTGGCAGACCGCAGCTGGGGCAGGGCTCGTCAATCGGTGGCGCCTCGTCGGTGGACCAGGTCGAAAGGCACGCGCGACACATGCAACCGCCAAGCGGTTGGTCATCCGACTCCGGTTCTTCGAAGGACTGCAGCGGCATCATTCGTCCGGCTCTCCATCAGCTCAACTGAGCCTAGCGCATATTCGGCAAGAAGAACAGAACTGGAACAAAGATTGCAGGGAGCTGTTGACGAAGTCGGGTGAGGCAGACACGTCGCAAACCGTTGCTCCGCAGGCAGAAAAAGCTGAGGCCGGCAACGTATTGATGGTCTCAATACCCGCCGGCCTCATTAACAAAATTACTCCGTGTTGATTTTAGTAGCAGTGCTGGATCAGCTTCCAGCCAACGATCTTGCAGCGCTCGTAGCCAGAGCGTGAGATGTAACACCGACGGCGTGGCTCACGGCGATAGCTGCAGTAAGTATTGTGGCGGCCGCCAACGAAGCCTTCGTAACCGCGCTCGGCGTGGCGTGTGTTGAAGGTTTCGTAGTAAGTGCTCTTGCCGCCCTTTTTGGCTTCTGCGTCTGTTGCGGTTGCCAATGGTGCGACTACGGCTGCTGCGGCTGCGATTGCGATGATGGTTGACTTGATGTTCATGGGTCTAATTCCTTGGTGTGTCCCTAGCGGCTTCATTGCCTCGTTGAAACGGAAATTAGCCTCACCCATGGTTTGCTTCTGTTACCTGGGTCACATTCTAAGAAAAAAGTCCATCGAACGATATTTTGCGGCGGGTCAAGGATGGTGGGGGCGTCTCACCGACACCAGTTTACGCTCACTAAGCGACTGTGAGCTTGGTAGCCAAATCCCGCTCGCCACAATATGAATAAGACGACGGCGCCAGACAGAGTAGCGTCGCCGCTTCGGCATTGGGCGGTTTTCTAAGATTAAGACTGATCTACAAACTCGAATGGAGGCAACATGCACATCGGCGTTCCAAAAGAAATCAAGGTCCGCGAATATCGCGTCGGTTTGGTCCCAGCCAATGTGCGCGAGCTTGTCGCCAACGGACACGAAGTGACGATGGAAACTGGCGCCGGCGCCGGGATTGGCATGAATGATGAGCACTACGAAGCCGTCGGTGCCAAAATCGCGGCAACAGCCGCTGATGTCTTTGCTGCAGCAGATATGATCGTCAAGGTGAAGGAGCCATTGGCGCAGGAACGTAAGATGCTGCGCAAAGACCAGATACTGTTCACGTACCTTCATCTTGCACCAGATCCTGAACAAACGACCGATCTCATCGAAAGTGGTGCGACCTGCATCGCGTACGAGACCGTTACGTCGCCCACCGGGGGTCTGCCTCTGCTGGCACCAATGTCGGAGGTGGCTGGTCGGATGTCGATCCAGGCTGGTGCTTATCATCTGGAAAAGGCCCATGGCGGCCTCGGCATTCTTCTCGGCGGTGTGCCGGGTGTTGATCCTGGCAAGGTCGTCGTCATTGGCGGCGGCGTTGTTGGTACCCACGCTATTCATATCGCGCTCGGAATGGGCGCTGACGTCTGGGTTCTGGATCGCAACGTTGATGCGCTGCGCCGCCTTTGGACACAATTCGACCGGCCACTGAATACGGTCTACTCCACCCGGGACGCAATTGAGAAGCATGTCTTGGACGCAGACCTCGTGATCGGCGGAGTGCTGGTGCCGGGTGCGGCTGCGCCAAAACTGGTGACGGCCGACCATATCAGCCGCATGAAGCCAGGTTCTGTTGTTGTCGATGTTGCCATCGATCAGGGCGGATGTTTTGAGACGTCGAAAGCAACCACGCACGATGATCCGACCTACATTGTCGATGACGTCGTTCATTACTGCGTCGCGAATATGCCAGGCGGCGTGCCGCGAACGTCAGCCCGCGCACTCAACAATGCGACGTTGCCATTCGTTCTCGCAATTGCTGACAAAGGTTGGCGCAAGGCGCTACAGGACGATGTGCATCTGCGACAGGGGCTGAACGTTCACGCAGGTCGTGTAACCCACGCAGCTGTTGCTTCAAGCCTCGGTCACGAACACTGGCATGCTGACGACGCTATCCTTGGATAGATTGCCAAGAGTGAAACAATTTCTACGCAGCTAAGCGTTTCGCGTGATCCGCCCAGTTGCAACACTAGAGCTAGACGCTTGCGCTGCAAGGTTCCTTCTCCCCATATTGCATGGGGAGAAGGTTAGGATGAGGGGCGGCGTCAGGCGCGGAGCTAGCTTCTGCCCCTCACCCTAACCCTCTCCCCGCTGGCGGGGAGAGGAGATACAAGTGACGATGTCATTGTTACGGTCAGGTGGTACGGAGTCCGATCGCCGTAGCCCCACACCTGAAGCCTCAACACACTCGAATTAGCGCGCTCCGTTCCCTTTCAACACGGCAGCCAGGGCGAGCGATGCAAGCCTGGCTGCTGGCGGATCGGCCCGGCTGGTCAGCACAACCGGTACCTTGCCACCCATGACGACGCCGGCTGCACAAGCGGCGCGCAGATAAACCAGAGCTTTGAACAGAACGTTGCCGGCGACGATGTCGGGAACGATAATCGCATCTGCGTCACCTGTGACAGGATCAGCCTCACGCTTCTTAATCTTGGCTGCCCCCTTCGAAAGGATGAGATCAAGCGCCAACGGTCCGCTGAACGCGACTTCCGGATGCGCACCGCGCGCCCACTGAACAAGCTCATCTGCCTCGATCGCCGATGGCACGGAAGGAATGACTTCCTCGGTTGCTGACAACATCGCGACTTTGGGCTGTGTAATCCCCACCGCCTGGCAAACTTCAAGTACACACTCGACCGCAACCTGCCTGGTCTTGAAGTCAGGAGTTACGTTCACGGCGCCATCAGAAATGAGCAGCGGGCGGTCGCTTTCGGGCATCGTCATATGGAACACGTGAACAAACCGGCGTCCGTCACGAATGCCGGTTTCCTTATCGAGCGCTGCCTTCATGAAGACATCGGTGTGGAGCTGCCCCTTCATCAGTACATCGGCCCGGCCTTCCTGGACGGCGATGGTCGCAGCCTTAGCTGACGCTTCCTCGCCTTCTGCCTCGACCAGCTCAAAGGTTTCAATGTCCCAGTCAAGTGCCGCTGCCTCCTGACGGATGGCTTCGCGGTTGCCAACAAAAACCGGCAGGATCAGACCTTCGTCGGTGGCTGCCTTGCACGACTCCATGGGAAGCGGTGCACCGGCATTTGCAATTGCGACACGCGGACGATTTGGGTTCGCTTTGGCCTTCTGCAGCAAGCTCGCGGGACAGACGGCGGATCGTTGATCAAGAAAGGAAAGCATAAGTCATTCCTGCAGTGGGACAGTGGACTGTCTGGATGGTTCAACCATTAGAAAACGGGCATTAAAAAACGGGGCAGCCTACTCTGACCACCCCGTCTTTCGCATCACATCGTCATCGCGTGATTACATGACCTGTGTTGTGCTCATGTCACCGCCGTCGATACCGGCAACAGACACGGGCTTCTTCATGGCGTCACGGCGGAATGGCTCGCCGAGTTCCTGGTTGAGCATAACCTCAATCAGGGTGGTCTTGCCGTTCTCCATCTGATCCTTGACCGCTGTTGCGAGCATGTCGGTCAGCTCATCCATGGTCCGTGCCTGAACGCCCTGTAGACCGCAGGCCTGAGCGATGCCGGCATAGGAGACCTTGGTGTCAAGTTCTGTGCCAACGAAGTTGTCGTCGAACCACAGTGTTGAGTTGCGCTTTTCGGCACCCCACTGGTAGTTGCGGAAGACAATCATTGTGATCGCTGGCCACTCATCGCGGTTGATAGCAGTCAGCTCGTTAACAGCAATACCGAATGCACCGTCACCAGCGAAGCCGACGACTGGAACGTTAGGCTGGCCGATCTTGGCGCCGACAATTGCAGGTAGACCGTAGCCACAAGGACCGAACAGGCCCGGAGCCAGATACTTGCGACCTTCCTCGAACGACGGATAGGCGTTGCCGATGGCGCAGTTGTTGCCAATGTCCGATGAGATGATCGCTTCACGCGGCAGAGCAGCCTGAATGGCGCGCCACGCCATACGTGGGCTCATCCAATCTGGCTTGTCAGCGCGGGCACGCTCGTTCCAGGTTGTGCCTGGATCATCATCTTCATGGTCCATCGATGAGAGCTGCTGAGCCCATGCAGACTTGGTTTGCGCAATCGCAGCCTTGCGCTCTTCGCGGCCGGCATTGCCAGCCGTTAGTGTCAGCTTGGCGAGGATCGACGTTGCAACCATCTTGGCGTCACCAACAATACCAACTGAGACCTTCTTGGTCAGGCCGATACGATCTGGATTGATGTCGACCTGAATGATCTTGGCATCAGCTGGCCAATACTCCATGCCGTAGCCAGGTAGCGTCGAGAATGGATTGAGGCGTGTGCCGAGAGCGAGGACCACGTCAGCCTGCTTGATCAACTCCATGCCGGCTTTTGAACCGTTGTAGCCGAGTGGACCGGCAAAGAGTGGGTGCGAGCCGGGGAATGCATCGTTGTGCTGGTAACCAACGCAAACCGGAGCATCGAGCTTTTCAGCCAGTGCTTTCGTTGCCTCGATACCATCGGAGAGAACCACACCGGCGCCGTTCAGGATGACCGGGAACTTCGCGCTGGAGAGAAGATCAGCAGCCTGCTTGAGAGAGTCATCACCACCTTGCGGACGCTCAAGCGCAACAACCATCGGCATATCAATGTCAACGACCTGGGTCCAGAAATCGCGTGGAACGTTGATCTGCGCTGGGGCTGAGAGGCGCTTAGCCTGCATGATGACGCGGTTCAGAACTTCGCAAATGCGGGACGGATCGCGCACTTCTTCCTGGTAGGCAACCATGTCTTCGAACAACTTCATCTGCTCGACTTCCTGGAAGCCACCCTGGCCGATTGTCTTATTCGCAGCTTGTGGTGTGACCAGCAGCAATGGTGTGTGGTTCCAATAGGCAGTCTTAACAGCTGTCACGAAGTTGGTGATGCCGGGACCGTTCTGCGCGATCATCATCGACATTTCGCCGGTTGCCCGTGTGTAGCCGTCAGCCATCATGCCGGCAGAGCCTTCGTGGGCACAGTCCCAGAAGTGGATGCCAGCTTTTGGGAACAGATCGGAAATCGGCATCATAGCCGAACCGATAATGCCGAACGCGTGCTGGATGCCGTGCATTTGAAGCACTTTTACGAAGGCTTCTTCCGTCGTCATTTTCATGAGTGTTCTCTCCTCAGAGTTAGGTGAATGGGTAGGTTGACGGGTAGGAGTTCAGTATTCGAAGTGTTAGGCGCGCTTTTTTCGCCACTCGGCTACCTCGGCACGGATTTCTGCGCCGTGAGAGTCGAGAGCAGGTGGTGCGGAGCGGATCTTTGGTGAGACGTGGTCGAACCGAAGCGGGCTGCCGAACGTCTTGGTCTCAACACCGTTAGGCAGCGTCACAGGCTGCACCCAGCCGCAATGCTCGACCTGCGGATGAGACACTGCCTCTTTGTAGGAATTGATCTTGCCGCAGGGCACGCCTTCAGCGCCGAGAATGTCCAGCCACTCAGCTGCAGTTTTCTTGGCGAACTCTTCCTCGACGATCTCAGCCAGCTGGTATTGGTTTTTCGCGCGCAATTCCGTTGTCTTGAACTCAGGTCTATCGAGCAGATCCATGCGATCAAGGATACGGCAAACGTCGGCATAGAGTTTGTCGTTGCCAGCCGCCATAGCGAAGTAACCATCGGACGCCTTAAACGCTTGATAGGGTGCATTGCGCGGGTGCCGAGAGCCCATGCGCGGTGCGCTCGTTCCCGTGCCGAAGAATTCACTCGTTTGAAGTGCGGCAATGCCAATCGAGGCTCCCAGCATCGAGGCATCAATGTGGACGCCCTTGCCGGTCTTTTCGACTTCACGCAGGGCCGCCGCAATCGCAAACGCACCATAGAGGCCGGTCGCAACATCACTGATGGGCACACCGCACTTCACTGGATCGTCTTCACCGGTGACGCTCATGATGCCGCTTTCGGCCTGGATCACGAGATCGAAGCCACCGCGTTTGGCGTATGGCCCCTCAGTGCCGAAGGCGCTGATTGAGCAGTAAATGATGGCGGGATTGATCTTCTTGATGTCTTCGTAGCCGAGACCAAGTCGATCCATCACGCCTGGCCGATTATTCTCGATAATGACCTGCGCACCGGCGCAAAGATCGCGCGCAATCCCAAGATCTTCTTCCGACTTGAGATCCATTGCGACGGACCGCTTGTTCCTGTTAACGGATCCGAAGTTCTCACTGTAACCTTCCGTAATCGGCGGCCAGAACCGCATGTCATCGCCGGTCGGCTTTTCGACCTTAATGACGTCGGCCCCCATATCCGACAGCAACATGCCGCAATAGGGACCTGAAAGAATGTTGGTGAACTCGATGACGCGGACACCTTCAAGAGATTGCATAGTGTGCTCCTCATCTGCCCGGTTTGAACCGACCAGCTGCCTCTTGTTACTTGCCGTACTTTTCCCAATGCGCGCCGAACAAAGCTTCCTCTGAAGGTTTGTCCTCGGCAATCGTCGTCACAAGATGCGTGACGTTGATAAAGTGGCTCCAGTTGAGGTTTTCACTGATTGTATTGCCGGCCCAGGTGCCGCCGCCCATGGAGAGCGTGAACGGTAGAGTGTTGTTGAACGAGCCGCCGTTGCCGAAAGTGTGGGCCTGATTGACCAGGACACGAACCACATCCGTGCTCTCCGCCAACTTGCGAGGATGCTCAGCATTGGCCGTGTGGATGCCGACCGAGTGCCCCTTGCCGGTTACATCAAGCACATCGTGCGTGATGCGAACCGCATCGTCGAAGTCCTTGGCACGATAGACGGTCAGAACCAGTGAGAGTTTCTCGTCAGCAAAGGTATGCTTGCCGGCAACCGAACCTTCTTCGACCATGAAGAACTTTCGGGACTTCGCTTCTTCCGGCAACTCGAAAATCCCAGCAGTGACATCGGCATCCTTGGCAATCACCTTACGATTGAGATTGCCATTGATCCAAAGCGTGTTCTCCACCCGGTTCTTCTCATCCGGCGTGCAGCGCCAGCCACCGGCGCGCTCCAGCGCTGTGATCGCATCTTCATAAACATCATCGAGAATAATCACGGAGTTCTCAGATGAGCAGGATGTGGAGTTGTCAAAAATCTTCGACGCACAAATTTTTTCCGCCGCATCATCAAGATCGGCTGTGCTGTCGATAATGACCGGAACGTTGCCGGCGCCAACACCGATCGAAACGGTGCCGGATTGCATGGCGCGCTTCACGTTGTTCTGGGAGCCGGTGACGACATTGAGATCGCAACGGTTCATCAGAGCCTGTGTCATTTCCTTATTGACCGGCGCGGGCAGGATCTGGACGAGGTCTTCAGGGTGACCGGCCTTCTTAAGTTCGGCGCGCATCAGATCAACCGTTTTTCCGGTCGTGGCAGCACCTGTAGGTGAAGGCGCAATGACGACGGCATTGCCGCCCTTCAAAGCCATCATCGCTTTGTTGACAGGCGTGGCGGCCGGGTTGGTGGATGGGCAGACGGCGCAGACCACGCCAACGGGCTTGCCGTACTTGACCATGCCTTTTTCAGGTTCATCGGAGATCATGCCGACGGTCTTCACGCGCATCAGGTCACGCAGCGTGCCGAAGGTCTTGCGGGTATTCTTGGTGATCTTGGAGTCAACATTGCCGAGACCGGTGTCTTCGACAGCAAGTTCTGCCAGCATCTCGGCGTTTTCAGGCTTGTAGATCGACCAAGCCAGTGCCGTTACAGCTTCATCAACTCGTGCCTGATCATGGTTTTCATACTGCTCCATAGCAGCCCGGGCCTTGTCGATCAGGTCCGCAACGATGGCCTCCGGATCTGGCTGGGTATCGATAAGCTGTGCAGCTTGTGACGACATGAACGCCTCCCCTGAATATGGAATTGTCTGAATGAAACCCGGCTGGCGAAAGTTGCCAACCTCGGGAATTGAGCGTGACGTTAGCGCATGAAAACGAGAATGCAAACGTTTTCATTTCTCATTTTTCGTGCTAGATCATGTCCTCATGGTGAGACGAAAACGACGAGTTCGACAGGCAGGTATTCTGGATGTTGCGGCGCAGGCAGGCGTGTCGCCGGCAACCGTTTCGCGCTTCTTTAATCACCCGGACCTCGTCCGCTACGAGACGCGAAACCGCATTCTGGCCTGCGCGACCGAGCTGGGATATGTCCGCAACCGCGCCGCGGGAAGTTTGAACAGGGGACGGACCGCGACCGTCGGCCTGGTCGTGCCAACGGTCGATAACGCCATTTTCGCCGAGCTCATCCAGGAGTTCTCGTCATCACTGATGCAGCACCACTACTCGCTGCTGATCTCGTCACACGGTTACGACCTCGTCCATGAAGTCGACTTGGTCCGAACCCTGTTGGAACACCAGGTCGATGGTGTTGTGCTGGTCGGTGCAGAGCACGATTCCGAAACATTCCACCTCCTCGACGTAAACAACATGCCGGCGCTGACGGTCTGGAACTGGAGCCGCAAACCGCGCGTGCCGTCGATTGGAATTGACAATCGGGAGCTCGGTCGGCTGGCGGCACGGCATCTTCTCGATCTTGGGCACAGCGACATCGCCTTCCTGTTTCCGGCTGGGAGCCACAACGATCGCGCCGCCGATCGCCGTGATGGTGCCCGAGCGGAGCTGTCCAAGTCTGGTGGCTCGGCCATGCTGAAACGTGATGTCGAATGCCCTTACGACATTGATATCGCCAAGCAGTGTGTCCGGGATCTTCTACGTGAAGCGTCGCCCCCAACGGCGATCCTCGCGGGCAATGACATCATCGCGCAAGCTGCCATGTACGCGGCACTCTCCGTTGGAGCACAGGTTCCAAAAGACCTGTCAGTCATTGGGATTGGAGATTTTCATGGCTCTGCGGCGTTGGAGCCCGGACTGACAACAATCCGCATTCCAGCAGCCGAAATCGCTGTCAGCGCGGCCGAAACCATTGTCGAGATGATTGATGACGGCTTTGCGGACGGCGATCGCTCGCAACGTATGGCGCCCGAACTGATGGTCCGCGGATCAACTGCGTCGCCTGTGTAGTGACTGCGTCCCCGAGAGCCAGTCTATCATGCTGCAGGCACTTGCAATTTCGCTTCTGGCGGCACAATCTGACGCGATAGAAGTCTGATAGACGAGGGACCCATGGCCATCCTATCTCAGGAGCAAATTGACCAGTTCTGGCGCGACGGCGTCCTGACAGTTGAGAACGCGGTAACGCCGGAGCAGCTGCAGAATCTGCAAGCGGACTTCAACGGGTGGGTGGACGAAAGCCGCAGTCATAAAGAACCCTATGGTGAAAGCTTTGATGGCCGCATTCGGTTCGACGTCCAGCCAGGACATTCAGAAGATGCACCGGCGCTGCGCCGCGTTCAGGCACCCACCGAAGTATCAGACGCTTACTACGATGCCATGGCCAACAGCCGGATGACCGATATGATCTCCGATCTTATCGGGCCAGACGTCAAACTCCATCACACTAAGATCAATTCAAAGCTGCCAGGCGCCGCAACGGAAGTGAAGTGGCACCAGGACTTCCTCTTCACGCCGCACACCAATTCAGATGTCGTAACGGCGCTGTTGATGGTCGATGATGTGACCGATGACAACGGACCATTGGAAGTACTGAACGGTTCGCACAAAGGCGAACTCCATTCGATCTGGCAGGATGGGACATTCACAGGCGCTGTGGATGAAGCGACGGCGGCGAAGATGCAGGCAGCGTCGGTCAAATGCATGGGGCCTGCCGGCTCGGTGTGCCTGATGCATACGCGATTGGCGCACGGCTCTGCACCGAACAGATCCGATGACCCGCGCACGCTCTTCATCTGCGTTTATTCCGCCGGCGATGCCCTACCGCTGACACCCAATCCCGTCCCGACCAGGCATCAGGGTCTGTTCGTGCGCGGCGAAGATCGTGGCCAGATCCGCAGCGAAGCCTACGAGGTTGAAACACCTCAGTATCCCAAGACATCATTTTTTGCGCAGCAATCAACCGACGAACGCGCCCGCATGTAGTGTCAATCGGCACTTAGCCAGATAGTTCCGCTTCGAAATCGACGCTGTTGCTTGGGCAGGTCGTTGCAGTTGAAGCCATCGATCTGTCGTTTGCCATCGTCACTCATGACAAACAGCTCATCGCGATAGGGGCCAGAACGTTCCTCGTCAGGAAATGCGAGTAGCGCTTCAACGTTCCAGTCAGGATCGAACTGAAGCAACGGTACGGGCGTGTCGTCACGCTCTCCCGTCCACTCAAACAGAC
>JBCDBQ010000217.1:0-10679 GCA_039183375.1 Pseudomonadota bacterium
CGCGCAAGTTATCTCAACGCCAGTGCCGGTGTTGACGTCAATTTGGAGACCGGGACGGCTAGCTCGATCAATGCCAATGATGCCGGCATCGGTATCGATACGTTGTCCGGTGTCGACTCTGTTCGCGGTTCAGACTTTGACGATGTTATCGTGGGCCGCAACTCGACCACGGAAGGTGATCAGATCCGCCCGCGCGCAGGCAATGACACCGTTGATGGTGGCGGCGGGCTGTTCGACGAGATCCGCTATTCTTCGACCAGCAACGATGTGATCGTAGACCTAGGCGTTGATAACCAGACGACCTCTGTCACAACCGGAAGTGATGGATTCGGTGGTACCGACACGCTGATTAACTTCGAACGCATCCGCTCCGGTGGCGGCAATGATCAATTGAGCGGTGATATCAATGACAACCGCCTGCGTGGCGGTAGTGGCGATGATACGCTTAATGGCCGAGGCGGCAGCGATCAATTGCTAGGCGAAAGCGGTAATGACCTACTAATCGGTGGATCTGGCAACGACAGCCTGGATGGGGGTTCTGATTTCGACACTGCGGATTACTCGGCAACCACAAGTGGCGTCATCGTGGATCTCGCCGCCGGTACGGCAACCGGAACCGAGATCGGGAGCGATACGATTACCAGCGTAGAGCGGGTTCTGGGCGGTTCTGGAAATGACACACTGGGGGGTAGCACCGGCGCGGATACTCTGGAAGGTGGTGCAGGAGCGGATACGCTGAATGGCCTGGCTGGCAACGATACCATCATCTTGTCGGTTGCAAATTTTGCGTCCGTCGATGGCGGCATTGACCAGGACACGCTCCAGCTCGACGGATCACTTAACCTTGATTTTGGCACGCTCAGCGGGACCATCGCCGGCATCGAAGCCATCGATCTCAATACATCCAATACCAATACGTTGTCGCTCAACGAGCAGGACGTCATCAATCTCTCTGGTGACGCTAACACAGACTTTACGAGTGCGGCTGCGACCCAGATTCCCGGTACTCAGATCAACACATCGGAGAACATCCTAATCGACGGCAATGCGGCTGACTCGGTCAATCTCAATTCAAACGGTGCTGGTGTATGGCAGGATACTGGGCAGACAGTCACAAGCGGGGGTGAGTCCTACAGCGTATTTAATTATGTGGACGGTAGCAGCATCCTCGCGAGCGTCGCGATTGATAATGAAGTGAATACGACAATAAACTGACGCGGGATGGCCGGCCCGCCGCGGCCGATTGCAAAGTGCAGTGCCAGTGATGATGGATAGCGAATGCTCGGTCGAATAGTTGGTCTTGAGCGGTTTATAGGTCTCATGCTGCTCGCATTCTTCGTAGTGCTGCGCGGATGGGATCCGGCTCCCCTCGAAATTGCAAGGCTCAAGATCTTCGACTTCTATCAGATTGCCAAGCCGCGCCAGCCTACAGATTATCCCGTCGTCATCGTCGATATCGATGACAGCAGCCTGGAGCGGCTCGGACAGTGGCCGTGGCCACGAGACTTGATTGCCAAGATCGTTGATGCTGTTGCCGCCAATGGAGGTAAGGCGGTGGCCTTTGATGTGTTGTTCTCAGAACCTGACCGTATGTCGCCAGCCCTGATTGCTTCCAGACTGGTGTCAATCGATCAAACAACACGGCAACGGCTCAAGCAACTGCCAACCAACGAACAGATTCTCGCGAAGTCTTTTGCCAAACTACCAGTTGTTGTGGGTGAGGCCGGGACGATCTCCCCCCCTATCGGTCAAAAAACTGTTGAGGGAGATCGGGCTTCGATCGCAACCCTCGGCGGTGATCCCAAACCGTATCTGATCGCATTTCCACGACTCGTACGAAATATGCCCAGATTGACAAAAGCTGCGGCGGGACATGGTCTTTTCTCCATTCGCCCAGATCGTGATGGTATCATACGCCGGGTTGCGACGGTGATGAGTGTTGGCGATCAGTTGGTGCCATCACTGGCAATGGAGTTGATCCGCGTGTCGCAACCCAAGGCGACAATGCTAGTCAAGCGCGACGAGGCCGGCGTGCAGGGCGTCAGCATCGGCAAGACGAGCGTCGCAACCGACCGAAATGGACAGCTTTGGGTCTATTTCAGCAAGCGTCGACCAAACCGGTATGTCTCGGCAGCCGACGTCCTGGGCGGTACGCTCGAACCCGACCAGCTGCGCGACAAGCTAGTGCTCGTTGGAACATCCGCTGCGGGCCTGTTCGATCTCCGTGCTACGCCCTTAGATCGGGTGATGCCGGGCGTCGAGATCCATGCCCAGCAGATCGAAGCGATCCTGACAGGTGCACTGCTCACGCGACCGCACTACGCGCTTGGTGCCGAGATCGCAATGGCGATCCTGGTAGGAGTTCTCATTATTGTGCTGGCGCCGATGCTTGGAGCGTTACCAGTTCTTGCACTAGGGGCGGTGGTCGCCGCGTCGCTCATCAGCCTCTCCTGGTACTTATTTGATCAAGAAAAGATTCTGCTCGATGTCGCCTATCCGTTGCTGTCGAGCTTCCTGATTTTTCTAGTTCTCACCTATGTCAACTACTTCCGCGAAGAAATGCAACGCAACCGAATTCGAACGGCATTTAGCCAATACTTATCTCCCGACCTGGTCTCACAGTTGACCCGGGATCCAAACCGGCTGGTGTTAGGCGGCGAGACACGTAACTTGTCTGTTCTCTTCAGTGACGTGCGTGGCTTCACATCAATTGCTGAGAGCTATCGCGACAATCCAGCGGAGCTCACGACGCTGATGAACCGCCTTCTGACCCCGCTGTCAAACGCAATCATGGATCGCTCTGGGACAATCGACAAATACATGGGTGACGCCGTGATGGCGTTCTGGAATGCTCCGTTGGACGATCCTGATCATCCAATGCATGCAGGCGAATCTGCGCTTGCAATGTCCGATGAAGTGAGAGCACTGAACTCTGAATTGCGTCACGAAGATGATACGGCTGGACGTGAGCACCGTCCCATGCGACTCGGAATCGGGATTGCCACTGGTAGTGGCGTCGTTGGTAACATGGGTTCGGCCGTTCGTTTCGACTATTCGGTGCTGGGAGACACAGTCAACCTCGCCTCACGATTGGAAGGATTGACGGCCCAATTACTGGTTCCCAATCTGATAAGCGATGCGACCGCACACGCCGTTGACGGCCGACTTGCGGTAATTGAGGTGGATGTTGTTCGCGTCAAAGGAAAGAATGAACCTGAAAGGGTTCACACTATCGTGGGCGATAGTGCGATTGTTGCGGAGCCGGCCTTCCAGCAATTCAAGCGATTGTTCACAAGCTTTCTGTCTGCCTATCGTAATCAGAACTTCGATGAGGCCATGCAGATCCACGCAGAGATCGGCCCATTGGCAACCCAGTTTGGCATTCCGGGAATCCTGGAGATCTATAAAGAGCGAATAGAGGGCTATCGCATCACTCCCCCGGAACCTAATTGGGCTGGTGTATTCAACGCGGAACAGAAATAGCAGATTGCGTCTCAATTTGCGGGTTGCCGCACCAATCGGGTGACCGAAACCACGTCATCCAAAACTGCAAGCGCCTATCTGCTAGCGCGTAACGTCGCCATGTCTGCCGTGGTCTTGGCCAGGCGCTCAGCCAACACGCGCAGCATCTGTACGGCGACCACAGGGGAATTCTCCAAAAGGTCGAAGAACTGATCCTTTTCAATGCGCAGGGTCTCTAATTGCGTCACCGCTCGCACTGTGGCGGTCCGTGGTACGTTACAGAGAATAGAAATCTCGCCGACAAATTCGTGCCCACTCAGCTCAGCCACTTTGCTCTCGACGCCTCCCTGCTCAGTGAACACCTCAGCGACGCCGTCAATCAGTACATACGCCGCATCGCCATGTTCGCCTTGACGAACCACATCCTGTCGGGCCGGAAAGCTGACCCGTTCAGAGGCAAATGCGAGTAGCTTCAGTGTCAACGTGTTGACCTCCGCGAAAAGCGGAACACGCCGCAGTGCTTCAACGTCCTGTTCAAGCTGCTTTGACATTTTCTCTCACCCCAGTTCTGTGTTGCCGTCGGTTGTCACCTAGTCGTTCAAGGCAATCATATTGCCATTGCCGAAGGTCATTCCGCTGCAATTGCCTGCCCATTGACGACCCGACCTTTGTTGAATTCTATGGACCGATCGAAGAATTCCGCCTTTTCGGCCGCCCTTAGTACCCAGAAAGTCGCGAACCTCTGTCCATGCCAACCATTGCGACCGAGATCCAATACTCTGCCTAATATCCGATCGAAACTCTTAGGATCGAGGTTGGACAGGCCGTCATTGACAATCAGGAGGTCCGGTCGTTTGAGGAGCGCGCGGGCGACAGCGAGCTTTTGGCGTTGTGCCGTGCTCAATCGGCGACCGCCAGTGCCAACGCGAAAGTTGACACCAAGACCAACGATAAGATCTTCCATGGCAAGTTCACCGAGCAGTTTCCTCAGTTCTGCACTAACGCGCTCAGGTCCATCGGCCAAACCGTAGACCGTGCGGCCAAACAAGATATTTTCTTCGACCGTCATGGCCTTATTGTAACTTCCTTCATCAAAGAACTCGATCTTGTTCCCGGCGAGGTTACCAATTTGTTTGCGCAGCGCCGATCTGGCAATGACTATTTGATCGCACATTTCCGGCGTCAGAAGTCCGAGGCGATGTCGCTCTTCGATGTAGTCAAAGGCGAGCTGAATAAATGCGGCGGCGCCACTTGAATTTAGGTCGCTTGCCGCATCGCCAGGCAGCTGCGAAAGCAATCGGGCATATTCCGGCAGTTCGGCCGTATCGACGAACGACAGTTTTTCAAGATAAGGATGGTCTGGCGGCAAATCCGAGAACAGCTCAACGATCGTCTCGCCAATTCCACGGCCTATAGCAAAGATCTCACGTTCAATACCCGCGTCGGATAGAACCTTTCGCATGATTGGATTAGTGGCCAAACCTTCGCGTGCGAATAGGGGATCTACCGAGGCACCGAAAAGCAGGTTCTCGGAAATGCTCAGCTGGCGACTGTAGTTTCCAAAGTTAAAGGGTTCGACTAACCGGCCCAGATCCTCGTCCGTCTCCAGTTTGCGCCGAAACGCAAATCGGCATCGCAACAAGTTATCGTAGACGTTCTGTTCGACATCGGAACCGAGTTTGGAACGGACACCCATTTGGAATACGTCGTCAAGAAGCTCAACGATGTCGAGAACTTCCCGGATTCGCAACGAGAGCTCATGTGGATTGCGCGCGCCGGCAGCCACATAGTTGATCCAGTCGGCATCGAGACGTAAGCCAAGATTTCCTGCAAGACGGGATTCCCGGAGCTCGAACGCTAGTTTCTTGTCGTCCTCTTCGGAACGATCGTAGTTATCATCGCTGGGATGGTAGGATAGTCCATAGGTAAGGTTGTTGCGCAAAGAGGTATCTCTGAAGTAGGGCTGCGCTCTAACGTAACCAATGCGGCGGCCAGTCGTTGCTTCCGGAACCTCCAGGATGCTTTTTCCATTGAGACGAATGCCGCCACGCGCTGGCTCAACGACGCGTGCGAGCGCATGTGCTACGGTTTCCGCACCGGAATTAGTCTCGCCTGTTGCTGCGATTTGTTCCCCAGGTGCAATCTTAAGCGTGACCTCTTCGATCAGACGCACACCGGTGTCGTCGTTGACGGCCAACCGCTCGACTTCGATTGGTGCCGTAATTGGTTCAACTGTACCCGGGAATGGTGCCTGTCGCTCGGCAGGCACAATGCCCTCAATCATGAAGTTCTCCACTACCTGTTCGTACTTGATTATCGAATTCAGGCGGTTCTGGTCCCAATCAATCAACTCCTTTATAGGACCAGGCAAATCCTTATACGCTGCAATGACGGCCACGAGCTGGCCGATATCCAACTCACCGCGAATGGCGAAGTAACCGCCGACTAGGTAAAACAGAAAAGGAGTGACCAGCGCCAGAAAGTTATTTAGGAATTTAATAGCGAACTTTCGCAGATAGAATTTGTACCGAATGGAATATATTATTCCCAGACGCGATGTCGCGTCAGCGCGCTCGAAATTTGATGCGTCATTCGTTCTAATGTCGGTGATGCCGTCGACGATTTCGCCAACGCGACCTGCCAACTCCCTGGCTGCAAGCTGCCGTTGACGCGCAAGCTCTGCCAGTCTTCGCCGTAATCTCGGTATGATCACCGCCTGCAAGCAGACGATCCCGAGCGCGATAAGACCCAGCATGTAGTTTTGCATCATAATGAAGACCATCACCGTGATGGCTTGACCTGCCAGGAAGACAGGTTGGACAAATGCGTCGCCAATAAAGCCACCAAGAGGCTCCACCTCGTCCTTGACCATTGAAGCGATCTCGGGAGATTTCAACCGTTTGAAGCGCGGGATCGGGAAGCGTACAAGGCGATCGATCAACCCATATCGCAGCCGTCTCAGCATTCTCTCGCCGAGCCGCCCCTTGTACAGATTGATGTAGAACCGAAACCCTCCATTGACGCATACGAGGAGCAGGAAGACAAAACTCAAGGTGACGAGAGCACTGGTACGATCAAGCTCCAGCCCCTCGAAGACGGCAAGGGTGCCACCACCGGCGAACTCTGGCAGTGGAATGTTTAATTTCAGAATCGTTGCGCGCGATTCTGGCCCGTCAAAGCCCTGACCTTGAATCGGTCCGTTGATAATATATTTGGGCAGATCCAGTGCCAGAAAATAGACCGGGAATGATGCTAAAACTACGAACAGTATCCATAACTGTGCCCATTTGCTATGCCGCCATACATAGCGGAAAAAATTTCGATCCATTGCGTTTTCTCGAATCATACAAAGAATATTTCAAATACATTGAGTGGACTGAACAATCAGCTTGTCAGGTTATTTATTGCGCCAGCTGACTAAATCAATTAATGGCGCTCTATCATCGAACATTCACGGTGTTTGTATTATGGGAGTTCACTGCCCGTGAGATTAATACCGGATTGCTATCCGTCAATAGGGATCATGCCGTCCGCTCAAGGTGTTGGTGAACTCGATGGCGCTACTACGCAATCCTCAGCGTGCAAAGCGCTATTAAGCCCGAACACCTTCCATCGGCAACAGTAGTGCGATAACCAGTTGATTCAGGGCAACTTCGAACTTTCAGTGTTCGACCTTCAATAGTTTGCAATTCCCTAATTTCACAATTCAATTCGCATAACTCAGTTTAGGATTAATTCAAGCGATATGTGGCACTATAAAACTCTGACTTAGTTGCGACGGAATTTGTGCGAGTGCAACAATGAACATCGAGTTCGGCTCCCGAGGGCTTCGCCATGAAGGATACCGCAAGGTCCACCGCGTATCCCTGTTTGTTTCAGCCGTGCTCATACTAACGTTGGCGGTTCATGACCCGCTGAGTGCCGAGTTTTCTGATCGGCAATCCGTTACTCTCAAACACCATCCCAACATTGGCGATTTTCTTGAGTTCGGCGGCGTTCGCGGATGAACTCAGCTAGGCTCCGTGCCCTTTGAGCTTTTAATCGGTACATCGGCATACCGAAGCCATCATCCGCTCAAATCTTGGCATCCACTTTGGTATAAAAACTGCGCGAAACACACTGACCTTTGGCGCTAAAAACAGTCCGGGAAACCCAAAGCAGGGCGCGCGATATATATGCCATTTGTGTGTGCAGTAAAGACGCCGAGGGTTGGCGACACGTGCTAACAAGTTTTTCATGCGTGTCATCTTGTACTTAGAATATAAGCAAAAAAACTGCAAGACAACGCAATTGCTAGGCGTCTCAATGATCGTCTTGTTTTGACTACGAGTGGGTGCACCCCGATTGATACTCAACCCACTAAAAGTTCACAATATTGAGTTCAGTTGTTGCCGGCAGAGCCCAGGGCACCATTCAAGTTTCAAGATCGGAGTCTTGTCGTGAACCCTGTCAAACAGCCTCGCGTTGCGCTTTGCAGCATTAACCTGGAAACGAGCGCCTTTTCGCCTGTATCGACTGAAGATGACTTCAACAGCATGTGCTATCTTGTGGGCGAAGACTTGATTGCCGTTATTCGGTCCGCCACCGCGAAATCAACACGCAAGGTTGTCGGTTTTGCTTGAGCCATGGACGTGACAGGGCCATGCCACCTGTTCCTTTGGTTTTCGGCTGGTGTCAACCGTGGGGACCAGCGGACCAGAAGTTCTTTGACTACATGGTCGACGAGATGATCCGGCGAATGGAAGCGAACTGCAGCGTTGATGCGGTCTTCGTCGCTAACCAAAACGCGATGGTTGCAACAGGCAATCCCGATCCCGACGCTGATATGCTGGAGCGACTGCGGCAAGCCGTTGGACAGACGTTCCAATCGTCGGAACATTGGATCTTCACGCCAACGTCTTCGAACGTTCTATCGTGGCCGCCGACCTGATGGTTGCCTGTCAGACCAATCCGCATATGGACATGTTCGAGCGTGGAGAAGAAACAGAAGATGTCCAATCCTCATAGGCTGCGAGGATCGATCGGATCCGTTCCGGCTTTGATCTCTACTGGGTCATCCACCCCATCGCCGTCAGAGTCCGCCTTATAAGGGAAGGTGCCCAACGACACCTCCTGGCTATTTGATATGCCGTCGCCATCGATGTCGTCGTCCGACTTGTCCTCGATGCCATCGCGATCGGTATCTGCCCATCGGGTTGGATCGTTGGGGAAACCGTCAAAGGTGTCATCGACCCCGTCGCCATCCTTGTCGACCGCGAGCGGGACTTTGACACCAACCCATTCGGATGACGCATCCATGACTTCTCCAGAGTTCATTTTTGCAAATCCTCGGTCAGCCAATTCTGTCATATGATACGGACGCTGCTCATTGGGTAGACCAAAGTGGGCTCCTGGCTTCCAGCCGACCGGAGTGAGGTACTGCAGCGCCCAAGACATGCTCAGTCGATCAGTGACGGTGACTTGCGATTGCATGATAGTTGACAGCCAAGCGCTTGTTACGATCAGTGAAATAACCTCTTGAATCTCCCGGTCCGAGAAATGCCGTCGCAACTCCTCTATATGCGCCGCAGTTGTACGAGCGGGGAGACGGCCAGCGTCACGCGCAAGCCGAAATATTGCCTTGTCGGCATCAGAATGCAGCTTTGATCGTTCGAAGTCCAATAGAGCACGGATCTTCGCAAGCACGCGTGGAAACTCTTCGGGCGGGAGCTTGTCATGAAGATAATCACTCTTGATAGCGTCGTATGTCCCATACGCACCATGAACCTGACAATGTGCGCATCCGCTCGCAAGCTGCTGGACGAAAAAGATCGACCACTTCATCGCCAATCCGAGAGTGCGATCAGATCCTGAAAAGTACTCGTCCATCTTTATGACACCGAGCGAGCTCTCGCGGGTCCACTCCGTATCGAAACGATGCCGATCACTGAACGGATACTTGGACTTCGATAAAATAGGCGGTCGGTAATATGGATAGTCATAGGCGGATACGTTAAACTTCGGCGTTGAAGTTTTGGGTCGATTCAAATCACCTGAGCCAGGCTTCTTCCAACGCAAGTATTCTTGGGGAAAGCCGTCGAAAGGCTCTTCGATGCCATCTCTGTCACCATCGAAGGTTACTCGCGATACACCATAACCGGTCAGATAATTGACCCAGTCAGTCTTAAATTTCGGCGCAACAGCGCCAAGATCCCCCGGCTTCCAGCTCGCAATTATTTCACTGCGCGCAGTTTTGAGAGCCTCTCCGACGAATGGCCTAGCACGTTGCTCTTGTGAACTGCTGCTCTTGTTATGCCCAACCTTCCAGCCAACAGGGCCGAGGTTCTCCGCTGCCCAATCAATCGTCTTTTGGTCAGTTGGTATTGGCAGGATTTGGTCGTAAGTCGCCATTGCTGCATTGACTGCCGTAAGCTCAAAGAGTTCGGCGATCTGCCGGTCAATAAAATGCGTTCGCAGCACAGCGTGAGTATCGGCTGTCACGCGGATAGGATATGTGGCCGCAATCTGAACATACTCGAATGCGGCGCGACGTCTTGCGTCCGTGATCGAACTGACATAGTCGGGCAACCAAAGTGATCGAATCTCATCGATCGCTACTCCCATCAATGACAGCTGGTAGGCGCTGCGAGCCTGATTGTGACCGCTCTTGGACAGGATCATCTGATAGAGGGTCAACTCCCACTTCGTCTTGGCGTCGAACATGGCGTTGGCGTGGATCATAACGTCGGCGGTTAAGAGACCGTCGTAGAAATCCCGAAGGTTGCTGACATCAATTTTGTGCCGGTCGTAATAGGTCATGGCCCTGTCGGCTTTGGGCGGCGGCGGCGCAACCTCGCCGGGAGTTGAGGCAAAGACCGGCTTGACGGATATGGATTGGCCTAGAAGCGCGGTGGCGACTAATGTTGTCCAAACTCTCATGGTCCTAATCCTTCTCTTTATCTTTGAAGAGCTTTAGAAACATGCCATTCGGATTGGGGGCATGCGTTGGCACCGATTGCAGCACGTCCCAGTGCTCTTCGATCTTTCCGTCTGGCCCGAACAGGTACATATCGACTGCAGCTACACCAAGATCTTTGGGATCATTTGTTTCCAAGTTGCGGAAATTGACGTGCGCCATGGCCCAGTTTCCAACCACGATGATTTTATGAACATCAATCGCAGCATTGGGAAACTTGGCAACCGAATAGGAAAACAACATTGCGAGCGGCTGCGGCCCA
>JBCDBQ010000218.1:0-10677 GCA_039183375.1 Pseudomonadota bacterium
GAAGCGAATGACGGGATAGATCGTGTTCTTGAAGAGGACGGTCACACAGATATTGCCGCGCTCACCATCATCGACCGGGACCAGGCTGTCGATGTCCAACATTTCAACCACGTGGGCATCTTCCCAAATGTAGAGGCCGTCATGGTCCGGCCCTTCAGCTGCGATAATGCCTGTGTCTCCCACACCATACCAATCAAACACTTCTGCGCCTGGCCAGGCTTTCGCCATTGCGCTGTGACCGTCGGTTGAGAGGTGGCCGGAAATCATCCGAACCGGAATGTCTCGCCCGGGAAGAAGGTTCTTTTCGCGGGCCACGGATGAAAGCTTCAATATGTAGTCCGCAAATCCAACGATTGCGGTCGCACCGAAGCGGTGCATCAACTCCACCTGCTGTTCGGACCGTGTTTCAAGGCCGGTGCCGGCAGGCAATAGCATGGCTTCGGTAAAGTGCAGGATGGCTTCGCGAATGTAGTGCCCCCCATTGACCATCCCGAATCCATAGACGGAGTGGACGACGTCTTGTTCGCCCAATCCCTGAAGCAGATACGCGCGAGCCAACAGAGCATTCTGCACCTCACGGTCCCACGCACCGAAGAATAGAGGTTGCGGTGTTCCGGTTGTGCCGCTGGTGGTGTGCATGACGACATTGCGTCGCCCGGGAGCGGCATCCATGCCATGAAAGTCACCGTAGGGCGGATGAGCTTCGACGCTCGCCATGAGGTCTGATTTTGAAAAACTAGGGAGCTTCGGGAGGTCTTCGACAGATCGAATATCGGCAGGCTCTATACCTTTGCCACCCCAATGCCGTTGGTAGAACGGTATCTCCCAACCGCGCCGCATGAGTTGAACGAAGCGTTTGTCCTGAAGAGCGTGAAGCTCATCCGAGCTCATCTTTGCCGGGCCATCGAGGAACGGCTTACCGATTGGATACTCGGACAGGATGCGCTTGGTATCCGCTTCTTCGAAGTAACCACTTGTCATGGGTTTGGTGTCCGTTATGGCGCTGCATAGGGATGATGTTCAGCCCATTGCCGTGCAATATTCAAACGCGTTGTGATCCAGACATCTTCATGGCGCATGACGTGATCCAGGAACTTCTCGAAATAGCCAATCCGGCCAGGTCGGCCGATGATCCTCAGATGCACGCCCAATGACATCATACGCGGCTGGTCCTGGCCCTCGCGATAGAGCCAATCAAAGGTATCGCATGCATATTGGTACCAATCCGCCGGAGTAAAGCTTGGCGCCACCCACATCTTCATATCATTGCTGTCCAGTGCATAGGGCAGGATCAAAATGGGTTTGCCGTCGATGTCATCCCAAAACGGCTGATCATCGGAGTAGTCGTCCATGTGATAGGTGAAACCCTCCTCGATCAGCAGCCGCCGGGTGTTGTCGGTCAAAAGATAGCGCGACAGCCATCCTTCGGGTCTACTACCCGTTGTCCCTTCGATCGATCGAACGGCCTTGCGAATAAAATCGCGTTCCGCGGTTTCATCCATATGGAACTGGTGCACCCAACGCCAGCCGTGTGCACAAACTTCGTGCCCTCCCGCAACAATACGCTGGGCGAGTTCCGGCGCCCGCTCAAGGCTGAGGGCGGCCGCTGTGAAGGTCGCGACCAAATTGCGGTCTTCGAGAAGCTTCATGATCCTGGGGGCGCCAGCTCTCAGTCCGTACAGGTAGTTGCTTTCGTTACCGTAGTTGCGCACAGCCTTCTTGAGGGTTACGCCCAGCTCGTCGACAGGCTCCGGCCCACGGTCGCCTTCAGCGATCGACAGCTCCGATCCCTCTTCCACATTGACGACGATGGAAACCGCGAGCCGTGCACCGTTAGGCCATGAATCCACACCCATCGAAACATCCCTTTGAATACGTTGCTGCGATCAAACCAAAGTTCTAGCACCAAACGTCACGAGCGACACGTCGTGTGTTGCGCCCTTTCGGTACCAAACCCGCGAAAGCGTTGGAGCAGGCTAAGACAATGCGCTGTCCGAGTGAAACGGTAGCGTTGGCCGCATGGCCTATTGTGTCAAGTTGGCTTGCAGTCATCGTGTCTCGGGCCGATTGTGTTGCAAGCCGGAACGAAGAGCGCGATACCAGTGTCAAACTTGCTTGGCGGGGTGCTGGCCGATAGCGCTACCGATACTGATGTCCCGCAGCGCTGTAGTCTGATTGGACTTGGTATGGACAACTTTCCTTAATCCGCGATCGCCAATACTGTGGACTCAATTGCAATGGGATTGGTCTCGCAAATTCGGAAAGCCACCAATGGTTCCAACTGCGCAACTCGCGCTGTATGTTGGAACCTACGGTTCTCCGGCGCGCGCAATGATCTTGGCGCTGGGGGGATGGCTTGATTGAGAGTGCCAGGTCCTGGGTCGCAATGACTTTGCAAACCGCGGCCAACTTACTGACGAGACGATCGAGATCCTAAAGGCAACTTGCCAATCTGGTGAAGTAGGCTTTCAAGGCGAGACTTATTCATTCGAGCCTATCTCCGCGTCCCGTGGATTCATCCCGTGTTGCTAGTGGGTATGCTACGAATGTTTGCTGGGTGCCTTCATGAACATTGCGAGTGGAACGGAGAGAAGGGCGACAAGGCCAATTAGGAAAAACGCATTGATGTAACCGATCATGGATGCCTGACGGTGCATTTCCGCTGAAATCCGCAAAAGCCCCATACTCGTGTTCGGATTCCAAATGTCTGGCAGCGCCGTCAGCCCGTACTTGCCGCCAAACTGCGTTACGCGCTCGGTCATGTGGGCATAGTTGATGCTCGTTGTTCGAATGGCGATCAGGCCGCACAGCGCCTTGAACTACCGACAGCCCGCACCCGATGCCATCATCCCAATGGACCCAAGGCCCACGATGCACAAACAATCATAGTGGACCACCCAGTGGGTGTCGTCGCGTCTTCGTTCAATGGACTGGGTCTGCGCAAGTGTGTGAACTACGGAATTCATGTGCTGCCCTGCCCTGATGTTGGCTCAATCGTCAATGACGGCGATCAAGTTGCTGTAGATTGGAAGACTGGACTAATCCGTAACCGCGCGAGTGGATCGGAATTGCACGGTAAGCCTCTGCCTGACCAACTGCTGGAGATTGCAGAAAAAGGGGGATCGTACCCATCCTGCAAAACGAGTGGCTCCCGGAAGACGCAGAATAAGCCAGCGTTGATCAGTAGAGCCTTCTCGGGTTTGGACCCTGAATAGTTTCCAGTGAAGCAGCTCCATACAACCTACGAGTTTTCGTCGTCGTTCGCATCGTCAATCTGTCATTGCCCTTCGATCACCTTTGAGAGCGGCAGAGAAGTAGGCGGCAGCTGCGCCTGCAATGCCGAGGGTAGCAAACGCCGCCCCCCAAACTTGCCCTTCAGTGGCTTGCAGCGCTCGAAGCCAATCGATGGTCAGTCCGAACACAACGGGTGAGGCAGCACCCGCGATGAAACCGAGCAATGAGCGTATTGCCAAAAGCGCCCCCAAGCAGTTCGGATTGACCCTCTCGGCTGTCGTCGTTGACAGGACCGAAGAGTCGCCAATAGCGAAGAATGAGTATGCAAGCATCAAAACAAACAAGACGTAGGGATCAATGTGCACCAACCAGCCAATCGTAAATGAGAAACCAGCGGCCAGCGCGGTGTTCCAGAGAAGAACAGGTTTGCGGCCAATCTTGTCAGATAAACCGCCCATAATCAGCGCAGCGACGGCTCCGACAATGTGAAGCAAAGTTATGAGGCCCGCACTGATTTGCGTCGCCGCTGTAACCTCGTTGCCATGCAAGACGAGATTGGCAGCCAGAAAGGCGGGCGCCCACGCCCACATGCCCAGAAGTTCCCAGCAATGTCCGACATAGCCTCCCAGCAGGGTTCTGCTCTCTCGGTTCTCACGCAATTCCGTCGTGACGTCCCAACTCGCGACGGAACCACTGACCCTGTTTTCCACCTTTGCTAAAGCCAAGAGAAGAAGAGCCGCACCGAGCACCGATGCGAGGCCCGCGACTTGAAATGCAAGACGCCAACCAGACAGATAAATACACAACCCAGCAACGCCGATAGACAAGGCGTATCCTGTTGAGGTGGACGCGACCAGCCAACCGACTGCGGTTCCAAGTTTGTCGGGGGGAATATTTTGCCTGAGTAAAATGACGAGAGGTGTGTAGATGCCGCCATGACCAGCACCAATGAGCGCATACGTGACAAGCGTCGACCAATAGTCCACGGCCCAAACTGCAAAGGCGACTGACGTCAAAGCCGTCGCTACGATAGAGATGCTTGCAGCACGTTTTGCGCCCCACCAGTCGCATAGCCAGGAGAAAACAAACAGTGAAAATGCATAACTGAGATAGAATGCGGAAACGATGGATCCGGCCTGCGTCGCGCTCACCCCCCATTGTTCGATGATGAGCGGAAATGTGCCGGCAACGACCAAGAACGGCAGGTAAAGCAAAATGCGGCCAACGAAGATGACCACCTGAACAGTTGACGTCATGGATCAATGTTGCATCGAGCCATGTGGCTTTAGCAATCCAAGATGTTCAATACGCCCAAAGATATTGCTGCAATCAGGCAATCAGTTCTCAAGTTACCGAGTTGCGATCATCATTGCCCTGTTGTTTTCCGCAAGCGGCGAGACAGCCAACTGCGCGCGTAATCAAGCGTTCTCGAACTCCCGTTCTTGGCTATCACCCATGAAATGAGAGCAATGAGCCGTTCCGCCAGAGATTGCTCATAGTCAGCTAAGGATGAAAGAATTGTCTGGGCATTATCGCTCGAAGATCGAAATAGAAAGCTGGAGAGCAAAGTCATGCTGGTTATGGACGCCATGGCGGAAATCCTGAAGCGTGAAGGTATAGATACACTATTTTGTTTTCCAACTACGCCAATCATTGAAGCAGCCGTGGCAGCCGGCATTCGACCGATTATCTGTCGGCAGGAGAGAGTCGGAGTCGATATGGCCAATGGCTTTGCCAAGACCTTGAACGGACGGCCACCAGCTGCATTTGCGATGCAATACGGCCCTGGAGCTGAGAACGCTTTTCCCGGAATTGCGACCGCTTTTTCGGACGCAACGCCCATCTTGTTTTTGCCGCTGGGCCACCCTCAGGCAACATCTCAGCTCTTTCCGATGTTTAAGTCGTCACGCACATATAATTCTGTGACGAAGTCTGTCGAGGAATTGAATCTGCCTGGCGAGGTCGGACCGGTGATGCGGCGCGCCTTCAATGCACTCAAGAATGGTCGGCTCGGTCCGGTGATGATTGAGACACCAACTGATGTCGTGAAAGTCGAGCTTGACGACATGCCGGATTACAGACCCGTGCAACAGACGAAGTCAGCTGGAGATCCACGTGACATCGACGAGGCAGCAGCTCGGCTCGTAGCAGCGCGACTACCGCTGATATATGCCGGACAAGGTGTGCTCTATGCAGAAGCATCTGCAGAACTGGCTGAACTGGCTGAACTTCTGCAAGCGCCCGTGATGACGTCCAACGATGGAAAAAGCGCTTTTCCTGAGGATCACGCATTGGCTGTCGGGAGTGGTGGCATCGTCTATACAGGCCACGGCAAGTATTACCTCGAGCAATGCGATCTGATATTTGGCATAGGCTGCAGTTTTACGCCCCACCGCATCACTGGTCCGACGGTGCCAAAAGGCAAGACCGTCATCCATGCCACCAACGATCCGCGCGATCTGTTCAAAACCTATGACACCGATATCGCCATTCAAGGTGATGCGATGCTGGTCTTGGCAGAGCTTATCGAAGCAGTTCGGGATCGTGTTGGCGGAACAGAGCGCAACACCGAGACCGCCCGCGATATCGCATCACGACGCAGCGCTTGGCTTGCCGAGTGGAAGCCGAAACTGACCAGTAAGGAACGACCTATATCGCCGTATCGCGTGATCCACGAGTTCATGCGTGTCATCGATCCGGCCGAAGCAATTGTCACTCATGACTCCGGTTCGCCACGAGATCAAATTCTTCCGTTCTATCAAGCCACGCGCCCGCGAGGTTACATTGGATGGGGAAAGTCGCACCAACTCGGAACAGGACTGGGCCTGACCATTGGCGCCAAGGTCGCAGCACCAGATAAGTTCTGTGTGAACTTCATGGGCGATGCAGCATTTGGCATGACCGGCCTCGACTTCGAGACAGCCGTCAGATCTAACATTCCGATTTGCACAGTCGTGCTCAATAACTCGACCATGGCGATTGAGATCCCTCATATGCAACTCAGCCATCAAATGCACCAAGCGCGTGATCTCGGCGGAAACTATGCTGCAATAGCCAAAGAACTCGGGGGATGGAGCGAGCGTATCGAGGATCCCGAAGACGTTGCTAATGCCTTCTTGCGAGCAAAGCGTGCAACCGAAGACGGTCAGGCATGTCTATTGGAGTTTATCACAAGCGCAGAAACAGCATTCTCCTACCGCTCCTAAGGCACATGAAGCCCAACTGTTCTTTGATCTTAGTTTGCTGGTAGAGTATGCACCAAAATTAGCCGACCGAGGACCCTATGAAGATCAGCAAAATCACCGCGTATCCGCTGTCATTCGAAATCCCACCGGAGTTCCGCGTGACACTGGGAATAGGTAGTGCCATCAAGCGGGATTGCGTGCTTGTTAAGGTAGAAACAAGTGACGGCCTTATCGGATGGGGCGAGTCACATGCCGGCCGCGCGCCGGGAGCCGTCGCTCAGCTGACAAACACGACCTTAAAGTCGCTAGCGTTAGGGATGGATGCATTCGACGTTGTCGGAGTATGGGGCAAAATCTACACTATGCAGCTGGCCAGCCATGGCATGGGAGCCGCGTGCGCAATTGCGATGAGCGGCTTGGACATGGCACTCTGGGACATTCGCGGCAAAGCTGTTGGATGGCCGGTTAGCAAGTTGCTTGGTGGGAACGTCAAACCCATTCCGGCCTACGCTGGTGGTGTGTCGTTAGGATACCAGCCGCCCAACGAACTGGTACAAGAGGCCAGCGCTGTCGTAGAGAAAGGCTACAGGGCCCTGAAGCTCCGACTCGGCGATAGCCCAAGCAATGATATCGCACGCGTCGAAGCCGTCAGGGAGGCACTCGGCAGCGAAATAGACATCCTGACGGACGCAAATACGGCATACTCATTGAGTGATGCGCGACGCGTCATGCCAGCGCTTGATGCCGCCAATGTGGGTTGGTTGGAGGAGCCTTTTCCGCCTCACGATCACGTCCGCTATCGCGAGGCACGCAGTTATGGACGCACGCCTCTTGCGGCCGGAGAGAACCATTACACGCGGTTCGAGCTCCAACGCGTTATCGAGGATGGCAATATCACCATTATGCAGCCGGATCTCTCCAAAACAGGGGGCATAACTGAAGGTATGCGCATTGCAGCGATGGCATCCGGCTGGAAGCACTCATTCAACCCACATACATCTCTCACAGGCTTGAACATTGCCGCAAGCCTACACGTCTTGGCGAGCATAGATAACGCCGGATACTTCGAAGCTGATCTTTCCCGCTACAATCCTTTGCGCGATGAGCTTTGCAGCTGGAATGCCACGGTTGCGCAAGATGGAACCGTCTTGCCACCTGACGGACCCGGGTTGGGCGTCGAAATTAATGAGAATCTTCTAGCAAAGTTTCCAGTCATCGACGGACCCGGATACGTTTGAATTACGGGCATGCTGTTAGCCGACGGCTGCTGAAACCTCGCCCGGTCCGCGAACTTATGCCCAGGCTAATGCAGCAATTCAAGAACGAACTGCTGCTTATCGATTACTGTTCTTATGGTTCGAGTATCTGGCGGATAACCAAGCCATCGGACAATTTGTCAAAAGCTTCGTTTAACTCGTCGAATCCAATTGAGCGATTGATGAGCTTGTCGACCGGGAGACGCCCCTGGCGATAAAGCTCGATAAAGCGCGGGATATCCCGAACTGGTACGCAGCTACCCATGTAGGAGCCGCGAATGGACTTTTCAGAGTTGACGATATCCGCGGGGTTGAACTTGAACTCGCTGTTGTTGGGAGCAAGACCGGCAATCAGAACTTCACCACCTGCACGCAACGACTTGTAGCAGGTCTCGGTGCCAGCAACTGTTCCAGAGAATTCAAACGCGTAGTCAACTCCGCCACCGGTGATATCCATGACTTGTTGAATATGGTCCGCATCTGTTGCGTTGACGGTGTGTGTCGCACCAAGTTGGCGGGCAAGTCCGAGCTTGTCGTCGCTAATGTCGATCGCGATAATTTTCTCCGCGCCGGCAACCTTCGCACCCAGTAGTCCGTTCAGACCGACGCCACCAAGCCCCACGATGGCGACCGTATCACCGACACGGATGCGCGCGGTGTTCATGACCGCGCCGACACCAGTCATAACTGCGCAACCGAAGATCGCGGCATCGGCAAGCGGTAAATCCTTGTCCACCTTAACTGCCGATCCTCGATCGACAACGGCGTATTCGGCAAAGCACGAAACACCCGAGTGATGGGCTATCTCTTTTCCTGCAGCATCTTTCAAGCGGCTTCCGCCACCCATAAGATGTCCTTTGGCGCGTGCGATCACGTGGGTTTCGCAGAGTTGCGGCCGCCCTTCAAGGCAACTCACACAACGCCCGCACGAGGCGGAGAACTGGAAGATCACCGGATCGCCGGGCTTTATGTCCCGCACTCCGGGACCAACTTCAACAACCTCACCGGAGCCTTCATGACCGATCACGACGGGTAGCGGTCGCGATCGGTCACCGTTGATCATCGAGAGATCCGAATGGCATAGTCCGCCTCCGACAATTCGGACAAGCAGTTCGCCATCCTTTGGCGGATCAAGTTCAACCTCTTCAATCTGAATCGGTTGCGATGTAGCATAGGGGCGCTTAGCACCTATCTCGCGCAGGACTGCGGCTTTCATTTTCATGTTTGTTCCTCCGGTACATCGCTATCTGTTTCTTGCTGTTTGCTGAACACGTGTCGTTTGTTGCACGAGATTAAAGGGCGTCTTCGCGTATCATGTCGGCGGCTTTCTCTCCGATCATGATCGAAGGTGCATTGGTGTTTCCAGTTGTGATTTGAGGCATGATCGAAGCGTCTGCGACGCGCAAATTCGATACACCATTCACTCGCAGTCTTGAATCAACCACCGCATCAGGATCCGCACCCATCCGGCACGTACCAACAGGGTGGTAGTTTGCAATGCCGCGCGCGCGAAGATCTGCGAGGATTTCTTCATCGGAATTGATGTCTGGCCCTGGCAGAATTTCTTGCGCGATGAACTTGGCCAACGGCTGCTGTGAACCGATCCGCCGACCAATCCGCATTGCCTCAATCATTGCGCGTCTCTCGTACTCGGTACTGAGAAAGTTCATCTTGATAGAAGGCGGGTGGCTTGCCTGGGGCTTGACGATGGAAACAGATCCACGGCTCTCCGAGCGCAAATGCACGAGACTAAACGCAAATGCAGAGAACGGATGCGGCAGGATGCCAGACTCGCTTCTTCCCGCGGAGCTATAGAGCAGCAAGTTAATTTGTAGGTCGGGAAAGTCGAAGCTTGGGTCAGTACGCGTAAAGACCCCTGCGCAGACACCTGACGTCGCGAGAAGACCTCGGCCAGTCAGTGCGTAGTGCAAGCCTGCCTGCAAACGTTTGAGCGGACTGCGTGCCAGGTCATTCAGAGTCGTGGGAGAGCCATCGGCACACTTGTAGGTCAAATGGACATTGAAGTGATCATGTAAGTTTTGGCCGACTAAGTTGCGTGCGACCTTGACTGGCACACCGGCTTTCTGCAGCACGTCACCAGGGCCAATGCCCGATAGCTGTAAGAGCTGAGGTGACCCGAACACACCACCGGCCACAACGATCTCAGCGTTGGCGTAGGCAGTGCGTTGCTTGCCGCGGCATCCGTAAACCACCCCAACGGCGCGGCCTTCTTCGATGAGAACGCGCTCCGCCAGTGCTCCGGTCTCAATTTTCAAGTTCGACCGTCGGCGGACGTCTCTGTCTAAGAACGCCTGAGCTGCACTTGCGCGCCGGCCGTTCCCGCCAATCGTGAACTGATAGAACCCGGTGCCTTCCTGCTCAGGCCCGTTGAAGTCGTTATTCGCTGGGACTCCCGCTTCAATTGCCGCATCGATGCAGGCGCGAGATAAGGCAAAGGGTTCAACGACATCAGAAACATTGAGCGGGCCATCGACACCGTGAAGCAAATCATCACCACGACACTGGCGCTCAGACTTCTTGAAGTACGGTAGTACGGACTGCCAATCCCATCCGTTACACCCGCGCTGTTGCAACCCGTCGTAGTCCGCCGGATTGCCCCGAATGTAAACCATTCCGTTGATGGAACTCGTTCCGCCGAGAACCTTGCCGCGCGGCTGATATACGCGTCGATCATTGAGAGCGGTAACCGGTTCCGTCTCGAAGCACCAATTGACCGAAGGGTTAGTGAAGAGCTTGGTAACTCCGACAGGTATCTGAATCCAAGGATTGTAGTCCGACGGTCCAGCCTCCAGAAGCAGAACGCGAAAACGGCCACACGCGCTCAAGCGGGCGGCCAAAACAGAACCTGCTGAACCCGCGCCAGTTATGACGAAGTCAAACCGCTCGGATGAAGCGTCAATCCTAGATGTCTGCCGTCCATTCGCCATCGTCTAGTAGAACATCTGATCAAGGAGTGCTTGAGATCGAGCGAACCACATCGC
>JBCDBQ010000219.1:0-10610 GCA_039183375.1 Pseudomonadota bacterium
GCATCATCCGCAATATGACCAAGCAAGAGACGCCAGGCTTCCTCGGCTTCTTCGCTGACGGAGTACATTCTTGCGTTTGAAATGAATTCCATGACGGACCCAACGGTTTTGCGCCAAGGCAGCATACAGGACAGCAGGCCTGAAACCTAGGATGCGTCGGTCGTAAGCATACGACGGTCACCGACATAGACGGTTTCACCGCTGACATGGCTAGCACGGTCCGACACCAGCCAAGCTGTGAGTGTGGCCACGTCTTGCAGGTAGGCATCCCAGCGCGCGTCCTCTTCGGCCGCCGATATCACCACAGCTTCTTCGTCGCCCACCGACTCCTCTGTCTCTAAAATGCTCTCAGACAGCGGGCCAATGGCATTCACGCGAATGCCGTGCGGTGCGAGCGCCGCGGCCATAGCTTCGGTCAGTTGCACAACACCGCCGCTGGAAGCGGCGCTTGCGGCGGCTTGGGTCATACCATGTTCGGAGTTTGGTATACCGACCGCACCGGTTGTGACGATCACACCGGGTGCGCGTCCCTCTTCGGTTTGGCTAATGAACTGCTTGGCGACGGCCTGAACAGACAGGAACGTTCCCTTGAGCTTGGCCCTGATGCTGCGGTCGAATTGTTCTTCGCCAAGCTCGAGAAAGGGTAACTCTTCATCCGCGCTTGCAGCGCAAACCAGGATATCAACAAAACCGTAAGCCTCGAGCGTCGTTGCAATCAGGTTGTGTAAATCAAGCCGCTCAGCGCTGTTGGCATGCATGAACCGCGACTGTCCGCCTGCTTCTGCAATGGCCCGGGCAGCTTCGTTACCCGCTGAATCCAGGACATCGGCAATGACAACTTTCGCCCCATCGGCAGCAAGCCGGTTGGCACATGCCCTACCAATGGCTGAGGCTCCACCCGTGACGATCGCAACCTTGCCGCTGAGTAACAGCGCCGAGGTATCAGCCCCAACTCCGATACCGGTCGTGGCATCAGCCCCAGTCTCAGCCATTCTACGCAACAGCTCTAATACTGGCGGCTGATTGGCTTGAATTGGAATTGGACAAGAGACCCTGCTGTGGTTGCATCAGTTTCTCGCGGCTCAGATCACCAAGCTTGGCACATCCCATCAAAATCATGTTCCGCTCAATCTCATCGCGCAGACAGGTCAACGCCCGTTCGACACCGGGCTGCCCGGCGGCCGCTAGTGGGTAGAGATAGCCGCGACCGATCATACAGGCCTTTGCGCCCATTGCGATTGCCTTTAGGACATGCGAGCCGCGCCTGACGCCACCGTCGAGGATGACTTCGACCTTGTCTCCTACGGCATCGACAATAGCGCCGAGCTGTTCGATTGGTGCCGCCGCGCCGTCGAGTTGGCGGCCTCCGTGATTGGACACGATTACAGCGCTTGCTCCGACATCGGCGGCGCGCCGCGCGTCTTCAACCGATAAGATGCCCTTAATGGCGAACGGACCATTCCACTTCGCTATGAGCTGCTCCGCATCGCTCCAGGTGACCGTTCGATCAAATTGCGAGTTCACATAATCGATGACCGACGTCAGCTTTTCGGTTCCGGCCTCTATGCGAGAGGCCACGTTGGCGAGTTCAAACTTTTCGTGCGTCAGATAGTTGAACGCCCAATCAAGATGACTTGCAAAACTTAACAGGCTTGACGCTGTCAGTTTCGGTGGCATCACCATACCGGTTACGCGATCTCTCTCGCGGTTTCCCGCAACTAGCGTATCCACCGTCAAGGCCAGGCTCGTAAACTTCGCGGCCCGGGCACGCTCAACGAACTCGTAGGTCAGCTCGCGGTCGCGATGAATGTAAACCTGGAAGCACTTCGGCGCGGGCCCGAGCAATCCGATATCCTCAATCGACACCGTGGACATGGTTGACAGCGTATACATTGCACCAAGATTGGCAGCGGCACGTGCCGCAGCGCGCTCCCCATCGTGATGGAACAACCGGCTCATGCCGGTGGGTGCCAAGATCACCGGCCAATCAATCTTCTCACCGAGGACGGTTGTCGACAGATCCATATCGCGAAGATCCGCCAACGAATCAGGGACCAGTCTGTAAGCGTCAAACGCGCTTGTATTATTGCGAAGAGTGAATTCGTCGTCAGCGCCGCCGTCGATGTAGTGGAACAGGGGGGCCGGGAGACGGCGCTTGGCCATGCGGCGGAAATCTTCGATGTTGTGGCATCTATCGATACGCATGATGTCTCCATCCCTTAAAGCTGATTGCTTTCGTTGCACGGGCGCTCGCAGCATTTAGCATTGTGGCCAGACGGGTCGCAAGCAGCCGTCGCAATGGTTACCCGTGAACAGCAAAAAAGGCGCCCTCGCGGAGCGCCTTTCTTGGCATGTGATCGATCGTGTCTTACTCAGAGATGCGCAGATCAGCAATCTTGAGGGCGATGTCGCGGAAAGCTTGCTTCAGAGCATCACCCGTTGCTGCGTTGTAGTAGTGCTCGGAGCTTGTCGCACACTGCTTCATCGTCTCGTCCGGTGAACTTCCTTGCGAGATCTTGAAGCCGACTGAGTAGACGGTGACGCCGGTCTTCTTCATCTCCTTACAGATCTCACGAGCCTGCGTCTTCGAGTCAGAGCCGGTGTACTTCTGGTTGTAAGAGCCATCCGTCATGAGAACAGCGATCTTGTACAACTTCGGCTTGCCCTTGGAGTTAGTTTCTCCGGTCATGGAGTAGGCTTTCGGCTCGCTTGCTGCTGGCCATACGTCCTTCCACTTCGGCGAAACGAGGTACCAAGCCCACTGCGTTCCGAGGTGACCAGCCGTCATACCTGTTGTCGGCATCGCATCGATACGTGTCTTCAACAGTGTCTTGTCGGCCGTCAGTGGTGTCAGCGTAACTGTTGGCCTGCAAGCAGAACCGTTGTTGATGACGTTCTCAACCTCTGAGTTATCACCGAGTTCGTCCTCATCCAGGACACCGTCACCGTCGATGTTCTTCGGCTGACCGTAGTAGTCGAAGTAGTTGTTGCCGGTCGGTGCATCGTCCAAGTAGCGGCTGGACGTGTTGCGCTCCTTGATGCAGGTGAACTTATCGCCGAAGTCGGTCAGATTGATGTTCTCAGTGGTCTGCTGCTGCTGGGTCTCGGTAACTGTCTGAACTGAGCATTCAGTGTACTTCTGCTTCTTGCTCTTGGTGACCCACTTCTTCTTCTTGTTGTTCCACTTCTGATAGTAGACAACCTTCGTCTTTTTCTCGCAGACTTCCCGCTCAACCTCGACGTCCACGTCCTCGGTTTTCCCGATGACGTAATTACCAGCGTCCGGACCGGCAACTGAGTTGAAGAACTGGCTGCCGACGTTGACGTAGTATGAGAACGGTGCAAGGCCGACCCGTGATGTGTATTCTGACTGATCCTGCCAGATTACGATCTCGACCAAGTCCTTAGCTGCCGCTTTCAGGTCGGTCATCTTGCTGCCGCTCATCGAACCGGTCGTATCCAGCATCATGGCGACTTCGATGTGGGAACCTGCGTTGCCGCCAGCTGCCAGTTCAGCTGTCGACGACAATTTGACGGGCAGGCTGTCGATACCGACAACGTTCAAGAATGGCGTTTCGACAGTTGAATTTGTCGTGGCAACAACCTTGTTGCCTTCCACCTTGAACGTGGTGTTATCCAGCTTCAATGAGTTGGACTTGTTACGGGCGTAATACTGAGATGCAGCGGCGACGGCATCTGCGTCCGTCTTACCCGCCAACTGCAGGATACGTCCGCCAGCCAACACGGCGGTGTCCATTGCGTTGAGTGTCTTGCTCTTAGCAGAAGCCCAGCGACCGTAGTCAACGGAACCACCGATGAGAGCAACAGAAGCGGTTAGCATCAATGCAAATGTTATTGCAATTGAACCTTTCCGGTCCTGTGCGAATTGCTGAGCTGCCCGGCTCAGAGATTCTTTTGTATTATTTTTCCACGACATCACATGCCTCTTTTAAATCGTGCGCGAGGCAAAGATGCAGCCTGTCTGGTTTCGCAATTATTAAATGCAGATTTCATATAAAAAACGCACTAAACTACTCACTTATACAGCTTATTCAAATATGATAAAATTTGACGCAAATTATATTTCGACTTCACATTCGACTTGAATCAAATAAACAAAAAAGGGGAGCGCCTGACGGCTCTCCCCTTTCATTCGTTCAGATGCGTTATTTGTTATTCTGAAATACGCAAGTCTGAAATCTTGATCGCAATATCGCGGAAGGCTTGCTTGAGCGCCTCACCACTTGATGCGTTGTAATAGTGCGACGATGACGTTGCGCATTGCTGCATCGTGACGTCCGGCTCACTACCAACACCGATCTGAAATCCGACGGTATAGACAGTCACTCCGGAGGCCTTGATCTCATCACAGATTGCACGTGCCTGAACCGTGGAGCTACTGCCTGAATACTTTTGGTTGTACACACCGTCGGTCATCAAAACTGTGATCTTGTAAAGCTTCGGCTTAAAGTCCTGGTCTCCGGGCTGCGCGCTTGAATTCGGGTCCGAATTCTCGGTCATCATGCTGTAAGCATGTGGCTTACTTCCCGTTGGCCAAACAGCATCCCACTTCGGAGAAACCAGATACCAGGCCCACGCCGTGCCGAGGTGACCAGCCGTCATGCCGGTCGTTGGCATGGCGTTTATGTGGCTCTTCAAGGCCAGTTTGTCGCTGGAAAGCGGCATGATCGTTGAAGTTGGCTGACAAGTGCCGCCGCCGGTATAGCGGTTGAAATAGTTTCCGGAGCCTGGAGCGGCGTCTGTGTAGCGGTCGGAAGTGCTGCGTTCCTTGACACATGTTCGCTGATCCGCGTTGCCGCTGGCAGTATTACCAGTCACGGTATTGAAGTACGTCGTACCAACGTTGACGTATCGTGAGAACGGGGCCAGCGCGATGCGTGAGGTAAAGTTGGACTGATCGTCCCAAACCACAATGTCGACCAAGTCACTCGCCGCTGCCTTGAGGTCAACCATCTTGCTGCCGCCCATCGAGCCCGTGGTGTCGAGCATCAATGAAACTTCAACGTGCGAACCGGCATTGCCATCTGCGGCCAATATTGCTTTTGCCGTGAGTTTCACCGGCAGACTACCAATCCCGATGACATTCAGAAACGGTGTGTCGACGGTCGAATTCGTTGTGCCAGTCACTTCATTGCCATTGACAGCGAATGTCGTGTTGTCCAACGACAATGTGTCGGCCTTGTTCTTGGAATAATATTGGCTGGCGGCAGCGACGGCGTCGCCTGTCGTTTTTCCCGGCAACTGAAGGATGCGGCCACCGGCAAGAACCGAGGCATCCATGGCATTCAAGGTTTTACTTTTTGCCGACAGCCACCGCGCGTAGTCCACACTACCACCAACCATGGCCAGTAAGAGGGTGATCGACATAGCAAACATGATTGCAATGGAACCACGCCTATCGGCGGAGAAACTTTTCAGTGTATGATTACACCATTGGATAGTTTTAAATTTCGGGGTAGCCAGACGCTTTGCTTTAGCATTACCAAATGCAGACATAACATGCCTCTCAATAATCGCGCAGATACGCCAAATTGAGCGCAATCTATTACCAGCTTATTAACTTGAGGCTTGCGGGCAGTTTATTACAAACGCCGTATTAATCTAATTATTCAAACTCTTATGAAATTTGATTCAAATTTTATGTATCTCCAGTATTATCTGAAATTGTAGCGTTCAATAACCATGCCAAAATAGGCCCGCCGCCAGCAGGGAAACTGCTGACCCAGCCATGTTCCGCACAAGATGGTTAAGGAGGCGGTCGTCGCACGAGCAGCGACCACCAACGGACAGATCGATAACGGGAAGAGACAGAGGGCGCCTACTTGCGGATCATCTGGCGTTCTTCGAGAGTACTCGTAATCTCGTCCAGTATCACCGGGTCATCGATGGTTGCCGGCATTTTCCAGCTTTCACCGTCAGCAATAGCCCGCATTGTGCCCCGCAGGATCTTGCCTGAGCGGGTCTTCGGGAGACGCGCGACCGTCATAACGTTCTTAAACGCTGCCACCGGTCCGATCTCATTGCGGACGAGCTTCACAACTTCGGTTTCGATTTCATCGCTGGATCGGTTGACACCGGCATTCAGAACGATGAAACCCGCCGGTAGCTGGCCCTTCAGTTGGTCCTGCACGCCGATGACAGCACACTCTGCCACATCCTTATGCTGAGCCACGACCTCTTCCATCTGCCCCGTTGACAGACGGTGACCGGCCACGTTGATGACGTCGTCCGTGCGCGCCATGACGTAGGCGTAGCCGTCGGAGTCCTTATAACCTGCATCAGACGTCGTGTAGTAACCAGGAAGCTCCGTTAGATAGCTTTGGCGGAAGCGCTCGCTTGCATTCCACAATGTTGGTAGGCAGCACGGCGGTAGCGGCAGCTTGATCGCCAGCGTACCGGTTTCGCCCGGCGGCACTGGTTGGGCATTCTCGTCGAGCACCTGGAGGTCAAAACCGGGCATTGGCACGGTTGGTGAGCCATGCTTGATGGGCATACGACCAAGACCAATGGGATTTGCGCAGATAGGCCAGCCGGTTTCGGTTTGCCACCAGTGATCGATCACCGGGATGCCAAGGACGTTCTCGGCCCATTGCAGGGTATCCGGGTCGGCGCGTTCACCAGCAAGAAACAATGATCGCCATTCGCTGAGATCATACTGACCGACCAGCTTACCCTCGGGATCTTCCTTCTTGATGGCTCTGAACGCCGTCGGCGCCGTGAACATCGTCGAGACCTTATGTTCAGCAATTACCCGCCAGAACGCACCGGCATCGGGCGTGCCAACCGGCTTGCCCTCGTACATCAGTGTTGTGCAGCCTTGCAGGAGCGGCGCGTACACGATGTAAGAATGACCGACCACCCAGCCAACATCTGAGGCAGCCCAGTAAACTTCGCCGGGATGGGCATTGTAGATGTTCTTCATGCTCCACTTGAGAGCAACCATATGACCGCCGTTGTCGCGAACGACGCCTTTCGGCTGACCTGTCGTACCGGAGGTGTAAAGAATATAGAGCGGGTCGGTCGCCGCGACGGCCGTACAGCCGGCCTTTCGACCTTGGCTTCTGGCCTGATCAACGGCTGCCGCCCAGTCAAAGTCTCGGCCCTCGATCATTCCGGCAACCGCCTGCTCACGTTGCAGGATGAGAGTGTTGGTCGGTTTGTGCTGGGCCAGGTCAATGGCTTGGTCTAGGAGCGGCTTGTACTCGACAATTCGGCCGGGCTCGATGCCGCAGGAAGCCGCCATGATCGTCTTCGGCTTGGCATCATCGATCCGGGTTGCCAATTCCGACGCGGCGAAGCCGCCAAACACCACTGAGTGAACGGCACCGATGCGCGCGCAAGCCAACATTGCGATCGTGGCTTCCGGCACCATCGGCATATACACAATGACACGATCACCCTTTTCGACGCCGAGATCCTTCAGAACGCCTGCAACGGTTGCAACTTCATCCGTCAGTTCCGAATAGGTGTAAGTCCGCTTGGTATCTGTAACGGGGCTATCGTAGATGAGGGCGGCCTGGTCGCCGCGGCCTGCCTCGACGTGCCTGTCGAGACAATTGTAGGCCGTATTGCACTCCGCGCCTGCAAACCAACGTCCGTACTCGTCCATGTAGGGATCGAAAACGCGGTCCCAGAGCTTATACCAAGCGATATCCTGCGCAGCCGTTGCCCAAAACTCTTCCGGGTTGCTTTTCCAGCTTGCGTAGATTTCGTGGTAACGAGTCATCAAGGGATCTCCGATCGACAGAAGACGAGACAGCGGCACAACCGCCAGCACAGTTGGACAGCATAACCAGTTGGATGGTTTCGAGGAATAGGGATGGGAAGCTCAATTCGCGAATTTGTTTTGCCGGACGACTGTTTAAGCTCAGCGACAGCCGGCAAGCCAATTCATCGTTTGAGACCTGCGTCTGCAATAGGCCTTTGGTCTGGCGGCTTTCCCCAAATGCCAGCAAACTCAGTACGATACAGCAAAAAGCCCGCTAGAAACTAGCGGGCTCTCTCAGGCTGCCGGCGAATGCTGACAACCAAAAATAAGGCGTCTACAGCTCTATTCGCGCAAATTGGTCGCTGCCGACCGACCCTGACGGTCTTCCTCGATGTCGTAGCTCAGCTTGTCGCCCTCATTCGGCGGGGCAAGCCCGGCACGTTCGACTGCGCTAATATGAACGAATACATCCTTCCCGCCATCGTCGGGCTGGATGAATCCATATCCCTTCGTGGTATTGAAAAATTTGACAGTTCCGCTCGGCATATCTCAACTCCTATCGCCTATTAGATTCGCTTTTTTATGTTTGTTGGCAGACATGTTTCTCGTTTGAGAGGCTAGTCTGCTGCTCCCTATTCTCAATGCTCAACCAATTACGCCTACACAAACTGCGACCGTCTGCGGTACAGAACGATACTCGATCTCTCCACTGAGGCTTATTGTGCAGCTTGTTTGTGACAGTTCATTTGAGTGCACCACAGCATCGTTGCAATCCGGCTTGAACGATTGCCGCAGGCCCGATGCCGGGCAACACTCTTTGACGTGACCATTGCCATGTTCGTGATTGTACTTGTCGCGAACTCCCCAATTACAGAGAATTGAACCACTGACGCTCATATAGTCATTGGCGGCGCACACGTTGAGTGGACCTCTAACGACAGTTGTATTTCTATTCAATTGAGGCCAGCCCTACGATCCATTTGGGCCCAGTGCCAGCATCCAGCACTGCACCACTGCGAGGCCCGCCTTCGACTGATCAATCGGCGAGGCACAGCACCCGCTATTCGCGCTTTCCGGATAAAATTGGTTAAGACCAGCAAGCGGTGCATTACCAACAATCCGTTATCTAAATTTATGTTTACGGTCGGCCAAAAAGTCAATGTTGATGCGGCGAAAGGCGAAGCTTTTTAGGGATCAGGGCGCCCTGGCCTGCTCAAAATAAATATTGCAACACACGTGAGCACGACGACCTGCACAAGCAGAATGATACGATCAACGCCAAGGACAATGCTCAAGCCAAGCACGGCAGCGAGAGCAAGCATCGCTTGCAACTTGGCTGATCGCGATATCGCACCGTGCTCTTGCCAGTCCTTGATCATCGGGCCGAACGTCGGGTGCTCCATAAGCCAGCGATGCAGCCGAGGCGAACTGCGCTGAAAGCAATAGGCTGCCAACAGAAGAAACGGCGTGGTTGGCAATAGGGGTAGGAAGATGCCTAACACCCCAAGGGCCAGGCTGAGGCCTCCCGCGCACTGCCAAAGATATCGGGTCAATCGTCCGTTTTTCTCAGTCTGCAATCTCTGGCTCATCAGGTTCGACTTGAAGACCATATCTCGTAGCGACGTCCAATTGCTACAATCCCAACCGGTCGGCTCTTAACGCTGAACAAGCTTTCGTTACACCAGGCCGCTCACCAGAAGGAAGTTGCCCTTCTGCAGCGGCTTCGATAGCCTCGGCGTCCCGATAACTTATGACCCGAGCACACCCCATGCCAGTCAATCCGTTCGAACAGGGCCTCGGCAAGAACCCGGCCAACTTTCAAGCTCTGACGCCGCTGACGCAGTTGCAAAGAGCGGCTGGTATCTATCCTGGTCACACTGCCATTATTCACGGCAAGCTGCGCTGGTCCTACGAAGAACTCTTTTCACGCAGTCGCCAGCTGGCGTCGGCATTGAGTAGCAAGCAAGTCGGCCCCAATGACACCGTTTCGGTGATGCTTCCTAATACGCCGCCAATGATTGAAGCCCATTATGGTGTGCCGATGACGGGTGCGGTTCTGCATTCGATCAATACTCGGCTAGATCCAGAGGTCATTGCCTTCCAGCTCGATCATGCAGCCACAAAGGTTGTGATCGTCGACCGGGAGTTTGCTCCTGTGATGGCCCAGGCACTACAGATCGCGCAAGTTGATCCACTCGTTATCGACTACAACGATACGGAGTTCCCGCAAGAGAACGGGGCAATTTCCGACAATGATTATGAGGCCTTTGTTGAGGGCGGAGATCCGGAATTCAGCTGGCGCATGCCACCGGATGAGTGGGACGCCATCACCCTGAACTACACAAGCGGAACGACCGGCAACCCCAAAGGCGTCGTCTATAGCCATCGCGGCACGGCACTGATGTGCTACGCCAATGTTCTCGCCGGGGACCTTGGTCGGCATCCCGTTTACCTTTGGACACTACCTATGTTCCATTGCAATGGGTGGTGTTTCCCTTGGACACTGTCGGCAGTGGCGGGCACGCATGTCTGTCTAAGATGGGTGCGCGCCAAGCCAATTTTTGACGCCATGGCCGACCACAGCGTCACTCATCTGTGCGGTGCACCGATTGTAATGTCCACCTTGCTTGGAGCTGCACCAGGCGAGAAGCGGCCGCTCTCCGGCAATGTGCAATTTATCACGGCAGCCGCACCTCCTCCTGAGGCTGTCCTCGCCTCGATGGCCGAGGCCGGATTCAATGTGGTGCATGTGTATGGTCTGACGGAGACTTATGGCCCTTCCGTTGTCAATGAATGGCACAGCTCCTGGGATGCTCTTTCAATTGGTGAGCAGGCGGCGAAGAAGGCTCGGCAGGGCGTGCGTTACGCCTCCCTGGAAGAC
>JBCDBQ010000220.1:0-10537 GCA_039183375.1 Pseudomonadota bacterium
TCTGGTGATGACCTCCCACATCAAAGGCTTTGTCCTCCATGACGGCAAGCTAGTCAAAAAGAAGTCCCGCAAGACACCAGTTCAGCACGCACGCGAGCGTAAATCAAAGAAACAGCAAGTGATCAGCAAGGCAAAGGCAGGACGGACATGAGCCTCATCGATCTCAACTGGTATTGCTTCCGCGTCCATTCAGGTCGGGAACTGGATACCGTCAAGATCCTACACAATCTCAACTACTGCGCCTTCGCCCCGTCAGAGAAGAAGCTGCGCCGACGAAATTTCCGTTCAAAGTCGCGGATCACTGTCGAGACAGCAATATTCTCTGGATACATTTTCATGGGATTTGCGGGCCAGCCTAACTGGAGGCAGTTGTGGGCTCTTGAACGCAGATCCGCAAGCTGTGGTCTGACCATGATGCGCAAGTCCCCACGCTATCACGTCGACGAAAACAGAGACGTCCATCGGATAGATGGTGACGGCGAACCGATCGTTCCGTTTCAAGACCGCCTGTTGATCAGTGTTGTCGGAGACGCCGGTCGACCTCGGATTGCGGACAATGAGCAGATCATCAAAGCCATCCAGTTATCAAGTGCAGCAGTCGATGCTCCCGATCCGTTACCCTTTGAGCCAGGACAGAAGGTTGAAGTCACAGCTGGCGCGTTCGATGGGTTCGTTGTTGAGGTGGTCGATCTCGACGAAGACAAGGCTCGATGCCTCATGGAGTTGTTCGGGTCACAGCGCGAAGTTGAAATCAGCAATGGTGACCTGCAGGCAGCTTGATTCGGCTAAGCAAATCAGGTAACGCAAATCACACATAGACTTTTTTAGGGCGATCCTTCGTCAGCAATCACCAGTCGCGTTTGTTCCTGCCGAGACGAGGTCCTGACCAGCTCCCGCAACATAGCTCCGGGAGCGCAAGTCAGGCGCGTGCCCAAATTCCAAAGAACATCCGCTCAGTTTCATCCCGACGCCTCAAGCATCGAAACGATTTGCCATAGCAAGCGATCGGTCAAGGCTGGGCGGATTCAAAACAACGCCAACGCAACTCCCTCATCAGTAATCCCCCGACCCTGAACGGAGCATGAATCCATGTTTGAACGTTACGGCATGAAGCGAACGGGCCAAGCGATCGGCGCACTAGCTGTTGTGGTTATGGTTGCTGATGTCTATCTCTCAGCGTCATTCGGCTATTCGATCAACCTGATTTCTACTTTGATCTACGGTGCCATCTCAGCTGCATCGGGACTGCTCTTGGTTGTTGCCGCAACGTTCTACAGGCAATCATCAGGATGGAATTTCGAGCGCTACATTGCTGCTTTCTTGCTGGCGGCATGGTTCCCTGCATTTGGCTTCAATGTCTGGTCGAACATGGGTGTCGCCACGGCAGGCCGAATGGCGGAAGTCCAGAAGGCATCGCTGACGCAAGAGGCCTTCAATGAGAAGAAGGGAAACTTAGCAGAGGCCAAGGCGAACTTGGTTACGTTCAAGAAGGTCCTGGACGAGCAAAACGCTGACTTCAGGAAGCTGACGACGGTCAAGGTGGGGGACTGGACAGCGACGGCGGTCCCGGCATCAACAGCAACGTTGTCAGAGCTGATTGAGGACAAGGAGAAGGCACGGCTTCGTGAGAAAGGGCGTGGCGGTTGTGGTCCGATCTGCGAACAGCGCGCTGATGAGAAAGATATGCTCGTTCGGTTGCACGGTTTAGCCGCGAAGATCGAGAAGACGCATAAGCAGATCGCTGCCACGGAACGCGTGCTGGCATCGGCGCGGGACACAGTGGAGAACGCAAACGCCGGAATCTCAAACACAACAAACCAAGTCGGAATTCATGCCAAGCTTATTCGTTATTTTCGTGGTGATGATAAGGTCTGGGCAGCTGACCTCGAGAGTGATGACTTGGTTGCGGCTAACGAAGGAATGGGAATCTTCTCGGCCTTCATCTTGGCGCTAGTTGCTGCCGTACTGTTGTTTGCTCTGGCTTGGCCTAAAATTAAGAAGGTCAGGCCGACGTCAGATCTCGATGACATGGAAAGGCCACCTGCGCCGAGCGATAAATCATGGTTCCAGACCTCAACCATGCCGGAAGGCCCGGACCTTCAGCCGGCTGCACAGCTTAGTCGTGTACCGGTTCCAAACAATGACCTAAAGGTCAATCCAACAACCGTTGGCGAAATGAACCTTGATAGGATCAAAGACCTCCTGAAAACTCACCGGGTCGTAGCCGCATGATAAGCAAACTCACAAGCATTCTCCAAGACTGCCAGCCGTTCATTCTGCTGGTGGCCTTGGTTTTTGGTGTTATGGGAGCTTGGCTCGCCTTGGCCGACATCCTGCCAATCATAAAGCAGGTCTGGACACCCAAAGGATCGGCACAATCTCATGCCATTGTTGGGGCCTGCTTGGCCATCATTGCCGGTAGAGCTTGATCAAAAGGCCAGGGTTAGACCCTTCTTATCATTACGCGTGTCATGGCAAAACCACAGACCAAAGCCATAGGGGAGCAGAAACCCCGCCGCCTCACTGAGAAGCAAGAGCGTTATTGCCGAGAGTACGTCAAGTCCGGCAATCAGCGAGAAGCTTATCGGGCATCCTATAACGCAAAGAAGATGTCTCCAGAGGCAATTGACACCGAGTCCTGGAAACTCATGCAAGACCCTAGGATCGCCCAAAGGATCTCAGGGTTGCAGGAACAGATCACCGACAAAGTGGTTTTGTCTCGTGAGTGGATCATTCAAACTCTCATAGACAATGCCAAGGATGCACGAGAGCAAGGTGACTTCGGACCATCCAATAAAGCACTGGAGCTTTTGGGTAAGACCGATGAGATGGGTTTGTTCATCGACAAGTCCCAGAACCTCAACGTCAACGTTGATCTTGGTGACATTCTCCGCCAACGCATGAGTGCAGCTAAGACCATAGATGCAGCTGGCAGCTGATCAAGAATTACAACTTGCGAATGCCGTAGCGGATTTCATAGATAACCCGCTTGGCTATGTGATGTTCGCCTTTGGATGGGGTGAGCCTGGAGACCTGCAAGAGCAGGAAGGTCCAGACGAGTGGCAGGCCGATATTCTTCGGCTCATCGGAGAAAACAGCAGCAATCTCGATGAAGCGCTCCGGATCGCAGTCGCATCTGGTCACGGTATAGGAAAAACCGCCCTTGTTTCTTGGATTTTGCACTGGTTCATCTCGACGCGACCGAAGTGTGCCGGCGTTGTCACAGCAAACACCAAGAACCAGCTTGTTCAAAAGACTTGGCGTGAGCTCAACCTCTGGAACAAGCGCGCAATTCACGGACATTGGTTTGACTGGTCGGCAACGAAGTTCGCGCTGAAGTCAGATCCGGATACTTGGTTCATATCGGCAGTACCTTGGTCAGAACACAACTCAGAAGCCTTTGCCGGTCTGCACGCAGAACACGTCATAGTGATATTCGACGAGGCTTCTGCCGTCGCGGACGCAATCTGGGAAGTTGCAGAAGGCGCGATGACGACTCCGGGTGCGATGTGGATTGCATTCGGAAACCCAACCAAGAACACTGGACGGTTCAGAGAATGCTTCGGTCGCTTTCGTCATCGCTGGAAAACCCGTCAGATCGACAGCCGTACGGCCAAGATGGCCAACAAGAAACAGATCCAAGCCTGGGTTGATGACTATGGCGAAGATCATGACTTTGTCCGCGTTCGTGTCCGAGGTGAATTCCCGAACCAGGCCGTTACTCAGTTCATCCCGAATGACGCGGTTGATAATGCAGTTGCCCGCGAGGAAGACGAGCACACAATTCTTTCGCCGAGGGTCATGGGCATTGACGTTGCCCGCTTCGGTGATGACCAGTCGGTCATTCTCCTACGCGAAGGCAACAAGATATCCCTCATTCGCCGCTATCGCGGCTTGCCGATTGACCAGTTCTCTCAGCATTGCGCGGTAGCAATCAACGAGTACAAGCCTGATGCGATATTTGTTGATGGCATTGGCGTTGGCGGCGGCGTTGTCGATATACTCAGAGCCGGCCAGTTCAAGATTGACGATGTTGTCTCCAGTGCATCCCCACTCGATCCTAAAGTCTACGCAAATCTGCGGGCTGAGATGTGGGGGAAGATGCGAGATTGGATACTTCAGTATGCCATTCTACCGGATGACCGAGAGCTACGAGACGACCTTGTTAACATTGAATACGGGTACAACAATCACGGTGCCATTCTGCTTGAACGCAAGGAAGATCTCAAGAAACGCGGCCTTGCATCACCGGACATCGCCGACGCCCTCGCAATGACATTTGCTCGCCCGGTTGCTTCTCACGAAGCACAAGAAATGCTCACGCGCCGCTACATGCGGGCCACGCAAACAACCAACTACGCCACTCAAAGCCGTATCCGCAGGGTCAACAGACGCTAATGGCAGACAAACTGATACCAAAACCTAAGGCTGCGCCAACGCTCGGCCCAACACAGTTGGCTCTGGCGCCAACCAAGATCACTGTGCCATCGCCGAATGATCCCGAAGTCGTCGCTGCAAGCCGAGAAAAGGCACGCGATGATCAAAAGCGCAGACAAGGCCGATCATCAACAGATCTCGCCGGTGGTCCAGTCTATTCAAGAACCAAGCTGGGTTAATGGACGATAACGCAAAAGAGCTTCTAAAGCGCGGTGATGCCCGCTTTGCTGCGCGCGCTGATCTGGATAATTTCCGGCAGGAGATCGCTCTGAACTTCGCGCCGTGGGATGCGTCGTGGACCGAAGAGCTGCAATGGGGCGAAGACTTCGCCAGTCATCTTGTTGACGGCACGCCGCTGCTGTTGGCTCGTGACTACGTCAACATGATACCGAGCTTCCTTCGTCCGCCAGGCAAGCAGTGGTTTTGGAGACGGACATCATCAGAGGATCTGAACAATGATCCGCAGGCGCGTGAATACCTAGACTGGCGCTCACGCCAAACCATGCGGATTATCTTCGATCGTGAGACCGGCGCACAGAAGGCGTTCAAGGTCAGTGATCGATTCTATGGCCTCTATGGCGATGCTGTTCTGAGTGTTGACACTTGCGATAAGCAGGAATCGCTACGCTTCGAGGCCGAACACACCAAAAACTGTGTTTGGGCTATCGGCAAAGACAACCGCGCCAATGTCATGACCCGCAAGATGATGATGTCTGCCCGGCAGATCATCGAGCGCTGGAAAGACAAGCCAGGCTGCAAGATCCATCACAAGGTCGAGGAAGCTTACGACAAAAACCCGGACCAAACCTTCGAAGTCCGCCACGAAGTGCTTCCAGCTATGGAATACGACGCCTATCGCAAGGTGGGCATGCGCCGGCAACAAGGTCAGTTTGCTTCGGTCTGGATCGACGCCACCAACAAGCATGTGATCAAGGACGGCGTCACAACTCAAACCTTCCGCTATGTCGTTCCGATCTCAGTACAGATGCCGCATGTACCCTATGGGATCTCGATGGCAACGACGATTGCACTGCCTGATGCTCGCCTGATCCAGCAGCAGGCGCTTGCTATTCTGGAGGCTGCAGAACGTCAGGTCGATCCGCCGTTGATTGCGCCCTACGACAAACTTCGCGGCGATGTCAGCCTGCAACGTGGTCATATCAACTGGTATGATCCGAGTTACGACACCCGAACTGGCCAACCGGTTGAGGCACTAGAGCTGGGCAAGAACTTTCAGCTTGGCGTTGATAGCCTCTTGCGCACGGAAGGTCAGATCACCCGCGCGTTTCACCTCGATATGCTGCGGATGCCAGATACCCGCAACAGCAAGTCAGTCGAGGAAATCCAGTTCAAGATTGACGAATATGTCCGCTCTGCACTGCCGCTGTTCGCCCCGATGCAGGCGGAATACAACGAGTCTATGCTGTTTGAGGTTGATGCTGTTTGCCGATCAGTCGGCATGTTCCCGGACTCTGAGATCCCTGATGTTCTCCGACGGTCAGGCGAAGATGTCCAATACGCATGGGACAATCCACTGTCCGACATAATGGAGCGTCAGAAAGCGCAGGAAGTGGCCGAGATTGGCCAACTTGCCAATGCTGTTGCGGCTCTTGAAGAGGCAGCCAAAGCCGCACCAGCAATTAAGACGCTCGATACCAAAGGCATGTTCAAGGAAGCTGCTGTTGGTCTTGGCGGTGCGCGTCATATTCTCAGCGAAGACGAGGCTGAGGAAGCACAAGCAGCCATTGAACAAGGAAATCAAACACAGCAGATGATTGAGGCTGCGCCGAACATGGCCAGCTTGATCGACAGCGGTGTGAACGCAGCTCAAGTGGCGGGCGAGATCCAGAACGTCCAAGAGCCTGGAATTCCACTTCTGCCGGCGCCTGCTTAGGGACGATTATGCCTAAACTCAAGTTCAAGTCTGATTCGACTTTTGGGTCGATGGATGTTCTTTCTATTCGTATTCCGGATCGAACTGGTACGAATTTGCTGAACCAAGCCGCTGTATGTGCAGATGAGCTCGAAGCTTTGATCAATGATCAATATTCATCACGGGAAGAGCAACCAGTTCAGCAACGTCGCTACGACCGAGATATGCAGATCGTAAGAGATCTTCGTGAAACGATCGATGCTCTCTCGGAGATTGATCCTTGGGAATCATGATCGAAGATCACAAATGGCCCAAGGAAGAGGCCGCACTCATGAAGGCGCTGTGGCAGGGAACGAGTGATGCCCATGCCCAACAGCGCGCTCTGAAATACATCGTCGAAATGCTTGGCGGGATCAATCAGGTGCCTTTGGAGCCAGGCAATCCTGACATCACAGCCTTCAATTCCGGCCGCATGTGGGTGGCCAGACAACTGCAGATCGCAATCTCAACGCCAATTGATCAGCTCGTAACAAACGAGGATAAGAATGAGCGAACCCAACGTGGAACCCGTACAGCCACCGAACGCGCCGCCTCCAAGTCCACCGCCCGCAGATCCACCCGCTGACCTTCCGAAGCTTGGCGGTGCTGATCCAGGCGATCCGCCACCAAGTGATCCTCCTGCTGATCCACCAGCGGAACCGAAGGCGGTTTCGTTCGATGATGACTGGCGTGCGCACCTTGCCGGCGATGACACGGAAGCTCTGGAGCGCCTGTCACGTATCAAGACGCCGCAAGATCTCGCCAAGGAGGTTGTTCGTCAGAACAAAGAGCTGTCGAAACGTCAAGCCAACGGCGCCTTTCCCGAGGAAGGCAGTGACGAAGACAAGGCTGAATGGCGCAAAGCCAACGGCGTCCCTGAAAAGGGCACCATCTCTGAGTACGGGATTAAAACGCCCGAAGGCTATGACATGTCCGAAGTTGAAAAGGGCATGTTGGATGACTTCGTCAGCACATTGCATGGCATCAATGCGCCATCAGGTCAGGTTCAGACCGCGGTCGATTTCTGGTTCAAGGCCAACGCAGCAAATCAGCAAGCCAACAACGAACTTGACTCCCAACGCAATCGCGAATGGGACGGAGAGATTGCATCCGACCTTGGCAAAGACAAAGAAACAATGCTCGCCGCTGCCAATGCCTACATTGAAAACCGCATTGGTGACGAAACTCTACGAAATGAATTGCTGAACGCGCGCCTGCCAGGTGGTGGCATCGTCGCGAAGCACCCAGAATTCGTGAAAATGTGGATCGATCTAGCCCTACAGAATGGCTACGCTGATCGCATTGAAGCGAACTCGCTCGAAGCAGGTGGCAAGTCCATCATCGAGCAAATCCACGAGATCGAGGCCCTACAGTCCAAGGACCGTCAACGCTACGACGCATCCAAGGACAAGCTGCTCAAGCTATACGCTGCTGCAGACTCCAAGGGCCTCAAGTTCTAGCGGTCACCTCATTCGAGCCCCGCATCCTCTTGCGTACCACGCTACAACCATCGCCCTGCACGAGTGATGATTGGACCCGCCAAGCGGTCACCCAATCGGACCTTTCACGCAGTCACCGACGGCTGAGCACCATCGTTCCAATCCTCATAGAAAAGGAATAGAGCAATGGCTCATCCTGAAGCCCAAATATATTCGCGGGAGTTTATTCGCTCCTTCAATCAAAGTGTCTCGCTCCTATCGGATCGTTGCACTGAAGAAGCCATGTCGTTTGGTCGATCAGCGACCTTCGATGTGGCCGACCTAGGTGGTGATCTGGCTCAACGATCTATTGATGGTCGTTTGCCGCGCCTGACCTCCAATGATACCCAGCCGGTTTGTACTCTTGAGGAGTACGGCGGTAAGATGGAGGTCACATCTTTCGAGAAGTTCACGTCTCAGTCGAACGAGCGTGAGAAGATGTACGCGAAGATGATGGCTCGGGCCAATCGTCGCCTCGATAAGAACCTCATCACTGAGTTGGACAATGCGTCGACACAGTATGACTCTGGTAACAATCCTCACACGCTCAATGTCGACACGCTAACGGACATCGTTGCCGATCTGGCCCAGAACGAAGTCGACATCTCACCAGAGGATGTGACGTTTCTCTGCACGCCCAAAGCTGCACGCCAGATTAAGAAGTCTGCACAGTACTCGTCACAGGACTATGTCAACGTGAAGCCTTACTCTGAAGGCGATCAGTTGACCTATGGCAACAAGCGCCAGATTAGGGTGTTTGCAGACATAGGACTCATCACGTCGCCGTTGCTGCCCGGCATGGGTACGAACGCAGCGAAGTGCTTCATATTCCATCGCAATGCGGTTGGTTGTGCAAAGCCGACAGAGCAGATGATCACCACCGCTGGTTGGGATGATCAGGATCATTTCCACTACTGCTCATCAAGCATCAAGCTTGGTCACAAGATCCTGCAAAACGGCGGGATCTTTGAAGTCGTTCACGACGACACCGCAGCCTAACAGGAGTTTGCAAACATGGCTTACGCAACAGCAGGCCTTCGCATGTGGTCCAGTGGTGTCGTTAACACCTGGATCTTGGATACCGTCGATGCTGTAACGGCGGCGGTGGCGTCCGACTACATTAGTGATGCGGGCCCGACTGACACATTGCCGGGCAGAGGAATGCAGGTCGGTGATGCGGTTTTCATCCGTGTTGTCGGTGCTCTTCCTGCGTCTCAAGAGGCCCCAGCAACCTGCACGGATACTGCTTGGGCTCACGTATCGGCGATCGACACCACGACAGGCGCAGGATCGCTCACACTCAGTCACGCTAACTAGTGACGCAATAGGCGGCCTGCTTCGGTGGGCCGTCTTCAATTGGAGAACAAATGGCAGACCAAAACAAAGAATGTAAGCCGGCAGGCCTTCGCGCTGCGCATGAGCTGCGGATGTGCTACCTGCATACACCGGAACCGAACACATCTCTAGATGATGTCACCAAGCCCGGCTACTGGAAGCATGTTCACCGCGAGCTGGGCCGCGCACCCCACGCCTTGATCGAGTGCATCGCCAAGGATCAATCTTGGGAAGCTACACTTCGCGTCTTTGCGACTGGTGATGGGTTCGCAAAGGTTCGTGTCCTCAATCACTGGAAGGCAGAAGCCAAACCAGGTCGTCAGCCTAAGCTGCCTGAAGGCTGGGCATCGGATTGGGTTGAGCATGGATGGCGTGTGCGCAATGCCGACGGCGAAATCGTTGTCGATAAGCAAGCCACAGAACACGATGCAATCTCAGCAGCGAGCCAGCTGCACAAGAAGATGGCCGCATAATTCATGGCAACGACGTCCAAGCTAACGGTCTATAATGAGGTGCTTCGCGAAATTGGCGTGAAGCTGCCATTGGCGAACACCACGACGGCCAACACGCGACTGACAGAGCTCAACAATGCATTTGATCATGCGGTTGAATACAGCCTATCGCGCGCCAACTGGACCTTTGCCAAACGCCGCTCCACGCTGACCGGAACGTCAAGCACAGCATTCTCGCCTTACACGTTTGTCTACAGTCGACCGGATAACTGGCTTCGCACAGTATGGATCAAGACAAATGCCGATGACGAAGCGGAAATCGACTATGCCGAAATAGGCGCATCGGTCTATGGCTTCCTTGGCTCAGCTTTGATGGAATACGTTTCGGATCATGCAGACAACTATGATCCGGTGAACTGGCCACCGCACTTCACGCGGGTTGTCACGCTGTACCTGGCCTATCAGGTCGCGCCAGGACTGGCACGGGCTGGAGACGATCAACAAGGCAAGCTGTGGTCTCAGTATCAAGCAGCGCTGTCCGAAGCGAAAGATCACGAAGACCGCTTCCTCGTCAACACGCAGATCAACGTCAATCGTCACCCGACGATGCGGCGGGCGATCCAGTTCATGGGCCAGGTTCTTGCCGGATCTGTTCCCATCAACAACCAAACCGCCAAGCTTCGATGGGAAATGAACCGCTCTTGGGATCACGCGGTTCAGTACGTTCTTGAACAGGGCGCATGGAACTATGCCACGCGCCGCGTACGCCTGACAGGCGGAACAGAGCCAATTCCAGGAGATACGCAAGACGATATCATTGAGGGATATTCGGTAGGACCGGCAACGGAACCGGCAGATTCCGACACGCTGCCCGAGATGAGCGAATACGATTACGGCTTCGTCCTACCAACCGACTTCCTGCA
>JBCDBQ010000221.1:0-10511 GCA_039183375.1 Pseudomonadota bacterium
AGTCAGCCGAGACACTCAATCGGGGAAGTAGGTCTCGACGGGGCATCTCGAAGCGAACCTTGTTGCTTGCGAGTAAAGCGTAAAAAGACACGGGCTAGAGGGACGGGGTGAATATGCCGAATAGATTTGTCGGCGCTAGACAGACGACATTAGCTCGAGAAATCGAGCTAACTGGCGTGGGGGTACATAGCGGAGCACCAGTGAACCTGGTGCTCCATCCAGCCGAAGCCGATACAGGTATTCGGTTCATGGTCACAAAACGTGGCAGAATTGTCTCCGAAATCGCTGCAGATGTACGCAATGTTAAGAATTTGACATTGTGCACGGTCATTGGCGATGACACTGGCACAACCGTCGGTACCGTAGAGCATCTGCTCGCGGCGCTGCGCGGCCTTGCCGTTGATAACTGCTATATCGAGATCGACGGTAAAGAAGTGCCAATCATGGATGGCAGTTCCGCAGATTTTGTCGATGCCATCGACGAAGTTGGCCTGCGCCATCTTGATGAACCACGTAAGTTTATCAAGGTATTGAAACCCATTCGGGTGGATGAAGGCGACTGCTGGGCCGAGCTGCATCCGCATTCTGGGTTTCATCTCGACATCGAGATTGAGTTTGATACCCAGATCATCGGTAAGCAGCGCAAGTCATGGGAAATGACACCAGGCGTCTTCCGCAATGAATTGTCCCGGGCACGGACTTTCGGCTTCATGAAAGACGTCGAAATGCTCTGGAAATCGGGTCTGGCTCTTGGTGCATCGCTCGATAACTCGGTTGCGATTGGCGATGATCAGGTCATCAATCCTGAAGGGTTGCGCTACGACCATGAATTCGTGCGCCATAAGATGTTGGATGCCGTAGGTGATCTGGCTCTCGCAGGCCTCCCACTGCTTTGCAAGTATCGCTCTGTTCGGGGTGGCCATCGCCTCAACGCCCATGCATTGAAGGCGTTGTTTGAAGATGAGACAGCCTGGGCTGTTGCACGCGCTCCTCGCACGACACGCGACAGTGTTCGTCCAGCGCAAACAGATCCTCACTGGCTACCAATGGCCATGGGTAAGTAGCATCGGTAAGTAGGACGCTGCCTGAACATTGAACGGCATCCTTATGAGAATAGCGCAGGCGTCGGATTATCCGGCGCCTGTGTCATTTGTGGTGACCACAATGAAATGTGTGCGGACGTGAACTGAGCACAGCCAATTCTGCCGTTCTATCAACATATTCCGGTGGTCAACAGAAGCTGCGTAGACAGCTAGCATTGCAAGAATCGTTGATATCTCGGTATCAAGTTAGCTAGACTGTTGGAGTATTGGGGTACGGGACGCTTTCTGCGACAACCAGGCTGAGTGACGTGGGACCGATGTCGAAAAACTCGATCATGCATGTAGTTGGCGCCATTGCTGCATCGATGGCTTTGGCTGCTTGTGCCTCAAACAACAACGCCAAGAAGCTGCTAAATCCAGATCCGCCTGGAAAGATGTATGCCAGCGCCGACACGTATCTCGGGCAGGGCAAGTTCGAACGTGCAGCGAAGCGCTTCGAAGAACTGGATCGTGACCATCCCTATTCGCCTGAGGCTCGTCGAGCCATGGTCATGGCCGCCTATTCTTATTTCCGTGCCGGAAAGTTCCCTGAAGCCATTGCTACCGCGCGCCGCTACACGACACTGCACCCTGGCACCAAGGATGCCGCTTTTGCGCACCATATCATCGCGTCCTGCTACTTCGAGGATATGAATGGTCCGAAGAATGACCAGACGAATACTCGCAAGGCATTGCAGGAACTGCAACTTCTGAAGTCGCGGTATCCGACCAGCAAGTACGCCCAGAACGCCGACAATCGCATCCGCATTGCAAAAGACACGCTTGCGGCAAAGGAAATGGAAGTTGGCCGTTATTATCTGAAGCGCCGCAAATACATGGCTTCAATCAATCGCTTTAGGGTTGTTGTGTCTGAATACCAGACAACAACGCATGTCGAAGAAGCGTTGATGCGCATGACTGAAGGTTACATGGCGCTTGGCATCAAAAACGAAGCGCAGAACGCAGCAGCTATCCTCGGTCACAACTTCCCGAACTCTCGATGGTACAAAGACGCCTATACGTTGTTACAATCTGACGGACTGGCGCCGCGTGAGGATACGGGCTCTTGGCTGTCCCAGGCGTGGAAAAACATCAAACTGCCAACCATCAATCTTTAGATGCCGCGCGCATGCAGCTAACCTGACCTTTGGCGGACCGAAGGAACGGTAGCAAGAATGGCCAGACCTAGTTCAGTCTTAAAACCGGTTGAAGCGCTGACCGACAAGGAAGCGACGCGTGAGCTGCAATGGCTTGCGACAGAAATCGCGCGCCATGATGCATTGTACTTTCAAAACGATGCACCTGAGATCGCCGACGGCGACTACGACCTCCTACGTCAACGCAACACTGCGCTTGAGGCACAGTTCCCAGCCCTTGTCTTGCCAGAGAGCCCGTCACAGAGGGTTGGCAGTGCACCTGCTGATGCATTTGGCAAAGTCCGTCACCGCGCTCCAATGCTGTCGCTAGGCAACGCATTCGATGAAGCTGACGTTGTTGACTTCGAGGACCGCATCAGACGTTTTTTGCGGTTAGAGGCGGACGAGCCTGTCGCTTTTACGGCTGAACCAAAGATAGACGGGCTCTCTATCTCTTTGCGTTACGAAGATGGCGTCTTCGTTGAAGCGGCAACGCGCGGCGATGGAGCCGAGGGTGAAAACGTTACGAACAATGTCGCAACCCTTCACGAACTCCCTGAACGATTGCAAGGAGATGATGTTCCCTCCTCAATCGACATACGCGGCGAAATCTACTTAGCCCATGAAGACTTTGCTCGGCTGAACACCGAGCAGGAAGCAGCTGGCAGTAAGGTATTCGCCAATCCGAGAAATGCGGCTGCAGGGTCTCTACGGCAACTTGATGCTTCGATCACCGCCTCGCGTCCGCTGCGCTTCTTTGCCTACGCCTGGGGCGAGGCATCAGAGCTTCCAGCAATTACGCAGTCAGGTGTCGTAGCTGCGTTCAAGAAATGGGGGCTGCCGGTTAATCCGCTGACCCGGACGTGTGCAACTGCCGCCGAGTTGATGGCCTATTATGGAGACCTATCGGAGCAGCGCGCATCGCTCGGCTATGATATTGATGGCATTGTCTACAAGGTTGATAGGCTCGATTGGCAGGAGCGGTTGGGCTTTGTTTCACGGGCGCCACGCTGGGCGATCGCGCACAAGTTTCCAGCCGAACAGGCAACCACAATTCTGCGCGATATCGAGATACAGGTCGGCAGAACCGGTTCACTCACGCCGGTTGCTAAGCTTGAGCCAGTGACGGTCGGTGGCGTTGTCGTCTCCAACGCGACGCTTCACAACGAGGACGAAATCGCGCGCAAGGATGTCAGGATCGGCGACACTGTCCGGATCCAGCGGGCCGGAGATGTCATCCCTCAAATCCTGGGTTCGGTTGCGGACAAGCGTCCGAAGGACTCTCAGCCATTCGAGTTTCCAACGCGCTGTCCGGCATGCGGCAGCCACGCCGAGCGTGAGATCGACGAGAAGACCGGTGAAGCGGATGTCGTGCGACGATGCACGGGCGGCCTCATTTGTCCGGCTCAAGCGAAAGAGCGCCTGAAGCATTTTGTGTCTCGCAATGCCTTCGACATAGAGGGGCTCGGCGCGAAGCAGATCGAACTGTTCTTTGAGGATGGCCGCATTATGCGACCTGCCGACATCTTCACCCTGGAAGAGCGCAACGCCCGCGCTGAGAACCCGTTGGAAAAGCAGAAGGGCTTTGGCAAGAAATCCGTCGACAACCTGTTCGCGGCTATTCAGGTGCGGCGAACGATTGGCTTGGATCGCTTGATTTATGCGCTCGGCATTCGCCACATCGGTGAAACGACAGCACGAGATCTTGCCCGCGCCTTCGGCAGTTGGGAAAGCTTCCGCGGTATTGTCGACGCAGCAGTCGCCGGCGGGTCTGAAAGTGAAGCCTATCTTGAGATTGGTAACATCGACGGGATCGGTCCAAGTGTCGTTGATGCCCTGGTGGCATTCTTTGGCGAAGACCAGAATGTACGCGCGGTTGATGATCTGGTTGCGCATCTGACGATTGAGTCCGTCCAGGCGCCGGTCCAAGTCGAGTCAACTGTCTCCGGCAAGACGGTCGTGTTCACGGGCACGCTTGAGAAGCTGAGCCGCAGCGAGGCCAAAGCCCAGGCAGAGCGGCTTGGGGCGAAAGTATCAGGGTCAATTTCCAAAAAGACCGACTTCCTTGTCGCTGGCGCGCAAGCTGGGAGCAAACTGACGAAGGCGCAGGAACTCGAAGTCACCATACTATCGGAAGATGATTGGATTGAAATGATCGGTTAAGGTGGACGACACGTATAACTATTTCCTAACCCATCAAACCTCGGTCTCACATTGACGACAGTAGAAAAAACAACTGTTACCCCATCAGCTGCAGACAGAATCTTAGTCCGCGGCCTGTCTCTGGATGCCTTCGTTGGTGTCCACGATTTCGAGCATGAAAAGCGCCAGAACCTCCTGATTGATATCGAGATCGATACGGTTGCCGACTACGCAAGTATTGTTCGCGAAACCGGGCGGTACGTCTCCTACGGAGATGCCGTTAAGTTTGCAACGGAGCTCGCCGGATCGGACCGCCATATCGAACTCGTCGAAACCTGGGCCGAGGAAGTCGCCGAATTCGTGCTGCGGAATGAGCTTGCAGCTTGCGTCCGCGTGACGGTGCTCAAAACCGAAATCTTCGAGCAGGCGGCTGGTGTCGGGATCACCATCGAGCGGCGGCGGCCATGAAGCCGGCGAATATGAGAGCACCCCGCGTCGTGAGACTGCCGCCCGTTGAACTGGAGCACCGTAAGTAAATGGCGAGCTGTCTGATTGCACTCGGGGCCAATCTGGGTGACCGCCTGGCCCAACTGCGCAGCGCGGTGGCAGTGCTGCGTCGAGATGCGGATTTGTTGCTGAAACATATTTCGCCGCTTTACGAAACAGCACCGGTTGGTGGACCGGAGGATCAGGGCGCCTACTTGAATGCCGCCGCAATCATTGAGACGGAGCTGCCGGCAGAGACGTTCCTGAATCGATTGCATGAGATCGAGGCGTTGCATGAGCGCGAACGTCTCGTCCGTTGGGGCGCCCGCACATTGGATCTGGATCTGCTGACCTACGATGATTTTGTTTCCGATCAAGCGACACTTGAGCTGCCGCATCCGCGGATGCATCAACGTCGTTTCGTCATGGTGCCTGTTTGCGACATCGCCGCTGACGTACGCCATCCGAAACTGCAGCATACAATGCAGGAACTCTTGAGCGAGCTCCCTGTGGAAGCCGGTGATTTGACTTTGTTTGAGCGCGATTGGACTGAATAACTACGCAAGAACAAGGTGCCCTTCGGCGGCATCGAAGGATGTCGCCCCAGGGCACAAAGATGATCTAAGGAAAAGTTGCAATGATAACGCCTGAATTTCTTCTCCCGCTCTGGAGCGAGCATCGCGATGCGATTGGTCATCCGATCAAGTCATTTGAGTTTCCGAAGTTTGGTAGGTCTTTCGAGGACAAGCCCTACCAAATGGGTGTCATCAATCTGTCGCGCCATTCCACGTACCGCGAAAGCATCTGCCATACGGTCGAAGGTGCGCTGTATCGTGCGCGACGCATGACGGTTGAAGGCGCGGCAATGATCGATATTGGTGCAGAGTCGACGGACAACACGGCAGACTTGTTGAATGCCAAGCGTCAGATCGACTCGCTGACGCCCGTGATCAAAGCGATAGCCGGTGAGAACATGCTCGTTTCTGCTGAGACCTATCATACTGACGTTGCCGTTGCGGCGCTTGAGGCAGGTGCCGGCGTGATCAATCTCACGGGCCGAATTGATGACCGTGCATTCTACGAAGCGGTTGCGAAACATCAGGCAGGTATCATCTTCTGCTATACGCCGGGAGAGAACGCCCGAACGTCTGACGATCCACCACCGGCTGAAATGCTTGTCCAAGAGCAAATGCTGTTCTTTAAGGAACGCATCGCAATGGCAACCGAAGCAGGTGTCGAGCGCATCTGGGTCGATCCGGGTTTCGGGTTGGCGCTGAACCTGCCAGATGGACCCGAGCGCGTGCGCTACCAGACAGAGGGCTTCCTCCAGGCTTTTCGGTTCCGGAAGCTTGGTTGGCCGGTTTGCGTGACGATGTGTTCTTCGGTTTACCTGTTCCACGATGAAGTTCGATGCGCGGAAACAGCCACCGCCGTTCTGGCGCTGCTGTCAAAGGCCAACCTATTGCGCAGCCACGAAGTCGCGCGCTGTGAGCCAGTGCTGAACATGCTGGAAATGTCGTCATGAATGGACCGGCAGAGAGCCCGCGCGTCGCCCTCGTAACCGGGGCTGGGCGCCGCGTTGGTCGCGCCATTGCACTTGGCCTGGCCAATGATGGGTTCGCTGTCGCTCTGCACTACAACGGTTCGGCAGCCGGTGCCGAGGAGGCACGAGACGAGATTGTAGCCGCGGGTGGCCGAGCCATCTCGCTCCAGCACGATCTGACCTCTCCCGAAGACTCCGGTGTATTGATTGAGCAAACGCGCGCTCAACTCGGCCCGGTCAATGTTCTGGTTAATTCGGCATCGCTGTTCGACGAGGACCAGATTACGACATTGACGCCAGACAGCTGGCGAAAACTGGTCGATGTGAACTTGAGCGCTCCGGTTTTTCTGATACAGGCATTTGCGCGCCAGAGTCCGGTCCCAGATTCAGCGGCAGTGGTCAACATTCTTGACACGCAGATGACGTCTGCGTCTCCGGAGCGTTTCAGTTACTTCTGCGGAAAATTCGGCCTCGAAGGTGCGACCAGACTGGCAGCCTTCGATCTGGCTTCGAAAGGCATCACGGTCAACGCCGTTGCGCCAGGTTTGGTGTTACCGAGCGCCCAGACCCAGGAAGAGTTTGACGCCCGTCAAAAGCTCACACCCTTAGGCCAGGGCCTAGGTCCTGACGATATCGTCAATGGCGTGCGTTACCTGATCGGGGCGCGGCAGGTAACCGGTCATGTGTTGGTCGTCGATGCGGGACAACGCATGATGGGGATGGGTAATACACCCATCGCACCGGCTGACTGATCCGCGCTAAGCTGCGAATGCGCTCTTGGCTTGTCCGCTCTTCTGTGTCTTGAAGATCGATCCGGTATCTGGTGCAGGCGGCAGCGGCATGCGAACGGGTACCTGCTCAACGCGTGGCTGTGTTGTCGGCTTGCCCGTAATGACACGATCATGCATATCATCCCAAAACGCGCGCTGGCCGATTGTGTGCAGATAGGACGATGCACCAAGCAGCGGCCAGGCATCGGCCGCATGGCACTCATAAAACAGAATGAGGCGATTTCGGTCACTCACGTTCGGAGCCGAGCCGTGCAGCATACGAACGTGATGCACGGTCATGCTGCCAGCCTTACCGGTGAGTGTGACCGCCTTGTCGTGATGAAAATCCGAATCATCCGGATTGATCGCGCCACAGAACACATCGTTCATAGTGTGCGCCAGCACCGGCCCCTTGTGAGAGCCCGGGATCACCTGGAGGGGACCGTTCTCGTGATTGACGTCTTCCAGCATCAGCCCGAAGGCGAGCATGCTATCATTGGTTGCAGGATAGAAGGCCCAGTCTTGATGCCATTCAACGGCTTGTCCTCCGCCAGGGGCCTTTGTGTTGAGCTTGGCTGTTTGTAGCAGGACATCAGAACCGAGCAGCGTGTTCAGCACCTGCGTCATACGTGAATTGACCAGAACATCCCAGTAAATCGGGTCGATCTTATGGGGGAGCTTGATCCGCGTGAGGCGCGGATTGTCGGCGCTATGGCCCTCATCAAGATCGAACTTGTCGTTGCTCTCTGTAACTGCTCTGGATTGATCGATCAGGTCATAAGTAACTTTGCGCAGTCCCTCCAGCTGGGTAGGGCTTACCGCATCCTCAACCAGCAAATAGCCATTCTCATTGTAAAAATCGATCTGATCTTGGGTCAACATGACAGAGCTCGTTCGCTTTGAATTGCAATTGATTGCATGAAAATGGTAGCGCTCTAGAGGAAGATGGCAAACCCCGACAGTCAATTGTCAGCGCAATATCCCGCAGCGGATGCTCATGACACGCGGGGACATGGGATGAGGCACGAGATGGTGGATTCTAAACTCAGCAATGAAACACGTGAGAAACTCAAGACGGTTGCAACCGCTACAATCTGCACAGCTCTATATAAGCGCGGATTGCGCAGTCAGTTCATACAGGATGTTCGACCACTGAGCCCAAACGTCAAACCGATGGTCGGTGAAGCATTTACACTGCGTTACATCCCGGCCCGCGAAGACCTTAATCCCATAAGTGTGTTCCAGGATCCCAAGCACCCACAACGCGACGCCATTGAACGATGTCCGCCAGGTGCCGTCATGGTGATCGATAGCCGCAAAGACGCGCGTGCGGCTTCGGCAGGCTCAATACTGGTGACGCGTCTCATGAAGCGTGATTGCGCCGGGGTCGTAACCGATGGTGGTTTCCGCGACGCGCCAGAGATCGCCGAGATGGATATTCCAAGCTATCATAACCGTCCGTCCGCCCCGACAAATTTAACTGTGCATCAGGCAATCGATATCAACGTACCTATCGGATGTGGCGATGCACCAGTATGGCCGGGAGACGTCGTTGTCGGTGATCGGGAAGGCGTTGTCGTGATACCGGCGCATCTCGCTGATGAGATCGCTGATGAAGCCGTTGAGATGACCGCCTTTGAGGATTTCGTGACAGAAGAAGTGCAGAGTGGACGATCGATTATCGGTCTCTATCCTGCCACCCACGAACAAACCCAAAAAGACTTCGAAGCCTGGCGCAAAAAGAATGGGCGCTAAGTCCGACTGATAGCAGGCCCTAGCACATCAGATAATGTGCTCAGGGCAATTGCTTCTACGCGCTATAAATCAATTTTCTTCGAACCGACAGAATCAAAACCTCTCGTTCCTGGTGCTGCGCTTCGACCCGAGATACTCAGGACCATAAGTAGCCCACTGGGCTTTCGGATCACCAAGGTCGTCGTGGTTATGGTGTTCTGGGTTGAAGACTTGCAAAGCATTTTCACACGCCGAATAACGCTGCCATCTGTCGATGGCAGTCGCTTTGTAACGGTGGCCAATTCTCCTGGGCAGTTCTTCTGACGAACGGATATGACCGAGGCCATTGCCTTATCGGCAGTGGTCGTTTTACCGGCAAACGCAAAGAACTTCCCGAGGTGACCCGACGCGAGCGTGAAATTGATTGTCTTCTCCCGACCGGGCTTCGGCGGCCGGATCTGGTAGCGTAACTTTGGCATACCGGCCATTAGTTTTCTGAACGTGCCCATAGCGCGCGTTCTGCCAACGGTCCAACTTGCTTTTCTACCAGGTCTCTTCAATGGTGCGGCTGCACTCGGTTGCCCAGCTGAAGGAGTACGATTGCGAATAAGTTTGGCCATCTTTCCGGCACAACGAGCCAGCATCGCCAGAGCATCTTTCGTGCCGTACAGGCTGGATCGGGTCGAGTTGCCTCCGGCCCAGTTGAATCTTACAGTTTTGCCATTTCGAAACTCGCGGAAAGCCACGATGCTCTCGTTGCCACGCTTCTTCGCAATCGTCAGCAAAATCAGTTTCGGCGACGCCACTGTCATGTTGCGACGGACCAGCAATTTGCCGTCGATGTAAATGCTTGCGGGAATCTTGCTGCCCTGGTTCAGCGTCCATCGACGGTTGAACAATCCAACAGACCAATAACCGGTTCTGAAAAACCAGGCAAAGCCAAGTGATGTGCCGCTCTGGTCCTGACGACCAATCGCTGTGCACGATTGCTTGGGAACGTTATAGAAGACGCTCCAGCCCTTAACTTTTCCATATGACTTGCTTTTTCCATGCACGACACCTGCGGTCATGAAAAGCGTCAGGGCGGTGACAGAGATTAGCGTAACTTTGCAGCGCATAAATCGAATCCCGCGGTTGATTATCCAGGCATATTTTTGACGGGATCATTGGCAAATGCAACCCAGAGAACCGCTTCCCAGATAAACTTACACGGAAGGTTGATTACCAGGCACGGAAAGTGGCCAAATGGCCATAACCCGAGCATCCCGTTAATGCGCTGGAAACAACAGCTGGATGCAAAAATATCAATGCCCGCAAATGCAGTTGATGCGACAAATGCCAAGTGGTTTCGGTTTGCAATTTAATCAGCAGACACTCAATAAGTGAGTAAATTGGATTATGGCGCACGGCATACCGGCCGTGACGATTGCGGTGGGATAGCGTCGGGTCCATACCGCTGATGAGTGGGTGCACCTTGGCGACTTTGAAAAGGTCCCGCGGCTTGTCGTAGCCTTGGGAACAGAGTGAGAGCGGCACAAATTAAACCGCAATTTGAGGCGCCTTGGCTCACGTGATGCAACAAGGCTTAACAAATCGAAACGCTGTGAGCCTCAATAAG
>JBCDBQ010000222.1:0-10497 GCA_039183375.1 Pseudomonadota bacterium
ATCACCGTGCAGGCGTTGACCGCAAATCCTGCTGAATACACGTCGGTCATTGTTGCAAACTCGTCCATCGTACCGCTGCTGAACGAAGGTCTCGTCCGTCCGTTGGACGATCTGGTCGCCAAACATGGTCAGAGCCTGAACAAGAATCAGCTGATCACGATTGATGGTAAGATCATGGCAATTGCCTTTATGGCAAATGCGCAGCATCTGTTCGTGCGTCAGGATGTTCTGGATCAAGTTGGTAAGCCTGTCCCGGCGACTTGGGAAGAAGTGATCGAGACCGGCCAGGCGATCAAGGATGCCGGTATCATGGATCATCCTTTTGCTTTCCTAACCATGGCCGATTGGAACCTTGGTGAAGAGTTCGTGAATATGTACCTCGGTCATGGCGGTGAATTCTTTAAGCCAGGCACAGCCGAGGCAAACGTCAACAACGAGTTGGGCGTTGCAACCCTGAACAAACTCAAAGATCTTGTCGCGCTTTCGAACCCTGACTTTCTGACCTACAACACGGCGACCGTTGTGCCGATCTGGAAATCCGGTGATCTCGCAATTGCCCAGCTTTGGGGGTCAAGTGCGGGTGAACTCCTCGGTGGTGAGGGCGCTGAGGCCGGTGTCGCCGAGAATACTGTACTTGCAGGAGCGCCGACGGTTGCGGGCGGTTCGTCACCTTCCTCGTCATTGTGGTGGGATGGCTTTACCATTGCCAAAAACATTTCGGACGAAGACGCGGAGGCGACGTTTCTTGCGATGCTTCACGGGATTTCGGATGAAATGGTCGAAAGCAATAACGATGCGGCGGTCTGGCTGATGGACTCCTTCAAGCCTGGACCGGCGGCAGCTGGTATTGCAGCAACCGCGTCTGCCGGAGCTGACCCTTATCCGATGCTACCCTACATGGGGCTGTTACATCAGGCGTTCTTCGAAGAGCTTCCTGACTTCCTGCAAGGCAACGAAAGTGCCGAGCAGACCCTGTCGGATATCGAAGCGGCCTATACTGCCGCGGCGAAAGAGGCTGGGTATCTTTGACCCTCGCAGTCAGGGCCGTACTTGCGGCCCTGGCATTTTTTTGCGTTGTGAAGCACTTGGATAGCTGACAATGAAACACCGCACATTCTTTTGGTTCATCCTGCCATCACTGGCCGCGATGATCCTTTTTATAGCGTTGCCAACCGTGTCGGTTGCGATTCAATCTTTGTTTGTCGAGCATGAGCAGGTCATGGTCGAGGTCGAAAACTGCGGCCCGTTCAAGTGTGAAACGGTCCTGCAGGTTGATTCCGAAGCAACGGCAGCATTGCGGGAAGATGCACCGCTAGGGCGGTTTAACGGCTTGGGTACTTACAAAAACCGCAAGCATCTTGCATTCGAACAGGTTGGTGTGGCCTGGGCAGAAACGGAAACTCTTGGCGCATTTATTTCCGAGCTTCTGAACCTTCCGTTCTACAAAGCGCTGATCTTTACACTAACCTACACGTTTGTGGTGACGCCCTTGGTGGTCATATTCGGGTTGGGTGTCGCGCTTGCGGTTAACAGGGTCCCTCGTTTGCTGAAGGGGCCGACGATCTTCGTATCTCTTTTGCCGATGATCGTAACTCCGCTGGTGGGCGCGCTGATCATCTTCTGGATGGTGGATGCCGACGGCATCATCGGCGCGACATTGCAGTGGATTTTCAATGATCCGAACCTATCGCTGAAGGCGTCGACGCCGCTGACGTGGATCATGCTGATTGTTTACGGTATCTGGAGCTCAACCCCGTTCAGCTTCATTGTCTTTTATGCGGGTCTTCAAACCGTTCCAAAGGAAACGCTTGAGGCCGCGAAAATCGATGGGGCCTCGCGCTGGCAGTCCACTTGGTATGTCGTTGTGCCTTACATGATGCCTTTGGTCGTTTTTATCACGTTGATGCAGTTGATGGATAACTTCCGAATGCTCGAACCCATCTTGGCCTTCCAGGCATCGGCCAAGGCAACGTCTTTGTCCTACATCATCTATAACGACTTGCGCGGTGGCGACATACCACAGTTCGGATCTGCCGGTGCGTCGTCGATCATGACGATCATCGGGGTCGCAATTCTTTTGACACCTGTGTTGATCCGCACATGGCGTGACTTTAATCGGAAAAGGGCCTGATCATGTCAACATCCGTCGCAGACAGACGCTCCAATGGGTTGATCTGGTTTACCACCAGCTTTGTGGTCCTTTGGGTTTTCATCGCCGCAGGTCCGTTTTTGTGGACTGTCTGGGGATCGTTTAAAGTTCAGCCCGACTTCTTTTCGAAAACGGATTGGACCAATGCAATCTATGGCGTGATGACCAAAGCTGAGACCGGCAGCGCCTTTACAGGTGCAGGTTACAACGGCGCTTGGGTTGAGCAGGAGTTTTGGCGAAGTGGAATCAACACTGCGATTGTCGTGTTTTTTACGGTTCTCATCTCGCTGACACTCGGAACACTGGGCGGTTATGCACTTGCAAGATCCGGTTATCGATATGCGTTCTGGTTGCTGATGCTGGCGCTGGTGTTTCGGGCCATGCCACACATAACATTGGTCTCAGGTTACCTGCTGCCGTTTTTTGAGTGGAACATATGGGGCAAGCTATCGACGACAATCGTTGTTCTTGTCGCGATCAACCAACCATTTACCCTGTGGATGTTGCATTCCTTCTTTTTGAACATTCCCAAAGATATGGATGAAAGCGCGATGGTTGATGGATGCACGCGTTTTCAAGCTTTCCGTCATGTGATCATCCCCGTCATGTGGCCGGGCGTGATCACTACAGGTCTTTTCAGTTTTCTTTTGGCATACAACGACTTTGCGATTGGGGCGGTACTGTTAAACTCGGAAAATCAGACGATGGTCCCCAAGATCAACAGCTTCCTTGGTACAGTGCGCGAAACGGGTGATGTCATGTTCGCTGTTGCGGCTGCGGTCAGCGCTCTGGTTCCGCTGTTCTTCTTAATTCTGTTCTTCCAGCGCCAGATTGTCAGCGGTCTGACGGCTGGTGCGGTCAAAGGATAGTTGCAACGCAAAACTCACCGATGATGTTTTGAACAGGAGAGAGCATGTCACGCAACTATGGGCCGGCGCAGCCACTTGCGCGTCATCACATGCCGAGAGGCTATGATGTCTCATTTCGAGAGTATTCGCGCCACCGTACAGTCCGGATTCCCGAGGACTACGGACCAAAGCAATTGCTGCGCGGCTTCGAACCTGACTATGCCAATATCGTCGACTATATCGTTCGCATCACCCACCGCATCTGGGAATCTGATCCGCCCGAGGTCGAATACATCGCGGATTGCTACGGTCCGACATCGCTGATCTATGACGATTATGGCCTCCAAACCGGCAATAAGAAGATCATCGCTGACACACATCATACCACCGGTGCCTTCCCCGATATCATCCTCGACGCCGAAGAGATCATCTGGGCTGGTGATGACGAGGTTGGTTTTCACACCTCTCACCTGACACGAATTATGGGAACCAATACGGGCCCCAGCCGATATGGCGCGGCGACGGGTAAACAAGTCAACGTCTTGGTCATCGCCAATTGTGTGGCGCTAAGTAACGACATTTTCCTTGAACATGTGCTGTATAATACCTCTGCGATGTTGCAACAGCTTGGCATCGACTTGTGGGAGGAAGCTGACAGGCTGGCCTCTGACCCGCCCGCCGGATGGCCGCGTAGTCAAAAGACCTGGGATGACCTGCGAAAATCCGCAGCACCAGCCCAACCTCTTGCACTTTCCGAGCCCGTCGACGGATTCGATCCGGATCAGTTTGCGCGTCGGCTGCATGACAATACCTGGAATGGTGACATGAGCGCGATAGATACCTATTACGCCCAGAAACTACCGTTCGAAGGAACCACACAGCGTCAGTTCGAAGGCACCGCAGCCTACAAGGAATACATCCAAAACCTGCGCAGTGCGTTCCCCAACCTCTCACTCCAAGTGGATGAGGTTTACTGGATGGGTAACGAGCAGGATGGCTGGCTGATTTCGACCCGCTGGAGTGCAGAGGCCACTCACTCCGGTGATACCGATACATACCGGACAGCGACCGAAGCTGCCTGCCAGATCTGGGGTATTACCCAATGGCGCGTTCAGGACGGTCGTGTTGAGCAAGAATGGCAGCTGTTTAACGAGCTGGACCTGATGATGCAGATCGCCAAGGCGCGTCAGGACGCGAGCTAATCTATTGAATTTTCCGGTGGGTGAACCGGCGGATTCCCACACAACTCGAAAGAAGAAAATGTCTGATTTACAATCTGCTAAGGACTTGGTTCGGCGCTATTTTGCGGCACTGGACGAGGATCCGGTGGCTGCGGCTAAAGCACACTTTGCCCCTGACGCTATCTGGCGGGGTTATCACCCTCTCAATGAAATCCGAGACCCGCTCGAAGTGGCCGAGCGGTTCTGGAAGCCCTTGCAAAACTCTCTGCGGCGGATGCAGCGCCGCTTGGATATCTTCATGGCGGGTGACAATCATCTGGAGGCAGGTGGGGTCTGGGTGGCATCGATGGGACATCTAATGGGCCTGTTCGATGCGCCTTGGCTGAACATTCCGCATACCAACAAGATCGCCATGTTGCGCTATGCAGACTTTCATCGTGTCGAAGGGGACAAGATCACCGATACGGCGATGTTCTTTGACATCCCCCATCTTGCTGCTCAGGCTGGCTTGCGCCTGTTTGCGTCCCAAACTGGTGCTCAGCTGGTGCAGCCCGGCCCGATGACCCACACCGGTGTGATGTTTGATGCGCAAGATTCAGAAGAGGGCCGCAAAACACTGGCTGCAATCGAGTTCATGATTGACGATATTCGCGACTGGAAGGGTCGCGAGGAATTAGGTCTTGAAGAAGAGCTGCCGCGCAGCTGGAATGATGACATGATCTGGTGGGGGCCGACTGGGATTGGTGCCACATACACGACCGAACGTTACATAAAACAGCATGCCGGACCATTTCGCGATGGGCTTGCAGATCGAAGCTTCAACGGCCACATCGCGCGTATTGCCGAAGGCGAGTTTGGAGGATTCTTCGGTTGGCCGAACTTAACTCTCAGACCATCGGGGGGCTTTATGGGGATGCCGGCCTCGGACAAGCTCAGTGATATGCGGGTAATCGACATGTATCGGCGCGCTGGGGACAAACTGACTGAAAACTGGATTTTCATCGACCTGCTGCATTTCTGGAACCAGCAAGGCACCGACGTTCTGGCGCGCATCCCACATATGCGCGGTTAACCATGATGCAGGCGCTGCGTTTCCGCGTGGCACCCGCACACTGCCATTCCCTCCAGCTTTAGACGCTGTAAATGCGGGTCACTTGAGGCGGCTCCGTTGATCTTTGACACGACGAATTGGGATCGAAGACTCTATCGATGCAACGCCGGGAATCTTGGTCAAACGACCCGTCAGAAACACTTCAAACTCACGCAGGTCCGATACGGCCACCCGCAGCAAATAGTCAAAGCTACCGGTCATAAGCCAACAGTCCACTACCTCGGACAGGTTTCGCACACTGCGTTCAAATTGTTCCAACTGGCTGTCGATTTGTTTGTCCAGACGCACCGAGATGAAAACTGTAAAGCCAAAACCCATTCGAGCCTCGTCTACACGAGCGCTATAGCCGCTGAGAACACCATCAGCTTCCAGTTTTTTGATCCGGCGCGCGCAAGGCGATGGCGAAAGCCCGACGCGATCACTCAATTCCTGATGTGACAAGCGCGCGTTTTCCATGAGTTCACGCAGAATCCGTTGGTCAATTTCGTCCATTTTTCTCTGTTTGGCGATGTTTATCGCATCAATATTACCAAAGCTCGCTGAAAATCACTACAATATTGTCAAATACGAGAGATTTTGGTGACACACTGCGCTGGTGACGCGCTATTCCTGCGCGAAAGGAGCATGTCATGACCACGAATTCACGCCACCTAAAAACAATTGAACGGCAACTTTTGTGGATGTCGCACTGGATGATCCACTATGCCAACCATATTCGTCCCAAGATGGATGGCATCAAGGTTGGCGGACACCAGGCATCATCGGCATCCATGGTATCGATCATGACCGCCCTTTATTTCTCGGCCCTGAGGCCAGAGGATCGCGTTGCGGTCAAACCCCACGCCTCACCCGTGTTTCATGCGATCCAGCATCTGATGGGGAACCTTTCGGATGAGAAGATGAAGAATTTTCGAGGTTTCGGAGGGGTGCAATCCTATCCCAGCCGCACCAAAGATGTCGATGACGTGGACTTTTCAACCGGTTCGGTGGGCCTGGGCGTGGGGATTACATCTTTCGCATCGCTCGTGCAGGACTACGTCTCGGCAAAACAGTGGGGGCGTGGTCTGTCGTTGGGCCGGATGGTAGCACTCGTAGGAGATGCCGAACTCGATGAGGGGAACATTTACGAGACTTTGCAAGAAGGCTGGAAAAACAACCTACGTAATACTTGGTGGATTATCGACTATAACCGACAATCTTTGGATGGGATTGTACGCGAAGGATTATTCGAGCGGATTGAGAAGATCTTTGATGCTTTTGGCTGGGACGTCGTGCGGGTAAAACACGGTGTCTTGCAAAAAGCTGCCTTTGAAGAACCTGGCGGTGATCGATTGCGGGATTGGATCGACAACTGCCCGAACCAGGAATACGCGGCCCTAACATTCATGGGCGGTGCCGTTTGGCGCAAGAGACTGATGGACGATCTTGGCGATCAGGGAGACGTAACGGAACTGATCGACAGGCGTAGTGATGCCGAACTGGCAGCCTTGATGGAGAACCTCGGCGGAAACTGCGTGGAAACAATGGCCAGGACATTCGAGGCGATCAAACACGACAGACCGACCTGTTTTTTGGCCTATACGATTAAGGGTTGGGGCACCCCCATCGCGGGTCACAAGGACAACCACGGAGGGTTGATGAACACCAGCCAGTTCCGCGAATGGAAAGAAAGTATGGGAGTTGCCGACGGACGGGAATGGGAATGGTGTGCAACGGTAGCGGACGCAGACGAGTTGAATGAGTTCCTTTCAACGGTTTCATTCTTCAAACAGGGACCACGCCGGTTCTCCGATGAAATTACTGACGTTCCAGAAATCAACATCGACTCCAGTCGCGAGATTTCGACCCAGATGGCATTTGGCAAAATTCTTGATGATCTCTCAAAGGGCCAGAGCGCACTGGCCGAGCGGATCGTGACGACATCACCGGATGTGACCGGAACGACCAATCTCGGACCGTGGGTCAATCGGCGTAAACTGTTTGCACGGACCAAGAAGGCTGATGCGTTTATCGAACATCGCATCCCTTCGACGGCCAAATGGGAGTTCACACCAGATGGCCAGCACATCGAGTTGGGAATTGCCGAGATGAACCTGATGCTGCTTTTGGGCGCGGCGGGCCTGTCGCATTCGGTCTTCGGGAAGCGCCTGATCCCGATTGGAACGGTTTATGACCCGTTCGTTAGCAGGGGTCTCGATGCGCTTAATTATGCGTGTTATCAGGACGCGCGCTTTATTCTGGTTGGCACGCCATCCGGGATCACGCTCGCGCCAGAAGGCGGCGCGCATCAGTCCGTCGGCACACCTTTGATTGGGATGAGTCAGGATGGGCTCGCTGCCTTTGAGCCTGCCTTTGCGGATGAACTCGTTGTGATCATGCATTGGGCATTTGCTTACGTTCAAAAGGACGGCGAAGGCCAACCAGATGAACGGACCTGGTTGCGCGACGAAACCGGTGGTTCGGTGTATCTACGTCTGACGACAAACCCCATTGAACAACCCGGCAAGCGTGTGAATGATGAGTTCCGCCAGGGTGCAATTGATGGCGCATATTGGCTACGCAAGCCGGGGCCAAACTGCGAGATTGTGATTGCCTACCAGGGTGCTGTCGCGCCGGAAGCGATAAAAGCGGCAGGGCTGATCGCGGAAGGCCGCCGCGACATTGGTGTATTGGCCGTCACCTCTGCGGATCGTCTCAATGCCGGCTGGACGGCTGCGCAACGCGAACGGTCCAGGGGGCACGCCAACGCAACCAGTCATATTGAAAGGCTTTTCGCCGGACTGCCCGCAACCTGTAAAGTGCTGACAGTTCTGGATGGCCATCCTGCGACACTGGGTTGGCTGGGGGCGGTAGCCGGACATCAAACGATACCACTTGGGGTGGAGCACTTTGGGCAAACTGGCACTATCAACGATCTGTATCGGGCACACCGGATTGATTGCGCTTCGATTGTTACGGCAATCGACGCGCTATCCTGCGGGCCTAGTTTAACCTGAGCACATTTTTCAAAACACGGGCCGAGGCCGTGCGAAGGCGCGTTGATTGGGGCCTCCGTTCAGGTCGCATAATCCGATTGTTGTTGCAGGTCATGTATGGAACAAACCCCTTTAGATGCTACGGGACGGGCAGAGTACCAAACAGCTATGATCATTGATGCACATCATCACCTTTGGGATTTGCAGGCCGTCCATTACCCTTGGCTGATGGAAGCAGGTGCCGTTCGTTTCTTTGGTGATCCGAAGTCGATACAGAGGGACTATCTGATAGACGAATTTCGCCGGGATGCTTCGGCCCTTGGGGTAGGTGCATCCGTGCATGTACAAGTAGGCGCAGCCGATGGCTGGCAAGAGGCTCAATGGGTCGACAAAGTGGCAGCCACACAGTCAGACTGGCCGCTGGCACAGGTTGTGTTTTGTGATTTGACCGTTGCAGATCGAGATGCAAAGTTGGACAGCTTCCAAACTCTGGATACTGTGCGCGGCGCGCGCCAGATTGTGGGGCGGGCACCGGGCGAAGATGCGGTTACCGGCACCAATTCACTGCTCGACGATCCCCGTTTCTTAGAAGGGCTTCAAGAACTGGGGCGCCGTGGTTTGTCGTTTGATCTACAACTGCTGCCGGAGCTGATGGAAAAGACCGCCGCAGTATTGGCTTGTGCGCCAGAAACCAAAATTGCGCTCTGCCATGCAGGTTCTCCTCATGATCGCAGTGTCGGTGGAATGTCCGCTTGGGCTGACGGGTTGCTCCACCTTTCCGCGCTGCCCAGCGTTACCTGCAAATTGTCGGGTCTGGGCATGTTTGAACATGACTGGACTGCCGACAGCATCCGACCGCTGGTAGAAACTTGCTTAGAGCAGTTTGGGCCTCGTCGATGCATGTTTGGCTCTAACTTCCCGGTCGACAGTCTGTACTCGGATTATCAGACATTGGTGAACGCTTACCGCGATCTAATACCGCGAGAGTTCCACGCGGATTGTTTTGGCAGAACAGCCGCGCGATTCTATGACCTCGCGCCGCTTGACCAATTGGATTGAGGCACCCGTCAGAAGAACCAGTTTTGGGCCGAGCTTGACTATCAGTTCGAGTGGCATGATCTGGGCTACTTTGCGAAATTGATTTGCGTTCGGACAAGCAGATGCCAACCAAGAGCATGCATGACCATACCAGTTGGGAGGACAAAGTGACGTAGACTGCAAATGGCAACTTCTAAGCCGCCTTCCATTTTGGCTAACCATATACTTGCACTGCCGTTGGGCTATGCATTGGATGGCGAAAACACTGGGCAACTGTGTACGTCTAACGTCTAGTCTATTTTAGCGCCAACGAAAATTCCTGACGCTACCCATCAAACAACAGTAAAAGATAGAAAGACAAGCTCTGTCATCGGCGGAGCAAAAGCGTGCCAGGTCCAGAGTATGAGGTCGTGGTCGTTCTCGGCCAGCTCCAGTCTAATGCGGATCGTCCAGAGATGTTTCAGCGGTCGCTTGTAATGGCTTATCCTGTAAGGTCCTGTTTTAGTACTCGGTGCAAGAGGGCAGAACATGGGACTCAAAGACATCCGATCCTTCTATGACGGAACGGTTCAAGAAGAGATTGCGCGGCTCGATGAGTGCTGGTTGGAATATGCTGTGACCAGGGTCTGGATTGATCGCATGCTGGCGCCAGGTTCGGATGTCTTGGATCTTGGTGGAGGACCCGGCAAATACGCTTTTGCGTTGGGTGCATTTGGCCACAGGGTCACATTGGCCGATCTTTCCAGCGCGAATCTGAATGCAGCAAGAAACGAACAGGAGCGCCGCGGCTTCTCACTTTCCAAAATCCTTCAGGCGGACGCCCGGGATTTGTCCCAACTTGAAGATGCTTCTTTCGATTGTGTCCTTTGTTTGGGCCCTATTTACCATCTTATTGATGATTTTGATCGGGAACGCGCGATTGGCGAGGTGCTTAGAGTTTTGCGACCAGGCGGCACGGCTTTCATTGGTTTTTTGTCTCGTTTCGCGACGGTTCATTACTTTGCCAGGCACCAACCTGAAAAGCTGCGCGACAACTTACCGACAATCAACGAAATACTCGAATCCGGCATATATATGCCCAAACACAATAACACCTTTTTCACCGATGCCCGTTTTGACGATCCTCAGGCAATAGCTGAAGTCGTGGCAAGACCTGAATGGGAGGTTGTGAATGTATTTGGCGCTGAAGGCGGGC
>JBCDBQ010000223.1:0-10453 GCA_039183375.1 Pseudomonadota bacterium
CGTTTTCCGCGCGAGGTGCTGACGCATGTCATACGTTAACGAAACCACGGAAGAACGAAGCAAGCGAATTCGCAATGGTCGGATCGTTGCCACTCTCTCAGTTGCTTGGTGGATCATTTCGATCGGCGGGATCATCTACGTTATTAATACAACCGGATGATTCATTGATGACAGGAGCCTACTGACACTGCTGCTACAATGAATTGCCAGTCGTCCACATCGCACCTATTCCCGGACGCCTAAAGCAACTCTCGCAATCGAAATCTTTGCCAGTGACGTATGATCCAAGCCTTCAATTGCGAGGCCATCTTATACCTTGGCAGAAGAGTGAGCGGCCCCTGAACTCAATTTGAACTTACTGTTGGCTCACTCAGAAGATATCTCTCGAAAAGAGGATGACGCGTCGCTGCGATCGGATGTCAAAACTGGCTGTTAGTGACGATCTAACGACTGCCACTTGAGACGCCGCTATGAGAACAGAGATCCAGCGCACATGGATGAGGCTCTGCGCTCAAGAAGTCGATCCGCTGATCGATAATCAAGATCTAGTTCTTCACTCTGCAACAAGTATCGCCTTGATCACATTCAGGCAAAGCAGATCGTAGAAGGTTTTGCCCCGGGGGCCGGCAGGCCTAAACACTGGACTACCTTGATTGCTGTCCGTAGCTCCAGAGTAAAGCTGCAAACTGGCCGCGAGCGTGAAATGAAACGCTCCAAATTTGATGTCAGACCGGCAGCGCCGAGACACATGAAGCGCGGCAGCGAACGACAATAAATCACGTAGCTAGTTCTAGATCGCTATCGGCAAAGATGTGCGGCGGGGACCTATTACATCGTAAGATCAAGGAGTACCTATGCAGGACACGATGACAGACATGCAGCGTCTACTGGTGAACGTTGCCGAGCAACTAAAGTCAGGCGAGAAGGCAGACCGATCCGCTGCCATTAAAGATCTCCGCCGAATTGCAGATCTTGCAACAACATTGGCATTCACGCTCGAGGCGCGACGTTAATGGGCGCTGCGAAGGGTCTATGGCAAAGCAATATTGCTCTTTGGCTGCTTGATGCCGCATGAAGAAAACCCAAGGTCAGCTAGGAAGTAGAATATGATCGGATCACGACCACCGAACCGCCGACGCGGAAACAAGCAGAACACGAACGGCTCAAGGCGAGTATCAGCACGAAGAGGGGCCCGCCGATCTGATCCAGACAGCTTTTCAAACAATCAAGGTCGTTACGAGCACTATATGTCACTTGCTCGCGAAGCAGCATCGAGTGGAGACCTTATAGAGGCGGAGAACTTTTACCAACATGCCGAGCACTACTTGAGAAAGATGCAGGACTGAGTGCCTGGGATTTCGTTCTGCTACTACCACCCGAACATCTTGCGTGCGGTCTTGGGTTTTTCAAACACCTTGCGACCAAACTTTGGATTTTGGTTTCTTTGACGTTTGGCTTCGGCATTCTCTTGAGCAGCGAGATCCGTCCCTGAGAGCCTAAGCCTCCGTGGAACACGCAGCTTTGCTTGTTTGTTTTTTTCGTCGGCGAGGAGTTTTCTGACAACCAAAAGCGCCACAAGCCCAAACAGGGCAAAAAGAACTGCTCCAGCGACTGAATAGCTCATCCGCAACCTCCGATCCGTAAACATGCACTCAACAACATGACGCGCAGGTCGAGGCGGCGGGCCACTATCGATAGTTGATATAAGCAGAGTCTTAAGAATGTATGCCTGCCAAATAGTTAGTTTGCATCGCTTGCCCCATTGCCTGCGTGCTTAAAGCACGCCGGTTCAGATCAGGAAAATCACCATTCGATATGAAACGGTGTATGGTTCAACTGCTCAAACTTCGCCGGCAACCGACGGAGATTCGGCCTTACCCTCAATTCAGGAAATCAGATGACCCAGAACCCATTCGCGATGCCCAAGGAAGTGCGTGAACTTACCGAGAGAAATATCGAGCAGGCGCAAGCAGCGTTTGGGCAGTTCAGTGATGCTATGAGTCAGGCAATGATCATGTGGACCAATGCTATGCCATCCAATAACGTGACGTCGGGATTTGGGTTGGTGCAAGAGCGAGCCATGCACTATGCCAAGCAGAACGCTGATGCTGGATTGAGTTTGGCCCACGACATCGCGAAAGCTGGCGATATCCAGGAGATTCTAGCCCTGCAGACGACGTTCGCGCAGAAACAAATGCAGTCATACGCCCAGCAGACGCAAGAGCTTGGTCTCTTAATGACTGAGGCCGGCAAGAATGCTGCTGCCACTATGAAAAAGGAGACTTAGAAGAACACGGCTAAAGTCTCGCCGCTCCGAGGCAAGACTGCATAGATTCGCACGTATATCTATCCAGCTTGCATCCTGCGTCCTTGCATCCTGTATCCATGTCGTTAAGGCGGCTATCGCCGCAGCCAAGTAGTATTCCTTTTTGACTAGCGCTGTGGCCTACTCTTACTTGGCAACAATCCCTCACGTTGGGCGCGCTTCTTGGCAAGTTTGCGCGCACGGCGAATTGCTTCACCTTTCTCCCTCGCCCGCTTCTCTGAGGGTTTCTCGTAAAACTTGCGCTGTCTCATCTCGCGGAAGAGGCCCTCTCGCTGCATCTTTTTCTTGAGGACTTTAAGTGCCTGATCGACGTTGTTATCGCGCACGGTGACTTGCATACATGCTCCTTCTCTTGGCGAAACCGTTTTTTCACATGCCAGCAGATCGCTTTAGAGGCTGACAGTGCTTCATTCTTCCGAAAAGTGTTCAGGATATGCTCTCTGACTGCGTCCTGCTGTTGAGTGCCTGTCGAGCGAACAGGTGACCCCTCGGTCAAATGTTTGGCAGAACCGCTCTCATCCAACAATGACTTTACATGCCTATCATTGCTTTGTCGGCGATTGTTTTGTTGTTTGGAGCTATTGCACAATAACAGTGGCATTAGGGCATTGCTGTTGCTTTTCAGGTTAACTTTCTTCAATAGAACTAATGCGCAATGCCGCCCACCAGTGACCGTGAGTGCCTCGAGCTAGAGATTCGCGCGGTCTTGTTTGTTACGATTCAGTAGTACCGTGCGGGATGGCTAAGAATCAGGGGCTTATCAAATCACTCTCGATGCTCCGGCTGACCACGGCGAGTTAAGCCCTTGTGATGTCCCGAATGTTCCTCCGGCCAATGTACACGATGTCACCGTCATCTAGTGTACAGCGTATAGGATCTTTGCCTTCTATGCTTCTGACCTCTCGGCCAGGCCTTTCATAAATCTCGGGAAGTGTTCTTCCCACTTCGATCACCAAATCGGGGTCGGATCTTTTCTGATCACCATGGCTATGTGAAACTCGGGTGATAGTTTTGGACACAACGTGTGGCTCCTGCTTGCTTGTCGTCAATTGACCGCCCTCGCAGCTCAAGCGCCAAAGAATTCTCGATTGGTCGACGTGCGAGGAGCCAGTTCGAACTGAACCGCAAGTCATAAGAATTCCGATGGTGAAGGAAGCGTAGCAGCATAATCAAACCGGCCAACGAGCCATCGGGAAAATGCCGGAAACCAAATGCCCGATGACTCTGACAGTCACGCTCCATGCACGAGCGCAGCTTCAACATGGATGGATCAGCGTACAATTACAAGCCGCTTGTGAGCATACTTGATAAATCTCTTAGGTTATTCTGAGTAGGACTGCGATCTGCAACGCCGTCGACACGCACGTGCGGTATCCGCAACCTGAGGCGACGGCGCAAATAAGTGAGGCAGAACTACAATAGAAAATGCGATCGCTGACAGGATCCATTTAACGAAATGCAGGCCCATGCGACCAAAGCGTGAGCGAAAAACGCTCGCCCTGCAGTACCGGGCTGACACGATGCAAGACAAAGCTTGGCAGGATGAATATAGTTCCGATCTGCTTCGAAGCCGATTTGATCGATCCATTGGAGTTAGCTTCTAGGCATCCGCCATCGTAAGCACTGGTGTCGGAAAGCTGTACGACTGCCGTTAGCTTCCGCCTAACCGCTAGTCGTCCGTTACCGATATCGATATGCCAGTCGAAAAAGCCATTGTGCTTGGCAGTGTAATGAGACACCTGCATACGTTCGGCAAATTCTTCAATCTCAAAGCCAAAATGCTGGCGGTTGCAGTCGACGACAGCTTGAAACATGCGGTCAAAAATCCACGAAGACGCAGAGGCTTCGTCAAGCCAATAGGTGTTGGCCCGTCTAGTCGCGAGTTGCATCTTGCCATCGACCAATGCTCCTGTGGAACAGTCACCGACGACTGCTTCGGATATGACGCGCCGACATTCATCTGGTGAGAGAAATCCCACTAACTCTATCGGTGAAATCACGGCGTGGCCCACTGACCGCAAGGGCGAAATGGGTTTCTCGCGTTTGCAGGTTTGCTGGTTATCAGTCGCATGTTCACACGACAGCGATTATTGCAATGGCATGGCCTACTGCTGGTCAACGGACACCATCCCTTGTTCTATCATGAACTTGACGATAGCCATTTTGATCTCCAGAGGCAGATCTACGGGGTCGCCGGTTAGCTCGTTACTCTCCATGATGGTGCGCAAGATTGCATCTGCTCGCGGATCACCAATGATCTGCTCAACGAGCTCGATCGGAATTTCATTCGTTGCGTGCTGCTGATTGCCTGCCTCAGCTTGATCATTGGCGGCGTGGGCCATTTTGAGTAGTTGGGTGACAAGTACCACTTGTTGTTCTCGGCCAAGCTCAGCAAATGGTTCAGTAATGCCCCTGCTTTCTGCTAACACCTGCAAAGTGCTCACTGCTTCCGGGTCGCCAAGAATTGTTGCAAGTGCCAAATCGATCTCTTCTGATGTAAGCGCCAAGAGAGTGCCCTCTGGTCGGCTTGGTTCAAGCAATCTACCAGTGCGCTCCAGAAGCGTGCCGTAGATCGCGCTAGGGAAGCATTCCTGGTAGAGCCGAGTCGCGAGGACACGCTAGGGCTCCCCTCATAGGATCGAATTGTCGGAGTGTAGGCATTGGCAGCCGTGTGTCTCGCCCAATTGGGCTCCAGCATCCTTCTGCTGCCGGCCGGCCAACTGTCAATTGCCAGTTTGAGATCCATCTGGTGCGAGTCTCGAATACACCAAATGCTCGGTTATCCGTAGAGCGGATCGCTTCGGAATGCAAACCGAAGGCCCACTCGCTAGATGACTTGCTCATAAAGCAAGGTAACAGATCAGCAATTATAAGATTGAGCCCATGTGCCACGACGATCCGCCACGAACGACCGCTATTTGATCATAGTGCCCGTGTTGCTCATTGGTGCGTTTGAGTAGCATTACAGCGACGCTGCAGATGGCCATGTCCGCGCTCGCCAATAGCAGACATCCAGCTCTGAAAAATTAGCTTCAGCTAAACGGCAGCAGCGGGTCAGCAGCAGCTGAAACCCGTCCGAGCAAATCGGGTCCGCTGTTATCCTTCCAAGCAGACATGACTGCGACGTGAATTTTCGAGCAGGAGAGAAAATGTTGACGCCACTTCGATACTCTTTTGCGTCGTACGATGGAAACTAATACAGCCCTCTCATCGTAGGTCATTTGGATTAGCTGGCCTTCGGCCCTGATACTATCTTACCGGTTTATGGGTAGGACTGATCCGGCAAATTGCGCGGTTCGACAGAGCTAAGCTGTGATTGTTCGCTGACTGGCTTTGAATAGCGCTGGGTGGCCATACAAATTCTTAGTTGGGTGACGCCACCTTTCTTCCGTCGTACGATGGAAACTTTACAGTAAGGCACTGCGTCGAGATGATTAGTTCTAAGCCAGCAGATCGGCTGTCGTGTGGAGAGCGTTGCTGGGATGAAAGACGATTTGGTGAATGCTATGTGAATGCTAGCATTTGAGAGTGAGACGACGTTCAGTAGCTAAATCATTGAAATCTCTGGTGCCGCAAGAGGGACTCGAACCCCCAACCCCCTGATTACAAATTAGCGAGTCTGGGTTTTCTCGGAATAGCTGTCATTTTCTAAGTCGCTGTTATTTGGCCGTTTTACCTCCGCAGTGTTTCCTTTCGTTTACCCGACTTTCCTCTTGTTTCCCTGATCTGGGTTACTGAGCGGCTTCCAGTAACCCAACTTGCAAAGGTGGCGAGAGATGGCGACGGGTACCATCAACAAAACCACAGTGGATAAACAATTCCCTCAATCGCGTGACAGCTATCTTTGGGATTCCAGTGTCAAAGGCTTCGGTCTCAAGATCACGCCGAAGGGTCGGAAGGTCTACCTTCTCCAGTACAAGGTTGGCCGACGTACACGCCGCGTCATGATTGGAGTACATGGGCCGCTCACTCCACAGCAGGCAAGGTCGCGCGCACAGGAGATACTGGGTGAAATTGCAACTGGCCGAGACCCTGCCGCAGAACGTGCGCAACAGAGGTTTGATCAATCTGGCCCGACAACAATTGAAGAACTGTTGCCGTTCTTCATGGACAGCCATGTGCGAGCCAAACGCAGGCCAAGGACGGCAGAGGAATATCAGAGGCAAATCGACCTTCATATACAACCTAGACTTGGTTCGAAGCAGGTTGCCGAAGTTGTCTACGGTGACATTGAGCGGTTCCATGCAAGCTTGCGCCATAAGCCAGTGTTGGCCAACCGCTGCGTGGCAACGCTATCCATGTTCTTCACGTGGTGTATCAGGAATGGCTATCGTCCTCATCCCACGACGAACCCCTGCGCTGGACTTCAGAAATTCAAAGAGACACCTCGCGAGCGGTATCTGGATATTGAAGAGGTTTCAGCTCTTGGCAATGCAATTGCCAAAGGTGAGAAGGAGGGCCGCCACAGCATCTACGCTTTTGCTGCAATCAAAGTGCTGGTTCTTACTGGTGCACGGAGACAGGAAGTCCTAACACTTCGATGGGATAGCGTTGACTTGAAGCGTGGCACATTGAACCTGAGCGAGAGCAAGACTGGCAAGAAGTCGATCGTACTGAGCGATGCTGCCATTGAGCTTCTCGCCTCACTGCCGCGCATTGACGACAATCCTTACTGTTTCCCAGGAACCAAGTCCGGCGAGCCGATATATGATTGCAAGCGGGCCTGGCATTGGGTGCGCGAAGAGGCTGGCTTGCCGGATCGACGGATTCACGATTTGCGCCACAGTTTGGCGTCGTTTGCCGCCGCCAACAACCACTCCTTGCCAATCATCGGAGCATTGCTGGGGCACCGCAGTTCTGCTGCCACCAATCGTTATACGCACCTGGCCGATAATCCAGTGCGAAGCGCAGCCAACGAGGTCACCCGTGAGCTGAGCGAGCGATTGAGAGGCGGCAATAGATAGACGCAAGAAATCAGACAGCAATACGCAAGGTGATCTTACGAATCCCGCCGAGCCCGAAACTCAGGAACCATCGGGCAATCCAAGCCGTCATGACCGCGTAGATATCACCGCAGCACTAAATGAGCTTATTAAGAGCCTACTTAGGTTTGAAGGTTCGCTCGATTCCCACGATCCAATCAAGCAGCGCTTCCATGCCAGGAATACAATCGCGGCAACTGCGATGTTTCTCGACAGCATCGGCATGGATGAAAGGGTAAGCAAGAACCTTCACAAGGTTGATCTTGCTCTATGGTATCCCGAGCATGGCTATCGGCATCCAATGTTTGAGCCGGAGGCAAGATCACCAAATGCTCCAACGGTACGACTTGCCGAACAAGTGGCTTCCCTATGCCTCGTTCTATGCGTTGAATGTCGCCACGTGCTCTTCGAGCAAAAGCTTGATGATGCCTGCAAACATGTGGCTGATTACATCACGTTCAGTGATGTACTCGGAAATGCAGAGAAACGAGAGCAATGGAAATTCCTGAAGAACCGGCGGCGCGATTTCTTGAGGAGTCTCAAGAGCGACCGAACCTACGGTGATCCCGCCTACAAGCTCAATCTTGTCTATAGGGAACTAGTGGAAGGATATGAAAAGCTTCTTTGCCAGGGAAAACGGCCCGAGATGTTCCCGATCTATTACGCCATGGCCAAACAGCGAACCGAGATTGCACTCCACGAATTGCGTATGCAGAAAAGGCTGCCGCACCCGAACAAGTGACGAGTTGGAGCGGTGGTTTTACTACGGGTAGTAACCACCGTCACACTGAGCTTTCTATCGGCAATGTTCCACTTAGCAATGGAGGTTTCCGATGGATTACGAAGTATTTGGGAATATGAAGACCGCAGACGGGAATCATGAGACCCTTCAACAGCTATTTACCCGTTCCGGCGCTAGCCAGTACCTCCAGGAGGTTTGGAACTTAAAGTTTGCTGCCCAAACATTGGCCAAACTAGCGACGCTTGGCGGTGGCCCAAGATACCATAAGGCCGGACGCACCCCACTCTACCCGAAAGATGAACTGGATAGCTTTGCAAGGGAGAAGCTTGGCCCACTGCTGGCCTCAACTTCAGAGATGCCTGAGCCAGAACCCGTTGACCAAGTAGTCAGAGATCGAGGCAGCCGCCGACCTGGGTTGAATGTCCGTTCCCGTGACGGGCGCAATAATATGGTGTCTGCCGATGATGAGGACCTGTCATGACGCCCCTCATCACCTCCAAGCAGTTCGGGCTGCTCGTTCGACGCGCAAAGCAGTTTAGTAATCGCTTACTTCACACGAGTCTTTACTTAGCGCTATTGGGGAACGTTGATCTGCGCGAGAAACAATTTCTCTTCTGCATGATACATCCAAAAAGCCGGCTTTGCCGTCTTCGCTTTTCAACTTTGCGCAAAGCAAGAAACTGGATTCACTCTCTGCAAGATCAGGGCTACGGTGACCGTTCTGTGGACTTTTGAGACAAGGCGCTGGGCTGATGGTCAGATTACAGGTTGCCCAAAAAGAACAGCAAGCAGGTCAGGTTCATGTCTGCTCTTGGCAAAAGCAGACATCCATCATTCTTGAAGTTGCATGAAGGCTACGAACTCCGGCAAGCCAGCACCACGTCAGGAAAGATCAAGAACCGGACATTCCGGCCGCGTTCAGTGTCAGTGGCTCGAGCAAGATTGCACCTCAATCGAGATCAGGAGAAATGGGGCGTCGTTACTGATCAGAGGTCAACGATGCCACTACCAACTACCAGACTTAGGTGATCGTCAGATTGGCCTAACTCATGAACATCAGCCGACTACGATCCAAAGGCGGACATCATCCCCAATCGCTCCAACAAATCTAAGGATCGCCATTGTGTAGATACTATGCGGCTTATAACTTGTGCGATAGCGAATTTTCTGATTCGAGGCCTGCAACCGTTCTCTACCTAATCCTGATAGGTGGCAAGGCACACCCAAGGAACAAACAATGCATAGAGTTGGAATCATCCCGTTTGATATCAAGGACGATCTCGTCGCCGTGCTGTTCGTAACATCACAGACGAGAGGGCGATGGATCTTACCCAAGGGTCAAATCGAACCAGGCGAAAGCCAAACCGCAGCTTGCCATCGGGAAGTCTTTGAGGAGGCAGGAGTTAAGGGAACGGTGCTGGAAGAGTTTCCCTCAACTGTCGTCGTCGGCAAACAGACAAAGGCCGGATTACAAAAGGTACCGGTGACGTACTATCCATTGCTGGTGCAGGAGCAGTTCGACGACTGGCCTGATCAAGCGAGGCGACAAAGGCACTGGGCGCTCATTGAAGATGCGCCGAAAGTGTCTTACAGGGCTGACTACCTCAATGTTGTCCAGCAGTTTCAGGCGCTAAAACCCTGGATTATAGCAGCTGCAAGATCCCATAAAGCGTCGCAGCAAGCAGAGCAGTCGCCGGCACAGTAATCACCCACGCGGCTGCGATCGACCAAACAAATTGCCGTCTAACGAGGAAGCGAGTTTGGCGCACATTGTGGCCCCTAAAGGCGTCTTCAGCAGTGGCGTTGAGCTTATGCCCCGGGCGTAGCTTTCGGCGATTTGGGTTCTCGGCAAATTCACGGAGGAAGCCGACACCAAATACTGCTCCAACGGCAATATGAGTAGAACTCACCGGTAGCCCGAGGGTTGTGGCAATGAGCACGGTGACTGCCGCAGATAGCGCGACGCAATAGGCCCGAGGTGAGTTGAGCCGGGTTATCTTTTCGCCAACGACCGCTATGAGCTTTGGGCCGAAGAGACCGAGGCCGAAGGCGATGCCCAACGCGCCGACCACCATGACCCAAAGCGGTATCTCGACCTTGCTGGCGATTGCCCCCTCAGCGCCGCTGGTGGAAACGATCGCTGCCAGCGGACCAACTGCGTTGGCGACATCATTCGCGCCGTGAGCGAATGAGAGCAGGGCTGCGCCGATAATCAGTGGTAGATCGAAGAGGCCATTGATGTCCTGCTTGCGATTGCTCAGTCTTTCAGTCTTGCGAGCAATATAGGGACGCGCGAGTGCCCAAGCGGCGGCAAAACACACAACCGCAAAAAGTGCGATCTCAACGCTTGACGGCCTCCAGATCTTTTTCAGACCCTTCATCGCCATGTAAGCAGCAAACGCA
>JBCDBQ010000224.1:0-10423 GCA_039183375.1 Pseudomonadota bacterium
CGGCCTTCGTGAGGGCCATCGGAAGCGGTGAGCAGTTTGTAGAACGACCGCAGATCCGGCAGCGCCTCGCCCGCCTCAAGCGGGTTCCAGTTCGTCGCCTTGCGATAGGCGATGATCGTACCAGAGGTGGCGAGGTAGTTCTCATCGAACTCGATGCCAGCCCGCATATCAAGGAGGTGGCGGATCGTGGCACCCTGGTAGGCCGTCTCGGCAACTTCGGGAATGATGTCTGTAACAAGGCTTGCTGGATCGAGCCTGCCTTGCTCGACCAAAACGCCGATCACAAGCCCCAGCACCGACTTTGAAACTGACATGATGATGTGTGGTGTAGCGCGCGTCATGCCGTGCGCATAGCTCTCGTGCACGACACGTCCGCGATGCAGGATGACAATGCCGTCTGTGTCGGTTGCCGAGAGTGCATCTTCCCAGTTCAACTGACCGTTGTCTGACGCGAAATTGAGAGAGCTGAAATCGATTCGATCATCGGGCAATGACCACACATTGTCGGGGTCATTGCTGATGTCGGCAGACGGGACGATTTCTCTGACGTGCTGGAAAGCCCATCGGGCGTAGGGTGGCTTGCGCCAATTGTCCAGGGTCACCTGGCCGTTTGGATCGGGTGGAAATCCCGACATCAGTTCGCTCACGTTAAGTCCTCAGTTGCATCCCATGCCTTGTTGCGCAGGCCTCGTTGAGTAGGCCTTGTCGCGCATGCCTTGTTTGGCGGGCCTTCGTCCTATTCAGCCGCTTCTGCAGCTGCTGCCACTGCTCGCTTGTCCCGCGCAACCGTTGTCAGACCCATATCATCGAATATCAAATAAAGCGATGGGACGACAAACAACACCAGGACGGTCGATGATAGAAGTCCAAATGTTAAGCTGGTCACCAACGGAATGAGAACCTGAGCCTGCAGGCTGGTCTCAATCAGGATCGGAAACAGCCCGGCAACAGTCGTCGTTGTTGTCAGTAGGATCGCCCGGAATCTGGCACGGCTCGCCTTGCTCACCGCTTCTTGCAGCGGCAGCCCGTTATCGTGATTTTCTTTTGCAAAGTTGACCAGAAGGATCGAATTGTTCACGACAATCCCGGCCAACGACACAAAGCCGAGCATCGACGGCATCGAGATATCGAGACCCATCAACATGTGGCCCAGGATGACGCCGATCAGCGACAGCGGGATGGCGATCATCACCACCACCGGTTCGAGATAGCTACCGAACTGGAACGCCAGCAGCAGATAGACGCCGATCAATCCCAGAACGAAGCCTGAAACCATCGACTGCTGCGTAACCTCGGTTTCCTTATTCTGTCCTTCGAGCCCGACCCGAACACCCGGATACTTTTTCTTTAACTCCGGTACGAACCGCTTGAGTGTGTCGTTAACAATGGCTGACGCATTGCCAACCCGGACATCAACGTCTCCTTGAACCGTCGCCGTCCGTATACCGTCAACCCGATTGATCCGCGCATACCCGCGCTCAAGGATGAGATCTGCAACAGCCGAAATCGGAATTTTGCGGCCTTCGCTGTCAGTGACTTGGAACTGCTGCAGATCGGCAAGACTGTCCCGGTCACTTTCACGCAAACGTACATCGATCTCGATCGATTCAGAACCAACTTGGATCTCGCTGACTGTTGTACCAAAGAAAGCCGCCCGCAGCTGATCCGCAATAGTCTTTGCGTCAAGTCCCAGGTTGGTTGCCTCGGCCTTGAGCTTGACACCGACTTCCAGCTTGCCAGGCCGCAAGTCGTCAGAAACGTCGAACACGCCCTTGTAGCGACTGAGCCAGTTCGTGAGGTCCAAGGCTGCGGACTTCAGTTCGTCCAGATCCGAGCCCTTGAGCTGAATGTCAATCGGCAAACCACCAGGGCCAATGGTCGGTGTCGTGAATTTGAGATTGATAACATCCGGCACCTGGCCAACCTTCTGGCGCCACAGGCTGAGGATATCGTCCGATGACTTGGTTCGCGTTTCGGCACTCAAGAGGTCCGCGCGCACGGTTGCAACATGTGGTCCTGTCTCGAAAGCGTCTGCGTTCTTATTGTACTCAATCGTGACCGCCTTCACGAGCGCCTGCTTGTCCGGCTGTTCAGGCGAGTAACGCTGGCCGATCTCCTCGATGGCCTGGGAAACCTTGGCGACGACGCCCTCGGTTCGCGCCAGTGGCGTGCCCTGCGGCAGGAGAATGCGGGCCTCCAGCGTGTCGCCATCAATCTCTGGAAACGCGACGAACTTCACGTAACCACCCGCCATGATACTGAGCGCCAACATGAAAACGGCAATGGCGATGCCGATTGTGAGATAGCGTAGGGCAATCGCGACATCGACCACGCGGCCCACGACTTCACGCAGGTCTTCGAGCCGACCGTTCACGAACGACTGGACACGGCCCTGACCGGATCCAGATTGTTCAATGGCGTGCGATAAGTGATTAGGTAATATGAGAAAAGCTTCGACCAGGCTGACGGTCAGGACCACCAGCATAACCACCGGTATCACGCGGAGTACCTGGCCAATGTCACCTTTGATGAAGGCTAGTGAGCCGAAGATACAGGCCGTCGTGACAAATGACGCAAGAATGCTCGGCCACACCTCACGCGTTCCATCGATGGCGGCCTGCCATCCCTTTTTGCCCTTCTGCCGGTGAGAGGCAACATTCTCCGAGATAACAATGGCATCGTCCATGAGGATGCCGATCGCAATCAGAAGACCGACCATAGTGAGCATATTGATCGAGTAATCGATGACATACATCACGGCGAAGCCGCCGGCGAAAGACACCGGCAAGCCCATTGCCACCCAGAACGAATATCTGAATCCGAAGAACAACCACATCGACAGGAAGACAAGGGCCAGACCTTGAACGCTGTTGTCCGTCAGGAGTTTGAGGCGGTCACGGACAATCGACGACCCATCGTTGGTGATAGCGAGTTCAACCCCCGGCGGCACGCGGCGGCGCTCTTCTGCCAGCAACGCGTTGAGCGCGTCCATCGACCTGAGCTTATCCTCCTTGAGTGACTTGAGGATACGCAGAGTGGCAGCGCGCTTGCCATTGTAGATTGTCTTGGCTTCGTCAAGTTCGAAACGGTCCGTGATCGTGGCGATATCGCTTAAGCGGATCTGTCCGCCGCTTGGATCAGAGGCAATAATAATGTTCCTGAAGGCCGTGACGGACTTCCGCTCATCGGCAAACCGCACAAGAACGTCACGCTCACTGGTGGACAGCGAACCAGCTGGTAAGTCAATACTTTGGCGCTCGACCTTGGCGGCCACGTCAGCAACGCTCATGCCAAGCTGCTTCAGTGCAGCCTCATTCACCTCGATGCGAATCTGATGATCAGAAAAACCTTCGATCTCGACCTTCGTGATCCTTGGGCTTTGCAGCAAGCGCTGTTTCAGGGCTTCTGCATAAGCCTTCAGGGCCGTTGGTTCATCCAGGCCGGTAATCGCGACGGCGGCAACGAAATCCGTTAGCCCCAGCTGCTTGATAATCGGGTCTTCCGCGCGCTCCGGGAAATCTGTGACAGCATCGATTTCGGTTTTGATATCAGAGGCAAACCGGTCGAGAACACCACCTTCCTCCATCTCGATAGTTGCCTGAGCCAGGCCTTCGCGGGCCTCACAAGACACGCGGTCGACTTGGTTGACAGCATCAACGGCATCCTCGATGCGGCGGCAGATAGCATCCTCGACGTCTTCGGCGCGTGAGCCGGGATAGGCCACACTGACCTGAACTTTCGATGGCTCGATGCGCGGGAAGGTATCGCGCCTGAGGTTGGGCATCGTAAACAGTCCGAGCACGATAAACGCACCCATGAAGAGGTTGGCCGCCGTCGGGTGCCTGGCAAAGAATCCAATCACTGCCGGGCCTCCTTCGGATTTGACAGCGTCTTGAGGCGCTCCTTGAGTTCTCCATCTTCAGTCGGCTTAAGCAGCAGGTTCGGCGTTGCCATCAGCAGCTCGGAGACGACAATCCTGTCGCCTGCCTTCAGACCTTGATCGACGACGACAAAGCCGTCTCCGCGATAGCCGATTTTGATCTTGCGCTTTTGCAGTCGGCTTTTGTCGTTCACGACGTAGATGTGATCGTCATCGATGCTCGCGCTCGGGACAAGTATCTTGCCTTTGAGCGATTTGGTGCGCAGTTCGACTTCAACAAACATACCTTTAACGAGGGGCGGCCGCTCTCCGGGCTCGGCATAGGCATAGGGTTTATCGACCAGAATGATGAGGCCAATGGATCGAGTTTGCTCATCGAGTGTATCGTTCAAACGTGCAACGCGCCCGCGCCAGGTCACGTCACGGTCGCCGGTGCGCAATCGAACCAGCGCATATAGGCCGATGGCACGTGCGAACTCCTGACGCTTCTTCCACTTGCGCTCGCCAGGGTCGAACTCATCTCTCAATCGGTCAAAGAATTCACGAATGTGCGCAAGCGGGTACTGCGCGGTTATCTCGGCGGTCGCGATGCCGTCGGCCGTTCCGATCTTGGTTCCGGCCTGCACGAATTGTGAGACTTCGACATCGAGCGATGCAATGCGGGCATTAAACGGCAAGGTGACAACGGTTCGCTCAAGATCGAGCTTGGCCGTTGCAAGCTTCGACTTGTTCACGCGGATCTGTTCCTGCTGAACAGCAATCTTGGTTGGCATCAGGCGAAGGGAATTACGAAGATCCTGCACCAACTTTTTCTGCGTAAGCAGGTCGCGAAGTTCCGCATCAAAGCTCAATTGCGCAAGGTTCCCGCGTTTCAACAGGGCCCGCTTGGCATCGACAGAGCGTTGTTTCAGTGCCTCGGACTCTTGTTCGATCTTGAGCAGCTCACGCGTATTCGTCTCGCTGACTTTGAGCTCTTCGAGTGATGCTTCTGCAGAGCGGATTTGCGCCTCGGCTTCAGCAATGGCGAGCTTGTAGTCGTCAGAATTGATACGGATCAGCTCGGTGCCGGCCTCCAGTGTCGCGCCACGGCGGAACCGTGGATTGACGCTGTCCACACGTCCGGAGACCTGGACAACGCCGCTCCAGACATTCTCAGGACGCACCGAGCCATAGCCCACCAGACGCGGTGACACATCAGTCTTGTCGAGGGTTAGCACGCGAACCGCCACAGTCTGTTCGACCGGAGGTAGCTGCTGCGGCGGCTCCCGCATCGCAACGGTGTACCAAAGCGCGGCACCCCCTAGGATCACCGGCGGAATTATGAGAAGCTTGCTGAGGATTGATGTAGATGGCATCGAAGTCAATTTCTCCGAGTTTGGCTCCATCAGAGTAGCGAGTATGAGCCGGGTATGCGTGCGACTTTGACAAGTTCATTGTGGGCCAAATCAGGCCGGCTGCCAGCATTCTTCAAGGCGACGAATAGTCGACGCCACGCGCTGGGTGCACAACTACACCGACTTCGCCCACATTGGTGCTATTCATTGCATTTTTCATTGGCCATTTTTGTGCTTTTTTGCACAAGCCTTGAGCTAGCGCAGCCGGTATCAGCTGCGGAACCACCGGCGCATTGCAAATTTTCAGCGTTCCTTGTGCGAACTGCGACTGCCGTTACCGGTCCCAGGTCTTTGCGTCTTGACGATGGGACCGAGGTTGCACTTGAAGGTGTTTTGCCGCCGAGCAGGTTGGATCATCGCAGCGTTCCCAAAGACTGGGCATTGCCGGAAAAGGCTGCAAAAGCACTGGCGCAGGCGGCCGTTGGCCGATCCATAGAGCTATCAGGTCGCCCTAAGGAGCGTGACCGATATGGCCGTCGCGTCGCGCAGATCCATATTCAGTCTGGCCGTGGCCTACTCTGGCTGCAGGCATACCTGGTCCAAACCGGGCAGGCCCGCGTCGCCATTCGCGATATCAACGATGCTTGTAAATCGAGGGCTTTGCTGCGCGGTGAAAACCTTGCGAGAAACAAGCGCCTAGGATTGTGGTCCGGCGCAGGCTATGCGATCCGCGCTGCCGACAAACCTTGGGAACTACTGCGCTACCGCAGTACGCTTCAGATTGTCGAAGGGCGCGTATACGCGATTGCGCAAGTACGCTCCAAGATCTTCATCAATTTCGGTCGCCAGTGGAGGCGGGACTTTACAATCGGTGTTCGACGCCGCTTCTCAATGAAGCTGCGTGTTGCCGGTTTGACCCTGGAGCAATTGAAGGGTCGGAAAATCCGCATTCGCGGCTGGATTGAACGACGCGGCGGTCCCTACATCCAGTTGCGGCAGAGTGAGCAGATCAGCCTTGTTCCAGCTCCCAAGCTCGCGGGCAGTGCACAAGACAAAGAGCGTGCTGCTACTGTTCCGACCCATCAAGGCAAAGAAAAACGCCCGGCCCTTAGGGGACCGGACGTCTTGGATCTCTAGTCGCGTTTTCGGCCCAGCAAGTAGCTGGGAAGAAACCGCTGCGCTTATGCTGCTTCTACATCAGCTTCCGCGGCTGCAGCCTCAGCTGCTTCTTCCGCAGCCCGTCGACCTTTTGCGCTCTTGGAGAGCACATCGGTAATACGCTGGACAGCGCCACGCTCATCGAGCGATTCGACAACGGCCAATTCGCGCGCCATGCGGTCCAGGGCCTGTTCATAGAGTTGACGCTCCGAGTAGCTCTGCTCGGGCTGTGTCTCCGAACGATAGAGGTCACGAACAACCTCGGCAATGGCTACAAGATCACCGGAGTTGATCTTGGCTTCGTATTCCTGCGCACGACGGCTCCACATTGTCCGCTTGACGCGCGCACGCCCCTTGAGCGTTGTCATAGCCTTCTCGAGTACGGGCGTTTCTGCCAACTTTCGCATGCCGACGTTGGCGTGCTTGCCGACTGGAACACGTAACGTCATCTTGTCCTTTTCAAAAGTGATGACGAACAGTTCCAGCGAGTGACCAGCGATCTCCTGCTCTTCGATCGCTACGATCTGGCCAACACCGTGGGCCGGATAGACGATATACTCTTCCGTCTTAAAACCATGATGCTTGTCAGCAGCCTTTCGCTCAGGAGCAACAATCGGTTGCTGTGCTGGGTTCTTGGCCGTCGGCTTTGGTGTCGCGATAGGCGTTGACTGCTTTGCAACTGACTTGGCAACCGCAGCCGCCACTGCTTTCACCTTCTTAGGTGCTGGGGCTGGTGCCTTGACCTGAGGAGCAGGTGTCTTCCTGGCTGTCGCTTTAGCTGCTGGTGCCTTGGTGGCTGTCGAAGTTCTGCGCGCCGTTGCCGCTGACTTAGTCGCTGTGGCGCGAGCTTTTGAAGCCGGAGCCTTAACCGGCGCCTTCTTAGCAGCGGATTTGGTTGGTGCTGCTGCTTTCGCGGCAACTTTCTTGGTTGCTGCGCGTGCTGCCGTTGGCTTTGCAGCCGTCTTGCGCGCGCTTGCACTGGTGGATGATTTCACGGTTGCCTTTGCAGGTGCTTTTGTTGCGACTTTCTTCTTCGGAGCTGGTTTTGCGACTACTGTTTTCTTTTTGGCTTTTTCTTTCGCTGAGGCTTTTGTTGCGGGCTTGACAGAAACGCTTTTCTTCTGAGCCATGAAAATCATCTCACTTTCTCATGCTACGCGATGCCCATGATTGGCCATCATGCGCATCGGCCACTCATTATCGAGTAGCAACACTCTGCCGCTCCTGACGCCCGACTGACGACAGGAGTTTGCCCCCTAAGACTCGAAAACCAATCCCATCTTGCTATTGCCAGATAGGTTGAAAGTCGATTTGACTGGCTTGCTGTTCAGCTTGTGCGCCTTTTCCTAGGAATCTGTTCCACACCAAGAGGCCACAAAAGTTGGTACATTCTTTGTTCTATGTTTGTCCAGCTACGCCAACTAAAAGAACATAACACAATCGGGAGAGGTTTAGAAGGGGTTACGTGCGTGAACAGCGCTCAAACATCTGTTTAAGATGAACGAGGCGTCCTTTGACCGGCGGTAGCAGCGACAAAAATTATGCAAAAACAGCGAGTTCAGTCACCAGAGCCTGGCTTGTCAGAAAAATACTTTTCGTACTTGCCTTTGACATCACGAAAATCATCAGCGTCGGCCGGCTGATCCTTCTTGGCTGTAATGTTTGGCCACTCATCGGCAAACTTGCGATTGATCTCCAACCATTGCTCGATTCCTGGCTCCGTGTCGGGCTGGATCGCTTCTACCGGGCATTCTGGTTCGCAGACACCGCAGTCGATGCACTCGTCAGGATGAATGACGAGCATGTTCTCACCCTCGTAAAAACAATCCACTGGACAGACTTCGACACAGTCTGTGAACTTACACTTAATGCAATTGTCATTGACGATGAACGTCATTGCTTCCCCAATAGCGTCAGGTCTGCTCAGCTGGTTTTGCTTAGGCAGGTATTCCCAAAATTCGAACAAGCAGTTTGGCTTGCCTGCACAGCCAACGCCCTTCGATCGTGATAGTCATTGTGTCCGGGTGTAAATTCCGCACAAGTCTCTGCCTATGCGCAACTTGTCGCAAGATCCGGGCCTGGAATTAGCCATCAAATTTGTGCCGGGCGCGAACCGCCTCGAAGGCCCGGCGCTCTCTCTTCCCCGGACGACCGCCTGCGTGTGTCTCCACCAAGCTCGCAGCAGCACTTGCGGGTTGCGGTGGCGGAGACAAGTCTTCGTACAGCATAGCAGCTTCAGTTGCCGGGCCGCGACGGCTACCTGCAGCGAGCACGCGAAGTACGCGAACTTTACTGTGGGCGGCGACAGTTATGACATCGCCCACCTTAATCGACGTGCCGGGCTTTTCCGTTTTGATCTTGTTGACCCGGACCTTGCCTGCCGAAACGAAACTTGATGCCAAGGTTCTGGTTTTCGCAACGCGTGCAAACCAGAGCCATTTGTCGAGTCGTTGGGCTTGTGGCTCGCCGGGTGTCAATTCACTGCTTGCATTAGCCAATTTGGGTTCAGTCCTGAGCGTAAACAGGTTTCAACGAACTCTGATCAGCACGATAGACGTTAGTCTTTCTCGTCCATAGATTGCCGCAAAGCTCCGAGCGCGGCAAAGGGCGAATCCGGATCAATTGTCTGGGATTTCTTTGACGGCGACGATGTATGAACCCGCGGCTTGCGATTGTCGTCGTTTCGGCGATCACGATTCTTCCGCCGATTGTCCTTGCCCTTTTTGAAGTCGCCGCGACCGCCGTCGACGCGCTGCCGAGGCCTATCGTCTTTCGATTTCCCGGAACCACCGCGCTTGTGCTGATGTCCTGGCGCCTCAGCGGTGGACTCGGCGCTGCCATTTGCTTGCGAAGTTGTTTGCTGGTTGGGGCCGCGTGCGTTGCCGGCACCGCGCCGTCCTCTACGTTCACGTCGTGGTCCCGCCTGTCGTCTTTGTGGTCGCCATACGAGAACTATGTCATCGTCGACAGCTGCCTGAGCCGTTGCATCATCACTCGCAGGTTGGCCTCCCGCTTCTACAGCTGGTGTGTTCTCTGGTGCAGCCGCTTGCTCGTCAACAGCACGATTTTCCTGGCTAGTTGCAGAGGGCTCGACGGCGACTGGCGCATCGGGATTGGCTGGCTCCTGAGAGATCGATCCACTCGAATCCGACGCCACCTGCTCAAAGGCAACATTGTCAGCGTTCGTATCCATACCGACGGCTCGGTCGGAGGTTGGGTCTGTGGTCACGCCGGTCGGCGGGGTGACAGCGCTTTCTTCGGAAGATTGCGCAATGGTCCCGGCCTCAGCCGAGTCAGTTTTCGCTTCTTCACTATCAGAAGATGCCTTTTCTTTAGTGGCGCTATGATCTTGCAAAGCTGTGAGCTCAGATCGCTTCCGTTCTTCACTCCTAAAGCCGAGAGAACGCAATACCTCGCCAAGTTCGTCTGCCGAACAGCCAAGGATCGACATCATTTCCGGTGTCACGATGAAGGCGCCTATGCCCGTCGCACCTTTCGGGGCCAAGGGCTGCGCATCGCTTGCCCGCCAACTCATGAGTGGCCGGATCTGATCAGCCAGACGCTCAAGAATATCGATCCGGACAGCGCGGGGGCCACAAACGTGGAACCCGTAGACCTTATAGAAGGCCCCAGGAACGGATGGATCAACCGGAACCGACGTCAGGCCGGCCCTTGGCGCCTCTGGTAGATTGTCTGGGTCAAGGCCGTGGTCACCAGCAAACTTGAGGCACCACAGCGACAACAGGAGATCTGCCGCAGCTGGTTTCAACAAGATCGGGAAGAATATATTGAACGCACCAAACCTCATGCCGTACTTGCGCAATTGGCTGCGAGCGGTCTGGTCGAGCGACTTGATCTCTTCAGCAACATCCTCGCGTCGGAGCACGCCGAGTGCCTCAGTAATCTGGAATGCAATGCCTTTGGCGAGCCCAGTCACGTCGTCAGCCTGGCTCATATCGGCCAACGGTTTGAGGCGTTCACCAACCGTTTCTGCCACCCAGGTGCGGACGCGTTCGTCAACCTTGTCGCGATCATTTCCCTGCAGGTGTTC
>JBCDBQ010000225.1:0-10415 GCA_039183375.1 Pseudomonadota bacterium
ATTAATTCCGCAAAAGCGGTCATTGGCGCACCTGCAGCGAAAGCTCACTTTGTCCGCAATTTGTGAGTCCGCCCGCCATACGATTTTGCGGTTGCGGCGAATGTCGGCAATGCGGGCTGCGACCGCAGAATCCCGATCAGCCGCTGGATGTCGGCTTTGGGCCGTGGGCCTAAACAAAGGCTACATTTGCGGCAGTTTACGATTGTCTCGCGTTGCCTCAACAACTTTCGCTATACGTTTGGCTCTCGTCGGAGGAGTTTTCGCGATCTTGATCCAGCGCAGTACATTGCGTCTGTAAGAAGGTGCCAAAGCCTCCCAAAGCTCTTGATCCAACCCCTTTGCAAGGTCCTTGGGAACAACGAGCGAGTCAACATCGTCGAAGAATGACCAAAGCCCAGATTCCCTACTCATCGCAACCATGGCCTCGCCGGCAGGATGCATACGTCCTTCTCGACGCAAACGCTCTACTCTGTCTTTGTAAGTCTTTGACCAAGCCTGTTGCTTGCGACGCGCAATCAGTTGAGCTGTTCGATGATCATCGAAAACAAATCGCCGACCATCAATCCAGCCATGCGCAATGAGCGCATCGAGCACATCCTCCCGACCAACATATTGCTCAGGATGTGCTGCCTTCCACGTTATCAGCCGAATGCTATCTTCCATCGCGTGGTTCTTAGTGAGCCAATCCCAAAGTTGAACCGATGATCTAACTTCCAAGTCTTTCATATGGTGAAAAATAGGTGCGACTCAGCGAGAGTCTAATTTGAGCTGTCGTAGATTAATGCTTCATCTCATCTTCATACAAAGATCAGCTATGCGAGTTACGACTTCAGCATCAAGACTCGCCAATGGACAGCAGCTGGTTGATTTTCCGGCGCAGCCCGGTAGGTGGAACATTCGCTATGATCGTAAGTTGTATGGTGTGATGATCCACCGAGTTAATCCCCGGGTCCTTTGCATCAACGCACTGGCGACGAGCGGATTGCCGATTAAGCCTTCGTTGACTTTTGCCTAGGTCAAGCCATCTGCCAACACACACAAGAAGGCGGGCTGGCATGCATACACTCTTTTTTGGTTCCATTGGTACTTTGGCAGAGACGTCACGTCTCCAACTCGAAGCCTATAACGAGGCATTCGCCCAGTCAGGATTGGATTGGCATTGGCCAGAAACCGACTATCGGGAGATGCTCCTAAGTGCTGGGGGGTACGATCGCGTATTGTCCTACGCTCGCGCAAGGGGAGATGTGGTCGATGCGGCCGGGCTCCATCAGCTGAAGTCTGAAATTTACCGCAACCTGCTACGTTCTAGGGTCGTGGAGCCTCGACCTGGGGTCATTGAAGCAATCGAATATTTGAAGATGAACAACGGCAAGCTGGCTCTGGTCACCTCGACGAGCCAAGATAACGTGAGAGAGTTGCTCGCGAAGCTTGCAATTCCTGAAGGCGTTTTCGAACTGGTCGTGCATAGCGGCCTTGTCGCCCGCCCAAAGCCTAAACCTGACGCCTATTTGTATGCACTCGATCAGCTGAAAGTCTCAGCTAGGGATGTGCTGTCAGTAGAAGACAATCCGGAAGGGGCGCTAGCGGCCACAACGAGTGGAACTAGATGCCTAGCTGTCCCAGGACGCTTCCACGACGCCTCCAACTTCTCAGACGTTATAGCTGTGCAGTCTTCCTTGAATGTAGGTGCTTTCCTCAAATTTCCGAACCGAGCAGCGGCATAGGATCGAGCGATGGGGTTGGTACAGCTCAAGAATCCTGAAAAAGAGGTCTTTGAATAATGACTACTGACGTACTGGACCAAAACACCCTAAGCCAGGCAAAACTACGCGCCCTGCTGGAAGCCGACGAAAAAGAAATGAGTGTTGTGTTCTCGGACCCATTTCAGCCCGATAATCCGATGATCTATGTCAGCGACGAGTTCGAGACACAGACAGGTTACTCGCCGGAAGAAGCAATCGGACAGAATTGCCGCTTCCTCCAGGGGCCTGGAACCAACCCACATGCCATTGAAGCCATCCGTCAAGGGTTGAAGGCAGAGACCCGTTTCACAATCGACATTCTGAACTACCGCAAAGACGGGACTGCTTTTGTGAACAGACTACGCATCCGTCCGATCTACGAGCCGTCGGGTCGGCTTATGTTCTTTGCCGGGGCACAGAATCCAGTTTAGGCATTAGCCAGACGAACAATGACAGCGCCAGCGGCGCCGATGTGGGACAGTGTAATGAGCACAGAAAGGCCGTGGAGGGCCTTGAAGCGGCCCTTCCTCTTAGTGTCGGTAGCCGCGTTTATTGGGGCATAAGGACTTGCCTTGCAAACACAGTGGTTAGTGCAATGACCGCGAGCAGGCTCGCAGAAATCCAATCCTTTGAAAAAGCAACTACCACAGCTGCCGCTGCCGAGGTGCCGAACACAAACAAATAGAAGTGCGGGAAGGCACGTCGGATGAGTGGCCCGGCTGTTTCGGCAGGCAATGCGTTGAACACAAATGCGGCAAACCCGAACGAGTAAAGCGTCATACCTCCGAAAAGGAGGGCTGTGGTCAGGAGCGCAACCTCAGTCATTTCGCACCTTCCGGTTTCGTCGCAAGTCCCATGTAGATGACAGACTTGAGGGGCAGCGGCCCAAAGGTGAAATCACCCCGTCGGTTGAGGCCGCGCGGACCAAGGCCTGTCTGAGGACCAGGAACCAAACCTGCATCTGTGAGTTCACGGACCAACTCTTTGGGTTTGATGAACAGGGCGGGATCATGTGTGCCTTTTGGAAGTAGGCCCAGGACATCCTCGGCAACCGTAATCGTTGCAAACTGCGACAAGGGGTTTCTGTTGATCGTGTCATAAAGAAAGACGCCGCCAGGTTTGAGCACCCGGGTGACCTCTGCGATCACCTGAGTTAGATCACTGACATGCTCCAGGACATCGACGCAAACCACAGCTTCAAAGGCTTCGTTTTGATAGGGAAGCGCTTCACCAATGCCCACGTCATAGCGGATATCCTGGCCGACCAAAGCTGCTTGGCGTCTAGCCGCTTGGATGGCTTCCGCCGCCGGATCAATCGCTGTGACGTGCGCGCCTTTGTTGACCAAGGCTTCGGCCATAAAACCACCCGCACACCCTAGGTCGAGAACGTGTTTCCCAGTCCAGTCTATGTGCCGATCGAACCACTTGAGACGACCAGGCACGAGGTTTTTGAGAGTGCGGACCCAACGTATATGATCTGACCACCAATGTTCGGCGACCTGATCATAGATTGAGAGGTCATTGCGAGAGACGCTAGCCATTGTGTTTTGAACCTTTCATGTAAGGAACGACATAGGGCACTTGGCTTTGATACGTCCGAAACGCTGCGCCATACTGTTTCTCAAAGCGCGCTTCTTTAAGCTTGGGAGCGGCGAGGCAGTAAGCCGTAAGGGTTATCGCCAACGCCAATTGATCAGGCGTCCAAACTGGCACGGTCCACAGCGTTAAGGCGAACGAGACGTAGATCGGTTGCCGTATGATCCGAAACAGCCCTGTTGTGGGCATGCCGGGGAAAATAGGCTTGCGGTCTTGGGCCAAAGACATCCAGCCAAGCGCGCCTGACTGAACTTCGGCTCCTGCGTCATAGCTGGCCTTAATGAGAAGAAGCCAAGCCACCGCATAAAGCGCGCAGATGACGTAAAAGGCTGTTCCCTCAGCCCGCCACCAGACCACACCGCTGGGTGTCCATAACGCGAAGAGCGCCAAAAGCTGGACGGACGCAATAATCGCAAACGTTGTCGTGCTGAGCGTTCTTGCATAGCCAAATGGCGCCAAGACACCGAGCAGCTTACCGCCCCGTTCGCTTAGTAAGACCGAGTGCGCAATTGGGAACTGAAGTATCAAAAATGCATTAACAATATAGGACCAAGGTGCTGGGACGCGCCCAAAGCTCTCGCTCATCCCAAAAGACATAGCGACAATCATCGCACCTACGGCCAGGACAAAGACAACATGGCACGTCAATCCATACGCGAACGCGATGCCAATCCGCAGCCGGCCAGGCGGCATTCGGAGAAGCCCGAGGACCAGCGATAACAGCCGAAGAAGGGGCGATTTTTGATCAGCTTGCATATCAAGTGAACTAGCGCGAAGACGTTGAGGTCGAGAGCGGATGACGAAGGGTCGCAGGCCCTTTTGACCAAGCTAAACGGTTTGCGTTCCGCGTATTTCCGTGAGCTGTTCGGCCTCGACCGTCAATCGAACACCCAGGTTTCCACTATCCCGCATGACCGGGCCTTTACTCAGGAAAATTTCGACCGTTTCGATCACGTCATATGCGGCGCATGCCAAAACGATCCGCGTCATCAGCCGCTCTTGCGTGTGGTAGTGTATCTCGCTTGCGAGGCGATCAATTTCAACAATCAGCGGATCATAGTCAAAAACCCGATCCATACCGTCGGCGTCGATAAAGACCAAGTTGGGGTCAATCCTGAGCGTGAGGTCAAGAAGATGAAATTCCGGAACTACATCGTCCGCGCCGTAGGTACCTAAGGATGGCTTAAGTTCCATCTGTTTCAGTTCGATTGTGCTTTTCATTGTACCGACTATTCGTCCTGTGAAAACGTGTCGTCTTGGGCAAGACGCGCGATCTCATTGGTCATCTGTTTGGAATACCTGCGTTGCCGCCGACGGGCTTTTGCGGCTGTGGCCCGCCATCCTTCGCGTTTGTCCCGAACCACATCGTCAAGATCGTCTGCATTTTCGACCCGTGCTGCGTCTTTGAGGGAAGTCCGTTTTGGCAAACCGATCACTCCTTTGTGGGGCTGGTTTGCGGCGCTTTCCGCTTGCCCCGCCAAATCAGCGATTGATGGTTCAATTGCCAAAGATCGGCGCGGCCCTTGACGATCTCATGGCAAAGCTGAATGGCACGCTGTGCTTGGTCTCTAGTGAGGTGCTTGTAGGCAGGTCGGTCCAGATGCTCGTACCAGACGCCGCCACAGATCGCGTCCAATACGATGCGCTGAAAGCAATGGTCTTCGGACACAGGCCAATCGCGCGCATCACTTTGCGCCAAAGCCGGAAGCACCACTTTGGTCAGATGTATGTAGTCTTGAACAAGATCTCGGGCGCTATCTATCTTTGCTCCCTGCATCGACGCTACCTCAGCCATGATGTCGTTCCTCTCGAGACTTAGGACGGAACACTCACTCGAACAGTCATTGGCGCATGCCAACTGCAAATGTTTGGCGCGACTTGGTCGACAAACCGGCATTTCAATTTACTTCTCAGTCGGGAAAAGGAGTGAACGCGATGTCGCTCGACGATTTAAACAACCTGAAGCTTTCACCAACACGAACGGCGGGTGAAGCCGTACTGAAGGCTTTCGCGCCACGGATGGGGAAGCGCTACACGAATGGTCGCAACTATGATCGTGGCATGGGCGCGCATCGCGATGTGTCGATGCTGTCGCCTTATATTCGGCGGCGTGTTGTATTAGAACAGGACGTGGTTGCAACCGCTGTGCAAGAACATGGCGCGGAAGACGCTGAAAAGTTCATTCAGGAGGTCATCTGGCGCGGATATTTCAAAGGCTGGATGGAGCGCCGCCCCGTCATTTGGGAGAGCTACAAAGAGGGGTTGGCCAAGGACCTTGCCACCCTTGACCAAGGTCGCGGCTTGCGGCGACGTGTACAGGCCGCGCAAACCGGCCAAACTGGCCTCGAGTATTTCGACGATTGGGTCAACGAGCTGATCGAGACGGGCTATCTGCACAACCATTCCCGCGTGTGGTTCGCCTCAATTTGGATCTTCTCGCTAGACTTACCTTGGCGATTGGGGGCTGATTTCTTCTATCGGCACCTTTTGGACGGTGATCCTGCGTCCAACACGCTAGGATGGCGTTGGGTGGCTGGACTGCACACACGCGGCAAAGCCTACCATGCCCAAGCCTGGAACATCGCAAAATTCACCGGTAACCGATTTGATCCGCGTCCGACGGACCTTGTAGATGTTGTAGCGGGACTTGAGGGTGAAGAACCTAACGGCCTCCCAAGTGTTTTGCTATTGCGTGCGCCGCTGGCCCCTGACCCCGTCAAGCCAACTGTCTTGCTGATCACGGAAGACGATTGTCGCCCCGAAGACTTCGATCTGTCCTCTTTCAACCTTGTCGGTTGTGCATCCCTCACCGCCAGCCATTTGCGGTCGCCTTTGCCAGTATCCGCGATAGTTGAAGATTTTGAACACGGCGCATTGCAAGATGCCGCGCAGCGCAGCGGGCACACCACAACCGAGCTTCGGGCTGGTGTCCCGACCGATCTTGCCCGTTGGGCATCGCGCTTAGGCGCCACTCAGATCGTGACGCCGTATATCCCTGTAGGCCCAATGCGGGATTGGATGCTAGACGCCATGCCTTCTTTGCATGACGCCGGAATTGATGTCGCGGAATGGCGAAGGGATTGGGACGATGCGATCTGGCCTTATGCCACAGCCGGATTCTTCAAAGTCAAAAAGCAGATCCCACGCATTCTGGAAAATGCAGGCCTGATATGACCGATGTTGTCATCATCGGCGCAGGCATGTCCGGCATTGCCTGCGCCAGAGCGTTGCGAGCCGCAGGTGTGCAAGTCAGGATCATAGACAAAGGTCGCGGCATCGGTGGACGTGTGGCCACCAGACGCGCAGAGGTGGCAGGCCAGCAAGTCACGTTCGATCATGGCGCGCAATATCTCGATCAAAACGATGATACTGCCACCATCGCTGAACTTGGAGAGGACGCAACCAATCATTGGCACTTGGGAGATGGGACCCGTGGCCTGGTCGGATCGCCCGAAATGGCAGCCTTGCCGAAAAGCTTGGCCCGCGGGCTAGACATCACCTTAAACACACGGGTAACGCGTCTGACAGAGGATGGTCCCCGTTGGACGATCCAGACCGATCCAGGGGCTTTGACTGCTACACATGTCATCGTCACCATCCCGGCCCCGCAGCTTGGCGCGTTGCTGGGTGATACACATCCTGTTGTCCAGCGGGCAAGTGGCGCGGTCATGCACCCCTGCATGACACTGATGGCGGCATTTGACGGCGACAGACCAGCCCCCTTTTCAACACAGCGCGACTGTCAAGCTGTTCTGACCTGGATTGCGCGAAACGACACGAAGCCAGGCCGGTCACTGGTATACCAAACATGGGTTGCACAGGCGGACCCGGGCTGGAGCGCGGAACGCATTGATGCAAATCGTGACGACATCAAGGCTCAGATGGTTGACCTGCTTTGTGATGCCTTAGGCAACGATCCGGCGCAGGTTAGGCATGCAGGCCTGCAAGGATGGCGCTATGGTTTGGTTCAAACACCGCTTGGCCAACCTTTTGTGGCACACGGAACGCTTTGGGTTGGCGGCGATTGGTGCTGTGGCCCCAAGGTTCAAGATGCTTGGCGCTCGGGGTCAAGCATTGCGACCAGTGTTCTGGAAACACTCGGGTCTTCCGTCAAAGCCCTCGGCTCAAACGGCCTCTGATCGGCGCTTCGCCCAAAGCAGGATCAGTGCCGCAGCGCCAAGAATGGGAAGTGACGCCAACACCAGAAACCCCCACCCAAAGCCCGCGACCACTGCTCCGGATGTGAACGCGGCAACTGCAGACGCCAATGCAACTGCAGTGTCATTAATGCCTTGGATTGACGCGCGTTCCTCGGGCTTCAGGGCATCAGTCAAAAGACTTGTCGCACCGATGAAACCAAAATTCCAACCGACTCCAAGCATGATCAGCGACACATAGAAATGCCCCAGTGTAATCCCAGCCGCGGCGAACAACGCAGCTGCAGCAAGAAGAGCAAGGCCGACAAGAACGATCCCGTTGGCCCCAAAGCGCTTGACCAGAGAGCCCGTCACAAAGCTTGGTGCGAACATGGCGACCACATGCCACCCAACAACATGGGCCCCCGTCGCCGCGTCAAACCCGCAGGCGACCATGACAATTGGTGTTGGCACCATTAAAAGTACCATTACTCCTTGTGACACCGCTGCGGTCAAAATGGCTACCGCGACTTCGGGGCGTTGGACGACGGCGACAATGTCCACCTGCGCGCGCTGGTTTGCGTCCAACGCAGACGTGGTTCGCAGCCCCTTCAGAAACAAGAGCGGCAAGACACCGATTGCGGCGAGCCCGATGGTCGCCACATAGGCACCCGCAAACGGGACCGAAGGCAAAAGGTCTTGCGTCCACGCGAAAATCTGTGGGCCCGCTAGGGCTGCGAACAGCCCGGACGTCAGCATCAGGGAAATGGCCACGGATCGCCAATGGTTTGGAACAACTTCGGCTGCCGCAAACCTGAAGAACTGAAAACAAGCTAGCGCGGCCCCAATCAGGAAATGTCCGATAAGAAGCGTTGCAAAACTGCCTTGCATCATACCTGCAAAACCCGCCGCACCGCCTACTGAGGCAAGCAACGCGCCAACGACAAATCCCGGTTGACGCCCATAGCGCCCCATAAAGACCGAAAACGGAGCCGCCGCAAAAAGGCCCGCCAGCGTTGAAACGGACGTCGGCAAAGTCGCCAAGCCTGGGTTCGGCGCCAACATCAGGCCCGCGAGCCCGCCAAGGACGATCATCATCGGCAAAGCAGCGCCCAAAATCGCATTGGCACCCAAGAGCAGTGCGAAGTTTGAGGTCTTGATTGGTGTCATACCCTGCAAGGTAGCGCGTGCGGCTTACTTGTCGGCAGTCCGTCTGGGGTTTGCCGCCCGTGCTCCAAACCATCCGGCCAAGCTTGATAGAAGTGGTCGGATTGGCAGAAAGGCACGATAAGTCAATTCTAGGACAAGAGGCACGCCGGGCAGTCTTGCAAGGCGCGCGGCCCATGCCCACCCAGGTAATGACGACCAGACCGCTACAAAAGCACGAGCGCCAGATAACAAGGTTCCATCAGGCAATCTAACATGAAAACGGCGCATGGCCTGGTCGCGTCCGAGACCCATTCCAAGGTCGGCGGTTTCGTCCGAGACATCAATGAAGTTAAGTTGGTCACCTCCGACCCGGGACGCATAGTGATCGATTTCGACGGAGCAAAGCGGACAAGACCCATCAAAGTAAATCGTGGGACTTTCCATATTCTCGCTTTTTTTGGTGGACATAGCACATTCCGCTTTCAGCACAATTAGACCCTTCTCAATGCGGCACATCGGATGCCAACCCGTTGCGCTTCAAAATGCGCTGCAATGTGCGCCTGTGCATGTTCAGAAGCCTTGCTGCGCGTGAGACATTGTCATCCGCTTCATGAAAAACATGTTCGATATGCTCTATGCGGGCCTCCTCCGGCGTTACTGGATTGAGTGGGGCCGGCGGGTTTTGATCCTTTGGTGCAAGAAGGACGTCAACGATTTCATCAGCTGTGACTGGCTTCGCGATATAGTCAACAGCGCCAAGACGTGCTGCTGCAACAGCGGTGGGGATATTGCCATAGCCCGTCAAAATGATTGTCTGTGCTTCGGGATTGCGTTCTTCTAACGATGTCACGACATCAAGGCCGGTGCCATCAAGCAGCCGGAGATCAACGATTGCAAAGCCGGGTACATTCCGTTCGATTTCTTTGATGCCTTCGGCGACACCTGATGCCGTCCGTGCCTCGAATCCACGTTTCTGCATTGCTGTAGCAAGGCGGTTACGCAGAACGTCGTCGTCTTCAACAATAAGCAACAAATTGTTCGAATTTATTTGTACCATGAGTTTGCTCCTTCAAAATCGGTACGCCGCAAGTCGCACCTTGGATTGCAACGGCGTCAATCTGTCGCTGCACCGATCCGCGTATCGATGGGATTTCCGGTCAGTCAATTTTTGTGCAGGTGTAGCGAGCTGGCGCTTGTCTACTTCTTCGGTACGCAACGGTAATACGGGGGTCAGAAGCATACCTTTGTAGTGTTACCTCAAGCTTTGGGAAGCTCTGCTTTATTTGATCTAAGTTCACTGGCGGTCCGAAAGTCGCAATGGAGGTGCGATAATTGGCAAATACAACATTAGACAGGCTTGACCGTGAGGACGAAAGCTTTGCTCTACTGCATGCTGACGAACACTTGGTTGTTGACGAAGACATGCGGGGTAGCCTGAATTTGAAAAATGATAGGTCCCAGCACCGTCGGTACACTTCGTACTACCGCGATTTGCAGAACTGAATACGGAGTGACGTGTGGGTTGGTTTCGGGGCGCTAGATATTCGCTGTGAAGCGTTGGTCCTGATATGGACGCAATCGCACGTTTCGATGACTGGAATCGGGAAATCTGCCGTGCCGCCCGAAAACTCACGCCGCGCCCGCATAATTTTGCCGGGAAAGCGAAGGTCAGATATCAGAGTTCAGGTTTGTCCGCGGACCGTGAGTTGGGAGGCGCTAAGACTATGCACGCGCGGCGAATGCCCGGTTCGGTGAAGCTGCAGCGCGGCGAGGGACGTGTCGATGAATGTCC
>JBCDBQ010000226.1:0-10405 GCA_039183375.1 Pseudomonadota bacterium
CGATCGCTAGGGAGTAAGGACCAAGCGCTTCAAGAGGCGCCGCGGTAATGGCACGTTTCGTCATCTTTGGGTTTCCGTTTCTGGGTCTCTTGAGAAATTAGAAAGGCGGCCTGAGCCGCCTTCACAACAGTTTAGGGGTCAGGAGTTGAGGTTTGGCGCAATTTGCGTGCAGGCTTCAACTAGACCTTTGACGGATTCGACCGACTTCATGAACATCTGCCGTTCTGCGCTGTTCAGGTCGATCTCAATGATGCGCTCGACGCCGCCTTCACCAATAATCACCGGCACACCGACGTAGAGGCCTTTAATACCGAATTCACCGTTGAGGAATGCCGCGCAGGGCAATACGCGCTTTTTGTCCTTGAGATAGCTCTCGGCCATCGCGATCGCCGAAGATGCCGGCGCATAGTAAGCCGAGCCATTTCCGAGCAGCGCAACAATCTCGCCGCCGCCCTTGCGGGTGCGCTCGACGATTTCATCGAGACGCTGTTGGCTCAACCACCCCATCTTGACGATATCTGTCAGCGGGATGCCAGCGACCGTCGAGTATCGCACCAGCGGGGTCATATCATCGCCGTGGCCGCCAAGAACAAACGCACTCACATCCTTGATGGAGACATTCAGTTCATCTGCGATAAACCTGCGGAAACGGCTGGTATCCAACACACCGGCCATGCCAACTACGCGATTATATGGGAGACCGCACGCCTTCTGCAGCGCCCAGACCATGGCGTCCAGCGGATTGGTTATGCAGATAACGAAGGCACCTGGCGCGTACTTTCTGATCCCGGCGCCGACCTGCTCCATAACTTTCAGGTTGATACTCAAGAGATCGTCGCGGCTCATGCCGGGCTTACGCGGCACACCTGCGGTAATGATGCAAACGTCTGCGCCCTCAATATCGGCATAGCTGCTCGTGCCCTTGAGATTGGCATCAAAGTCCTCCACAGCTCCAGACTGGGCAATATCAAGTGCCTTCCCAGCCGGCATGCCTTCAGCGATGTCAAACAGCACGACATCGCCTAGCTCCTTCAATCCGACCAGGTGAGCTAGCGTTCCGCCGATCATGCCAGATCCGATCAGGGCGATTTTCGTTCGCGCCATTCCATTATCTCCTCAGGTTTGAAATTGCTTCTTCAGCAGACGCAAGATCGTGGGGCCGGGTACTGCACCGTGCGCATCGACAAGAGGTCTGGGAGCACCACTGCGGACCGGCTGTTTATCAATCCATAAAGGTTGGTTAGCGGGAAACGTTGCCGCCATCAAGATCAACAGCGTCGCTCCCCAGTAAAGTTGGATGATTTGATCAACCAATGTTCCGGCTATCCTTGGCGCCCACGCTTCCAGATCTGTTCCACTTCGGCACGCGGCTGTCGCGTTTGCAGACAACAGGCTCTCGGCGAGCCGTATGTCCCTGGTCTGGAATTTGCAGGTGTCAAAGCACTGAAATTCCCGCATTTGCGGCCAAACCGAAGCGACACCACCTCAAGAGCACGAAAGATGTACCAAACCCCTTCCGGCAAATTTCCTCCCGAGCTGGACCTAACCAGGCTCGCAGCTGCACTGAACGGAATATGCCGAACAATCCGCCGAATTCCGCACCTCAAGAAGGTCGCTGATGCTCTAACCACGGCAATCGAAGAGCTCGAGCACGCCCAGCGGCGAAACATGGACACCATCGCCGACCCAATCCAGGCAGAGCGAGCCAAAAGCCGATTACCGAACTAAGCGGAACGCACGTCTCCTGATCAAGCTGCGCTGGAGACCAAACGGGAGTCTTCGAGGACCATGTCGGATGCCTTTTCACCAATCATGATGGTTGGCGCATTGGTATTGCCAGACGTCATTGTCGGCATGATCGAAGCATCCGCCACCCGGAGCCCGTCCACCCCATGGACTCGGAGCCGTTCGTCAACAACAGCCAGCGGGTCTGACCCCATCTTGCAGGTGCCGCACGGATGGAAGATCGTTGTCGCAACCTCGCGGGCATAGGCCATGAGTTCGTCATCGCTCACGACATCATCGCCTGGATAGACCTCCCTGGCGACAAACTGGGCAAATTCGGGCTGTCGGGCGATCCGTCTCAGAAGATGCAGACCATTCAGCAACACGTCCTTGTCGGTTTCCTGCGCAAGATAGTTGGAAACGATGTTGGGCTGCGCCGATGGACTCGCGGATGTGATCTTTAAAGTGCCACGGCTATCGGGGCGAAGCTGACAGACCGAAGCAGTGACGCCAGGATACTTGTGAAGCCCTTGTCCAGGCCCGACAGACGACAGCGGCATGAAGTGGATTTGCATATCAGGCGCTTCAAGCTCCGGCCGCGATTTCGCGAAGACGCCGGCCACACCGGCGCCAATGGTCAAGATACCCTGGCGCGCGAGCATATAGTCGATACCGACACGCATCTGCTTCATGCGGCTATGCCAGACAGTATTCAGGCTGTCGCGCAAGGTCGTCTCATAGACAAAACGGACCTGTAGGTGGTCTTGCAGGTTCTCGCCAACTCCTGGTAGCTCATGCTGAACCTCGATCCCGGCATCACTCAGGACCGCGCCAGGGCCGATGCCGGACAACTGCAGGATCTGCGGGCTACCGATCGCGCCAGCTGACAAGATTATCTCTCGCCGCGCCCGCACTGTTTTGGTCTGACCACCCTGCTGGAAGGTCACTCCCGTAACCCTTTTGCCATCCATGACCAGGCGCTCGACGGCAGCATCCGAGATCAACTCAAGATTTTCGCGCGACAAGACTGGTTTAAGGTAACCAACCGCGGTCGAACATCGCCGCCCATCCTTGGTCGTCAGCTGATAGTATCCAGCGCCCTCTTGGCTAGCGCCGTTGAAATCTGTCGTGTGCGGAACGCCAGCTGCAACCGATGCCTTGATATAGGCTTCGCACAACGGGTTGTTCATACGGACGTCGGATACGCCCAGCGGTCCGCCGGAACCATGAAAATCATCGGCACCACGTTCCTGGTCTTCAGCACGCTTGAAATAGGGAAGCACGTCTTCGTAGGACCAGCCGGAATTGCCGAGTTGCCGCCAGGTATCGAAGTCCTGTGCCTGACCGCGAACATAGAGCAGCCCGTTGATCGCGCTGGTGCCGCCAATCACCCGACCGCGCGGCCAGTTGACGACGCGGTCGTTGAGATGCGGTTCTGGCCCCGATCCAAACTGCCAGGTGACCGAGGGATCCAGCATGGTGCGGTAGTAACCGGCCGGCACATGGATCCATGGATTGCTATCACGGCCGCCGGCCTCGATGATGGCAACGCTCAAGCCCGGATTTTCGGACAAGCGATTGGCCAGCACACAACCGGCTGAGCCAGCTCCGATGATTATATAGTCAAAAGTATCGCCGCTTTGGACATCTGCCATGGTTCAAATCCCGAAGTTCCGCTCGGCCTTGGGCACGCTTTGCTGTTCGAAGTCAGTTGGTTGCCCGCAAACAATCACAGCTGGCCCATGAGAACAATAGAGCTTTGCAAAGTTGCAGGTGCTTGACAGCGTAATTCTGCTCGCAAATCTAATGTCATAGCTAAAGTAGGAAGATTGCGAACCATGACGTCGCCCGACACTGCCGTGAAGACGGAAGGCTCCGATGCTCATCAATTCAAACAGGAAGCAGACGCGCATCCGATAGATACAGACAAACTGGCCCAGTATCTGGAAACCGCCGGACTGAAGCTCGATCGTGATCAACCCGTCCAACAGTTTGCAACCGGATTGGCCAATATTAACTATCGCCTCTCGGTCAAAGGACGGCTGATGGTTCTGCGTAGACCACCACCAGGTGATTTGCCTCCTGGTGCACATGATATGAAACGTGAGCACCGCGTTCTCTCGCGTCTCCACGAGATCCACCCCCTCGCTCCACAATCACTTCATCTTTGCGAAGATACGGAAATTCTCGGCGTTCCATTCCAGATTATCGAGTATCGCCCCGGAATGGTGATCAAGGGTGATGACGGAACACTACTCAAGGATCGGCCGGAGCGCTGCCGCAGACTAGGACATATGCTGGTCAGAACTCTAGTCTCGGTCCATCAGGTCGACGTCGCACAGATCGGCCTGGCAGACTTTGGCAAGCCGGATGGATTTGTCGCCCGCGCCATCAAGGGTTGGCGCGCACGTGCCGAGAGGCTCAACCCGGTTCCCTCAACCGCTGCTTTGGCAACAGAACTGGGCGAGTGGCTAGACACTCAAAGAATAGGCACACGGCCGCCCACACTGCTCCATAGCGACATGAAGCTCGACAACCTCATTCTGGATCCAGCCACTTTTGAACCGGCAGCCATTGTTGATTGGGATATGAGCACGCGCGGTGATCCATTGTTCGATCTTGCAACAATGCTCAGCTATTGGACCGAGCCGGATGATCCGGAATGCATGCACCGGCTTGCCCAGATGCCGACGACCTTAGAGGGTTTCCCAAGTCGCGACGAGATCGTCGAGCTATATGCCGAGCAGGCCAATGTCGATGTCTCAGACTTCAAAGTGTTCCGGGTTCTCGCCATGTACAAGCTAGCCGTTGTGTTTCTTCAATTGCACGCTGTTTACGGCAAAGGTCCTAATGCCGATCCGAGATACCAAGATTTCGATCGCTTGGGCGAAGAGTTGTTCCTCTTTACCCGTGATGTAGCCCAGAGCCGAGCTTAGTCAGGGTATCGACCTGAGCAAGCGTTAGAAGTTTTGCCTGAGGTCCATGCCAGTGTAGAGGTGGGCAACCTCTTCACCATAGCCATTAAACATTTCGGTAGGCTGACGCTGACTAAAGCGAATAGTGCCAAACCCTATCCGTCGTTCAGTTGCCTGGCTCCAAGACGGGTGATCAACATTCGGATTCACGTTGGCATAAAACCCATATTCCTTCGGGCTTTGCCTATTCCACGACGTGACAGGCGGCTTTTCCATCAACGTCATACGAACGATCGACTTGATACTCTTGAAGCCATACTTCCACGGCACGACGAGCCTGACCGGCGCGCCATTCTGATTAGGCAACGTTTTCCCGTATAGTCCCACCGCCAACATCGTAAGCGGGTGCATGGCCTCATCGAGCCGCAAACCTTCCACATATGGCCAGGGAATGATCGGCCTCGACTTGCGCTGCCCGCGCATTTCACTCGGACGATAGACCGTTTCAAAACGCACATACTTGGCACTGCCCTGCGGAACAACCTGCTTCAGCAAACTGCTCAGCGGAAAACCAACCCACGGTACGACCATCGACCAGGCTTCAACGCAACGCAGACGATAGATTCGCTCTTCAAGTTCAAACCGCTTGAGGAGATCATCAATGTCGATGGTCTGCGGCTGTTCGACGAGCCCATCAATATCGACCCGCCAAGGCCGCGTCTTGAGTGCACCGGCGAAGTATGACGGGTCAGTCTTGCGTGCCCCAAACTCGATGAAGTTGTTGTACGTCGTGATATCCCGATAGCGGCTGGGTGGCTCATCCGTCGAGTACTTGCTTTTCCTTGCGGGCAAGGCGGCAGCCCCCGCCCTGTTACCTGCGAACGGCAGTATCAAACCTGTTCCGGTCGCGATAGCGCCGACGCCCGTCATCAATAATTGGCGCCGGTCCAGATAAGCGCTCTCCGGCGTGATCTCACACGAGGCAATCTTGGCTGCATTCCGGATCAGCATCGGCACGCCTTCGCCTTAAAACATCACAGACTACCTGCACTTCTATCCGACGATCTCGGCACGATCGAGCGCTGCGTGTAGCAACACACTACCGCCCGCCGATGCCCAATCCTTGGTCATGTCTTCCGCTTCGTTGTGGCTGATCCCGTCGATGCAAGGCGTAAAAATCATCGAGGTCGGTGCCACACGAGCCATATAGACCGCATCGTGACCGGCGGCAGATGTGATGTCCTGATGGCTGAATCCCAATCTCTCTGCTGCATTGCGAACAGCCGCCACGCAGTCTTCATCAAATGCCAAGGCCGGAAACTCGAAGATCTGCTCGAGTTTCACGTCAATGCCCTGTTTTTCGCAGATCTCCGCAACACCCTCGCGAACAGCCTTGTCCATTTCCTCAAGTCGCTCACTGAAGGGGTGGCGAATATCGACGGTCAGCCAGACTTCACCTGGAATGACATTCCGTGAGTTCGGATAGGCCTGGATCATACCGCACGTCGAACAGGCGTGGGGCTGAAAATCCCAACCAATCTGGTTGATCTTCTCGATCACGGCTGCGGCACAGACAAGCGCATCTTTCCGTCGCGCCATCGGTGTCGGACCGGCATGGCTCTCCACACCCGTCATCGTGATCTCATACCACCTCTGGCCATTGGCGTGTGTCACAACACCGATGTCGGTACCGGCTTCTTCGAGTATAGGCCCTTGCTCGATATGCACCTCAAAAAACGCTTGCACGGGACGGCCACCAACCTCGGCGGGACCATCGTAGCCAATTCGTTTCAGCTCATCTCCGAGTTTCAGCCCTTCAGCATCTTCCCGCGAATAGGCAAACTCAAGATCGAAAGCACCCGCAAAAACCCCTGATGCCACCATGGCCGGCGCAAACCGCGAGCCTTCTTCATTGGTGAAGTTGACAACTTCAATGGGATGCTTCGTCTTGATATCGAGATCTTCCAAGGTGCGCAAAACTTCCAGCGCAGACAACACACCGAGCGGCCCGTCGAACTTTCCACCTGTCGGCTGCGAATCGAGATGGCTGCCGATCATCACAGGCGGCAGGTCCGGATCAGTCCCTTCGCGGCGTGCAAACATGTTGCCCATCTTATCGACTGCAACAGAACAACCAATGTCTTCGCACCAAGACTTAAAGAGATTGCGGCTCTCAAGATCCAGATCCGTCAAGGTCAGGCGCTTAACCCCGCCCTTTGGAGTGGCACCAATCTTTGCCATATCCATCAGACTCGACCAAAGGCGGTCTCCGTTGATCTTCAGATTGCTGTCAGGGCGCATCACTGTTCCTCATTGTGTTTTTCACCCCCAGTTTGTATCGCCTGATCTAAATTCGCAATCCATGCTCGGAACTTCGGGATCACATCTATGTCGCTATCAAGAATGCACGAACTCGAAGCAGAAGCTGAGCGCCACCTGACCCCATGCGGCGACGGCAACATGGTCTGGCGGCGCTGGGCGTCATTGTGTGATGAGGCCAAACCTATCGTCTTACTGCACGGCGGCTCTGGCTCCTGGACCCACTGGATCAAGAACATCCGGGCCCTCCAGTCGGAACACGAGGTTTGGACAATCGATATACCTGGACTTGGCGACAGTGCTATGCCGCATCAGCCCTATGTTCCGCAATCTTGCGCCGATGCCGTTGCCCAGGGTTACCGAGACTTGTTTCCTGCGGGCAGCGCGACAAAAATGGTGTGTTTCTCTTTTGGTTGTCACGTCGGCACTCTGGCAGCAGCAGAGCTGAACGATCGCGTTGATGGCATGGTCATCATTGGTACGGCAGCGCTGGGTCTTCCACGTTCTCCTGATATGCGCCCCTTCCCGAAGGAACGCAGCACAATGAGCGAAGCCGAGAAACGCGAAGTGCATCGCGGTGTTCTTGAGATACTGATGATCTCTCAGGCCAAACACATCGACGAAGAAGCGATCGATCTTCAGGCCCTCAACATCGAGAAGGCACGGTTTCGCTCTCGCGAGTTTGCCGGGTCCTCGGACGTCAAGGAAGGGCTAGCCAAAGTGAACAGGCTGATCGGTACGATATGGGGACGACATGATGTGGTCGCCTACCCAAGCGTTGAGAACTGCATCGAAATCCTGCGAACACACCACCCCAACCTGCAGCAGAAAATCATCGATAATGCCGGTCACTGGGTGATGTACGAACAAGCCAATGCGTTCAACAATGCTCTTTTAGACATATTGCGAGAATGAAGGCCGGAGGAGCAGCCATGAGCCCAGACAAAATGAACGCGCTCGTTTGCGAGAGCATTTCTGAAGACCTCTCCGGCGTGAGCGTCAAACAACTTGATGTTCCATCACCACAAGCAGGCGAGGCCCTCATCAAGGTTCGCGCCGCAAGTATAAACTTCCCCGATATTTTGATGTGCCAGGGCAAGTACCAACACAGGCCCGAGTTGCCGTTTATCGTTGGGATGAATTTTTCTGGAGACGTCGCCGAGACCGGACCCAATGTTCCCGAGGAACTGAAAGGCCAAGCAGTTGCTGGCTCGCTGCGTCCCGGTGCATTCGCCGGTTACGTCGTCGCCAAGGCAAGTTCATTGCATCGCATCCCTGACAATTTGGGATACGCTCCCGCCGCAGCCTATCCTTCTGCTTACCTGACAGCCTATGTCTCCCTTGTGCGCCGCGCTAACTTGCAATCGGGCGAGACGGTCCTCGTGCATGGCGCCGCTGGCGGTGTTGGACTTGCGACTATCGATCTCGCAAAAATTCTCGGCGCGAGGGTGATCGCGACAGCGTCGACCAATGAGAAGCTCGATTTCCTCAAAGGCTATGGCGCCGACATGGTGCTCCCGGTCGACCAAGGCTTCCGCAAGCAAGTCAAGGCATTCACCAATGGGCGCGGCGCCGATATCATCTTCGATCCCGTGGGGGGCGACGTCTTTGATGAGTCCACCAGATGCATCGCATTTGATGGTCGCCTGCTCGTTATCGGGTTTACATCCGGCCGGATAGCTACGATCCCCAGCAACATCCCGCTGATCAAGGGCTTTTCCGTCGTCGGAGTTCGCGCCGGGGAATACGGCCGACAATATCCCGAGCGTGGTCAGGAAAATCTCGAAGCGATCTGGCAACTCGCGGCAGCAGGCAAAACACGCCCGCATGTACACGCTGAGTTGCCACTCGAAGACTTTCGCGCTGGGTTCGACATGCTCACAAATCGTGAGGTAATCGGTAAAGTGGTCTTCGCAATGTAGCTTACTTTGATCGCGCTACACCACCTTCACGTCGAGAGCCGGCAGACCGTCAACATGCCCTTTGAGAACATCGCCGCGCTGAACCGCGCTAACTCCGGCGGGTGTACCCGTCAGAATAAGATCGCCCGGCTGCAGTTCAAACAATCCTGATAGGTAGGAAATCTGCTCCGGAATGGACCAAATCATCTGCGCCAGGTCGCCTTCCTGACGTCGGCTACCATTCACTTCCAGCCAGATCGCACCTTTCTCGGGATGACCGATCTCTGCAGCTGGCACAAGCGACGTACAGGGAGCCGATTTTTCAAACGCCTTCCCAACTTCCCATGGGCGACCCATTTTCTTCGCCACACCCTGCAGGTCACGTCGGGTCATATCGAGCGCAACGCCATAGCCAAAGACATGCTCCATAGCATTCTCAACCGCGATATGTGTGCCACCGGATTTCAGCGCAACCATCATCTCGATTTCCCAATGCACGTCTTCCGATGCCATCGGATAGGGAAACTCGCCTGTCGTCAGCAGATTATCTGGGTTCTTCTGGAAGAAGAACGGCGGCTCGCGGTCCGGATCGTGGCCCATCTCGCGCGTGTGCTCGGCGTAGTTGCGACCTACACAATAAATGCGGTGAACAGGGAATAGTCGCTCATCTCCTTGAACGGGCAGAGCAGGTGTCGGTAGCGGATCAAAGATATAAGCCATGGTCATCCTTACTGGATCTGTTTTTGGGTCGATCGAAGTTCTATAGCGCGGTAGTCCGCAAGGTTGTAGGGGCTAGTGTATCTCAGGTTCGGGAACAGCAAATCCGGATTCGAGGAAGTCAAAATCACAACCGTCGTCCGCCTGTCCAATGTGCTCTTGGAACATCCGGCCATAACCACGCTGATATCTCGGCTCTTCAGGCGCCCACGCTGCTTTTCTCCGCGCCATTTCCTCGTCTGAAATGAGCAGATGGATCGTTCGGTTTTTAACACTGACCTCAATCTCATCACCGGTTTCGACAAGTGCGAGCGGGCCGCCAACAAAACTCTCAGGAGCGACATGCAAGATGCATCCGCCATAACTTGTACCGCTCATGCGAGCATCAGAGAGGCGCAACATATCCCTGACGCCTTCCTTCACCAACTTCCCCGGTATTGGCAACATCCCCCATTCGGGCATACCCGGTCCCCCTTTGGGCCCGGCGTTTTGTAATACCAGAATGTCATCCGCCGTCACATCCAGGTCGTCCCGCTCAATCTCCTCAGACATGTGATTGTAGTCGCGGAAAACGAGCGCGCGTCCGCGGTGTTCGTGCAACCGCGGCTCGGCGGCCGAGGGTTTGATCACACAACCTCGTGGCGCGAGATTGCCCTTGAGGACAGCCGTTGCTCCACCTTCGTAGATAGCTCTATCCAAAGGCCTGATCACATCGTCGTTGTGCACCTGGGCATCGGCAATGTTTTCTCCAAGCGTCTGACCATTAACGGTCATCGCATCCAAATGCAGCTTACCCTCAAGAACCTTCATCATCGCCGGCAAACCACC
>JBCDBQ010000227.1:0-10347 GCA_039183375.1 Pseudomonadota bacterium
ATCTTTTGCCATTCCGACCATGCCGGACAGCCAAATGTGGTCGCCTGCTCGCACGACATGGCAGTAATGGCTGAAGGGCGCAGTTTCGTCTTCGACGATCAAACGTTCGATTGGCATTGATGGATCCCTTCTGCTTTATTTGTGGCTGGTGGTTAATACATCGCGTGCCTGAATTGTTGGAGTTTGCAATGCAGACTTATCATGGCAGTTGCCACTGCGGTGCCGTCAAATACGAGTTCAAAGCAGATCTCAGCAAAGTGACGCGATGCACATGCTCAGTTTGCACCAAGAAGGGGATCCTGCTCACCTGCGTCAGACCAGAGGACTTCAACATCACTTCTGGTAAGGATCACATCGAAGTTTATCAATTCAACAAGATGGTGGCGAGGCACTGCTTCTACTCGAAATGTGGGATCCATACTTTCGGAAATCCGCGGACGGCGCCTGACATGTTTATCGTGAACGTCAACACTCTCGATGATTTTGACGTCCATGCTGAAAGGCCGGAAGTGCGGATGTTTGATGGACGTAATTGGGAGCAAGCATATGCGGCAAGTCAGCAGGCATCAAAGTCGACCTGACCGGCAAGGCAGATCAATATTGCAAGTCCCTGACGTATTTCTGTTGCTCAGGCCTGACCGTTTCTGGCTTCAGCATGCCGCCTGCCAGTAGTGAATTCCAGAACGTGTAATCGGCCTGATGAACAATCATGCATTCGAGGCTGCGGACCAGGAGCTCGCCTTCACCGGAATGCGCCATGGCGATATGTGCGATCTCTTCCGGAAGGTCAGCGGTCAGGCAGATGTGCGCGCCATAGGCGGGATGTCTTATGGATGGTTTGCCGTATGTGCGCTGATTTTCGCGCCATCTCTTGCGGTTCTCAGGATCGAACTCCCAGGCCTTGCCAACATCGTGTAGCAAGCCACCTGCAACGATGGCGTCCATGTTGATGTTGAGCTCGGGATACGCTGCTTGCATTTCCTTGGCGATGCCGATAGCGAGCCGTGTGACACCGCGCAGGTGGTCCGTCTGGTCACCTCGGACCGCTTCGTTGGTGCCGGGATTGCCGGAAGGTGGGATGTCTTTGATGGAGGTAAAGCTCGAGTTCGCGATTGCGAAGGCCCACGCCCAGATACTTTTCGTTTGAAGTTCACGATCGTTCACCAAAGCGAACTCAGGCAACTCGTCCAGTATTTGCGCGCAAAGAGCGTCGGTCACTTCCATCGTAATTCTTCCGCTGCTGACTTGTTCATCCAGTCAGCAGCATACACAGTCTGAAGTTCGTGCAAACGCTAGGATAATGGTTTGTCGCCACGCTCTGCCAGTTTTGCCAGTTCCTGGACGATGCCCCTGACGCCCGACATGCGCGCTGCGTCTTTTTCCCATTCTGCTGTGAAGACCATCTTGTGGTCTGGCTGGATCTTAGCGCTTGCGCCTTGCCGCCCAATGTACCTGATCAGGCCTTCTGGATTGGCAAATGTGTCATTGCGGAATCGGAAGGCAGCGCCTTTGGGTCCAGCGTCGACTTGTGCAATGTCAGCGGTGCGGCAGTAACCCTTGATCTCCATGACATCGAGAAGGCCCTTGACCTCGTCTGGCAGCGGACCAAAACGATCAATGAGTTCCTCACCAAATTCATCGATTTGCGCTCTCGTTTCCAAGGTCGAGAGACGGCGATAAAGGCCGAGGCGCGATTGTAGATCGGCGACATAGGTTTCAGGTATGAGCGTTGTTGTGCCGAGAGAGATTTGAGGAGACCAATGATCCTGGGTCTGGCCATCCTGACCACCCTTCAGCGCGGTAATAGTCTCTTCCAGCATGGATTGATAAAGTTCAAATCCGACCTCCTTGATGTGGCCGGATTGCTCTTCACCCAAGAGGTTGCCACCGCCGCGCAGATCTAGATCGTGGCTGGCGAGTGAGAAACCGGCACCCAGTGTGTCCAGTGACTGGAGGACCTTCAGTCGTTTCTGTGCGGCGTCGGTCAGCTTCTTGCCCGGTGGGGTCGTGAAATAGGCATATGCGCGTGCTTTAGAGCGACCAACCCGGCCGCGCAGTTGGTAGAGTTGGGCTAAACCGAACATGTCCGCGCGGTGCACAATCATGGTGTTGGCATTCGGGACATCGAGGCCTGACTCAACAATAGCGGTTGAAAGCAGAATATCGAATTCGCCGTCATAGAACGCCGTCATGATGCGCTCGATCTCGCTCGGAGGCATCTGACCGTGAGCGCGGCCAACGCGGAGCTCCGGTACGTGCTCGGCAAGAAATTCTGAGACGTCATCAAGGTCGGTAATACGCGGCACCACATAGAATGACTGACCACCACGATAGCGCTCGCGGCGCAGAGCTTCGCGCAAGATGACGGGATCGGTGGGCGAGATATACGTTCGTACAGCCAGGCGGTCCACTGGCGGTGTCGTGATCATCGAGAGCTCACGTACGCCGGACAGCGCGAGTTGCAGTGTGCGGGGGATGGGTGTGGCTGACAAGGTGAGCACATGGATGCTCTCGCGCATCTGTTTCAGGCGCTCTTTGTGAGCGACGCCAAAGTGCTGTTCTTCGTCGATGATGAGTAGGCCGAGGTTGTGAAACTTGATGGACTTACCGAGTAGAGCGTGCGTGCCGACGACAATGTCGAGCGTCCCCTTTGCAAGTTCATCCTTGGTCGCGTTGAGTTCCTTTGTACCAACCAGCCTGGAGGCCTGTGCGACCTTCAACGGAAAGCCTGTGAATCGTTCACTGAATGTGCGGTAGTGCTGGCGTGCCAGAAGTGTGGTTGGGACGACAACGGCAACCTGGTAGCCGCTCATGGCTGCAATGAATGAGGCGCGCAGGGCGACTTCGGTTTTTCCGAATCCCACATCGCCACAGACCAGTCGGTCCATGGGTTTACCTGCTGCAAGGTCCTCATTCACCGCTTCGATGCTGGCAAACTGGTCTTCGGTTTCATCAAATTGAAAACGGGTGACGAACTCGTCGTAAGCGCCCTCAGGTGGGCTTAGGACTGGCGCTTCCTGGATCTCGCGCAGCGCTGCAACTTTGATGAGCTCGGCTGCCATTTCAAGTAGGCGCTGTTTCAGACGCGATTTGCGGGCCTGCCAACCAGCGCCTCCGAGTTTATCGAGCTGTATGCCTTGCGAGTCCGAGCCGTAGCGCGAGAGCAATTCAATGTTTTCGACCGGCAAGAAGAGCTTGTCGCCGCCAGCATAACTGATCTCGATGCAGTCATGCGCACTGCCGAGAGCCGTAACGGTTTTGAGGCCATCGAAACGGCCGATGCCGTGTTCCGCGTGCACAACCAGGTCACTGACAGCGAGGGCGGTGGCCTCAGTAATAATGTCGGTTGCCTTCTTGAGCCGCTTGCGTGGTCGCACAAGACGGTCGCCAAGAATGTCTTGCTCCGCCACCACGCATAAGTCAGGCGCATGGAAGCCGCGCTCCAGGCCGAGGATGCAGACGCCAACCGTGCCGCCTGGCAGGGCCAGCGCCTCGTGGAAGGTGTCGACTTTTTCGATGTCCTGCAGGCCGCGCTCTTTAATCAAATTTATAAGGCGTTCGCGGGCACCAGGTGTCCAGGCTGCAACCAGCGTTCTGCGATTTTGTGCCAAGTGGGCCTTGAGGTGACCGACGACCGAGCCGAAGAGGTCCCCGTCATTAGCCTGACGCTCTGGTGCAAAGTTTCGACCGGGTTCACCGTTGAAGCTGCGGGTTGCAGCTGGCGGCGGGATATCGAACGGATGAAACCAACCAACATCAAGTTCGCCAAGGCAACGCTGCCATTCGGCTTCATCCAGGTACATGCGGTCGGTTGGTACCGGCTTGTACGGAGGCGCGCCGAAAGTCGAAGTCTCTAGAGATTCGACGCGCGCGGTATAATGCTCGGTGATGAGGTCTAGGCGTTGCCGCACAGCGTCGTCAGCCATATCGTCCAACGTAATACTTACGTGGTCGCCGGCGTAATCTACAACGGTTTCGAGGCTGTCATGAAATAAAGGCAGCCAATGTTCCATGCCTGGATAGCGCTGACCGGCACTCACTGCTTCATAGAGCGGATCATCTCCTGTCGCGCCACCGAAGAGTTCGACGTAGTTCTGACGGAACAGCTTCGTTGCATCTTCGCTGTGGGGGACCTCACTGATTGGCAGCAAGACAAACTTTTGCACGACCTTGCTCGTGCGCTGTGTTTGCGCATCGAATGTCTTGATGCTCTCGAGCGTGTCGCCAAAGAAATCCAAGCGAAGCGGATTGACGCGACCCGGAGGAAAGAGATCGAGAATGCCACCGCGGACGGCAAACTCGCCGGGCTCCATCACAGTGCCGGTGCGGATATAGCCTCCGAGTTGGAGGCGTTGCATAAGCCGGTTCATGTCAATGCGCTGACCAGGTGCGATCTGGCGCATGGCTTGCCGAATAAACTGGCGCGGCGGAAGGCGTTGAAGGATAGCATTGACGGTGGTGAGCAGCACCATTGGTTCTTTGCCCGCGCGCAATGCCAGGCGCGCCATGGCCGTCATGCGCCGGGCTACCACGTCAGAGTTTGGTCCGATCCTGTCAAAGGGAACCGTTTCCCAGGCCGGCAAACTCACGACGCGTGTCTTTGGCGCGAAGAACGCCAGTGAGCGTTCCAATGCATCCAGCCGCCGGTCATCGCGGGCGACGTGGATGAGTGTTGCCGGCGCCTCGGGCTTTGTTTGGTCGTTCAGCAACTGTGCGATCGCAAGTGCGTCCATGCCCTCGGGCGTGAACGTAAAATGGATTTCCGGTTTTGCGGCAGCTGCCGTCTCGGCTGTGGCGATGCTCATATCGATTGGTCGGACTTTATAGGCGTGTCGGGCGTTGGTAATTCTAATGCGTCTTCGAGATGTTGTGGAATGACCGGATCCGTTCCAGAAGGACAAAGAACTGACCCTGTGGATATGTCATGGGATCCAATATCCATTCGTTGATTTCAGGATCAGCAATAGAAAGCAGTTCCTCGAAGGTCGAGAGGTCCGCGCCGACCATCTCATCGATATGAGCATCCGCGTAGCGCCCGAGTATCCAGTCCATTTCTTTGGTGCCGCGGTGATTTGCGCGGAATTTCGCGCGCCGGCGGCGGGTTTCTGTTTCATCGGTCATGGGGAGCCTGTTGTTGCGAACTGCCGGTCTTAGGTCGCGGGAGACGTGTGCCTGTGCGAACGTGCTCATGCACAGCGCAACTGGCCAAATCTCACCGGGTCTGGCAGGTTTGTATAACTGGTGTTGCACTTGAAACCAAGCATCAAAGGGTGCTCGAAGAGCGCACTTTCGCGTCGAACAAGAAGGAGAGCGGCTGCGCGATGCGACCGAGTGTTCTCAACGAGCTATTCGCGTCTGCCCAGACCTTGAAGGGTGTTGGCCCGCGCGTCATTACCTTGCTCAAAAAGGCCGTCCGGCTGCCACCTGGCGTCCTGGAACCACGTGTCATCGACTTGATTTGGCACATGCCGACAGGTGTCGTGGATCGCCGGGCACAACCCAATATCGCAGATGCCGTGCCAGGAACAATTGCCACGTTCGAGGTGGTCGTGCGCAAGCACCGCGCCCCACCAAGGGGAAACCGCAAAGCACCTTATAAAGTGCGCTGTGAAGACGCTACCGGCAAATTGGACTTGGTTTTTTTTCATGCCGAGCGGAGTTTTGTGGAGCGTCAACTGCCGACCGGCGAGGTCAGGTTTGTGTCTGGTCGCGTGGAGAAGTATGGCGAGCAGTTGCAGATGTCGCATCCTGACTACATCGTCTCACCGGAGGCGCGGGACGACCTGCCGCTATTGGAGCCAGTTTATCCGCTAACGGCGGGGCTTTCGAGTAAGGTTCTTGGCAAGATCAGTCGCCAGACATTGAGGTCATTTCCAGATCTGCCCGAGTGGATTGACGATGGTTTCCGAGCCTCACAGGGCTGGGCGCCGTTGAAAGATTGTCTGCAGGCGCTCCACCTGCCGGATGACCCGGCGAACGTTTCGCCTGGTGCAGATGCTTGGCAGCGACTGGCTTATGACGAACTGTTTGCTGGCCAGATCGCACTCGGCCTTGTGCGGATGAAGAACAAACGTCAACGTGGCCGGCGCGTTGAGGGGGATGGCCGGATCAGGGAGCGCTTACGACAAGCTCTTCCATTCGAGATGACAAATTCGCAAGTCACGGCGATCGATGACATTGCGGCGGACCTCGCAGCAGAGAGCAGAATGCTTCGCTTGCTCCAGGGTGATGTTGGTTCCGGCAAAACAGTTGTTGCGCTGATGACGATGGCGATTGCTATTGAGGCTGGCGCCCAAGCCGCACTTATGGCGCCAACGGAAGTCCTCGCGCGCCAACATCTGGAAACAATTGAACCCCTGGCGGAAGCGGCGGGCCTGAGTATTGATGTCGTCACCGGACGCGAGAAAGGCGCGGCTCGAAAAAGTGCGCTCAAGCGCGTGGCTTCCGGTGAAACGGATATTCTGATCGGGACGCACGCGCTGTTCCAACCGGATGTTATCTTCCAGGATCTTGCTATCGCGGTTGTCGACGAACAGCATCGCTTTGGTGTGCATCAACGTTTGGCATTGCAGAGTAAGGGGCGCGATGGTGGAGCCAATGTCCTGGCTATGACTGCGACGCCTATTCCGCGCACGTTGCTGATGACGCACTATGGGGATCTTGAAGTCTCCAAGCTGACCGAGAAACCGGCGGGTCGAAAACCGGTCAAGACCACCTTAGCGTCGACGGACCGTCTCGAAGAAATTGTCGACGGGCTCAAACGGGCGGTCAGTGATGGTGCACAGATCTACTGGGTCTGTCCTTTGATTGAAAGCTCGGCAGTTTCGGAACTGGCTGCCGCAGAGGAACGACAAGCCCATTTGGCGCAGGTCTTTGGCAAGGACGTGGGTTTGTTGCATGGGGCCATGACAGCGACTTCTAAAGACGCGACGATGGCTGCCTTTTCGGAGAACAAGCTCAAAATACTCGTGTCGACAACGGTGATTGAAGTCGGAGTCAATGTGCCCAACGCATCAATCATGGTGATTGAGCATGCGGAACGATTTGGGTTGGCGCAGCTGCATCAGTTGCGGGGGCGCGTCGGTCGCGGTACGCGGCAGTCCTATTGTGTGCTGCTTTATAAGGCGCCGTTGGGACAGGTTGCGGAAGCGCGTTTGAAGATGATGCGCGAGACCGAGGATGGTTTTCTGATCGCGGAAAAAGACCTTGATCTGAGGGGCGGCGGCGAGGTCCTGGGCGCGCGTCAAAGTGGGATGCCTGAGTTTCGCGTTGCCGACGTTCCGGGTTTTGAGGACTTGCTGGCGCGGGCCCGTCACGACGCGCAAAAGGTTTTGGAAGAGGACCCAGAACTAGAGACAGAGCGAGGCGCGGCCATACGGACGCTGCTATACCTGTTTGAATGTGACGAGGCTGTGCGGCTGTTCCGGGCAGCCTGAGTCATAATCTCATTATGCTGGGTCACCGGACTTTAGGGTGTCCAATAGTTTGGCTCAGCGCGTGACGTTGTCCAGGCTGGCATTGGCTTGCCGCAGCATGGCTTTGATCTGTTCTTGTTGTTCCGGCATGAACATGCCAGCTGATACGACTGTCTTGGCTGCGTCCTCCATGCTGATGGGAAGGAAGATCACGTTGCGACGCGGGATGAAACAGACAAACCCGGTCGGTGGTACCATCCCAGTCGGCATAAATGCGGCAATCAAGTCGGTTTCGCCGCCAGGTTGTGCCTCCATGATCGCGCCTGAGGCTTCACCGGTGACGTAGACAATCGACCAGATATCCTTCGATGGAAACTCAACCAAGCCGACCCGGTGTGGTCCTTTGTTGTTGCCATCCATAAACCCGGATTCCGAGGCGGTAATCACGGATTCGAAAATCTGCTTGAGTGCGCGATGGACATTGCGGACGATTGGCATTCGGCCAAGGAACAGCTCACCAAAGCTGATGATCGTTTTGCCAAATAGGTTGGCAGCCAGTGCACCAATTGCGATGAGGGCGATCACGCCGAAAATCAGGCCAATTCCAGGAACATGGAACGGCAGATAAGTATCCGGATCATAGGCTTCTGGAACGAATGGTTTGACCCAGGCATCAATGATTTGGATGAACCACCAGACGATGTAGATCGTGATCGTAATTGGGCCGACAACGACCAGGCCGGTCAGAAAATAGTTGCGCAGTCGGGCACCGAGTGAAAATGGCTTGCGTTGGCGACGTCTACGAGCCCTAGCGCGTTGGCGCCGTTCAGCGCGCCGCCCCTGCAACTTCTTAGGCTTGGTTCCGGACGGCTCGTCTGTCGACATCTTTGCGCCTGGGTTCTGGACATTTTCGGTGATCGTCGCTCAGCCCTAGACTTGATACTCGAAAATGATGCAGTGCGAAAGGACCAAGCCATTCAACTTCTGCGGGCAACGTTGAAACGCGAGGATTTCGGATGATGTGTTGCGTTCGCGCGCGTGAACGTTATCACCGTTCGCACTAGCTCTGTTGAGCTCGACGCCTGTAAAACCGCGGTTTTGAGGCCCATTCGCGCAACGTCCTGGCTTTCCAGTACGAATGGTCAATCTGCTGGAGGCATGAAGATCGCGGCGCGATTAGCTCTTGTTCACGAGGCAGTCCAGACCGCTGGCCAAAAGCTTCTTGCAGAGTTTGGAGGCCTCCGTCTGGGATCTGAATGCGCGGATGCGAACGAGGTAGAAAGTGCCCATATTGCCGAGAACACCGGTTTCGATGGTCGGCTTGCGGCCTTGAAGGATCGCCTTGTGGCGTTTCGTAACAGTACTGGCGAGCGTTCTCGCCTGCCCTGGATCTCTGACAGATGCCACTTGAACAAAGTAGTTTCCAGTCGGTGTGCGCGTTGTCGTGGTCCGGGGTTGAGCGCGGGCTACGGTTGTCCTGGCGGCTGTGTTGGCGCTGGGACGCTGTGTTGTTGCTGCACGAGCAGTCTCGGTACGGGTCGTGACGCTGCCGGTTGTCGGTGTCGTGTTTGAGCCGCCGCCAAATAGATTGTTGAAGAACTTCGTCACGCCATCGCTGGCCGAAGCGAGCGGATTTGAGCTCGTCGTTGGCTTCGCGGGCGCAGTTGATACGGTCCAGGCGCTGTTCGAACCCTTTTGCGAAGGAGTCGTTTTTGCTGCTACTGGTTTTCTCGGCGCTGAGGGCTTCGGTGGTTGTGTGCTGGCTGTTGCGGTTTCCGTTGTGGTGGTCGTACCGAAGGGCAGAGCAGGCCCGGCGACGCCAAGTTGCTTATAGGTTTCTTGACGCAGCGTCATTGCAGCTTTGCGCTCACGATCCGACAACGCCCCCTTCATCCAGAGCGCGCTGGTGAGGTCCGCGATCGCGTCTGCCGGCCGCTTGGCTTCACGATAGGCCTGGCCGCGATAGTACAGAGCTTTTGCCATCTCACTGGAACGCAGCTTGCCGGACTTTATGGCTCGAGATAGTTCGGTGATGGCCTGCTTTGTGTTCTTGGACGTGAGGGATTGATAACCGGAATGTAATGCAGCCTGGGCAGCCTTGCGATTGAGCGCCGGTGACTTCTGGCTGCTGCTCTTAGTCGATTGAGCACGTGCATCTTGGACCACAGTCAGCCCGACTGCTGCTGTAAGGCATACAGTTATGCACGTGACTGCGAGCTTTGATCTCCACGAATGCATTGGAGAGCCTATCAATTCCCATCCCCGAAACAGCTGCTTCACTTAGATAACACTCTAACATTGAGGCGAAAATTGCCCCGATGCCGATGTCGATAAAGCCTAATTATTCAACCGTCACCGATTTAGCAAGGTTTCTTGGCTGATCAACGTCAGTGCCCATCTGAACGGCCGTGTGATAGGCTAAAAGTTGCACAGGCACAGCTTGGATCAGCGGCATGACGAACGGATGTGCAGTGGGTGTCTGAATGTGTTGCATCAGCGGACAGCCGGCTTCATCAGGATCAGCGTCCGAGATCAAGACCATTTGGCCACCACGGGCCGCGACTTCCTGCATGTTTGAGATGGTTTTCTCGAATAATGCATCCTTTGGAGCGACAACGACCACTGGCATCTTTTCATCGATGAGGGCAATTGGGCCATGTTTCAGCTCGCCAGCTGCATAACCCTCGGCATGGATGTAGGAAATCTCTTTGAGTTTCAGCGCGCCTTCCATGGCGAGTGGAAAATTGATGCCACGCCCCAAGTAGAGAACATCTTTGGCTTTGGATAGGTCCTGCGCCAGCTCTGTGTAGTTGGCTTCCGAGCGCAACATGGTTGCGATGTGCCGGGGGACCTCGGTCAAGGCAGCAACGATCTCTTGCTCCTCTTCCACACTCATCGTGTCACGCGCCCGCGCAATCGTCAGGGCAAGGCA
>JBCDBQ010000228.1:0-10312 GCA_039183375.1 Pseudomonadota bacterium
CGGTGATATCGGATTGTTAAGGCTGAACGGCGGCGGGCGGGGACGCTGAAGCAATTGCGGATGGCTGAGTGGGTCGCTACGAACCTTTGCAACCCCCCTGGAGAGCGATGGCCTTGCATCGTCCGTTCCCGCTTTCGAAATGGAAGATGGCTGTTCTCGGCTCGATTGTTCAAGCCCTTATACGACCAATGATCCAACCCCGGCGCGACCTCTCGCTTGGCGGCACCATAGGACCGCAGTTTGTCCGGGTTCTGTCGCAAACTTTTTAGATGGCAGAGCATGAGTGGAATTGGAGAGCGGTTTACCCTACCAGTTGAACAAACTGCTGAAACGGACGGAGTCCGGGCGTGAACTGACCTTTGCGGATCATGTTGACCAGTTCGATGCCAGCCAGGGCAGATGCAGCTGAATCGAAAGACTTGCAACCCAACATGGGCCTGATCCGACGTTTGATGAAGCGATGGCCTTGTTCAATGATGTTGTTGAGGTACTTCCGCCTGACCATCTCAATCGGTACTGGACAAGGTCTTCCTCTCAGCTATTGCGCGTGCAGCAACCGTCACACACTGGTCATGATTTCCGACCCTACAGGTTGAGTTTCATTTCAACTTTTGCAGGAACCAAATCGTTTATCATCTCTTCTATCCGGGCTTCCGAAAGTCCACCAGAGGTGATGAAAAGCAATGAAACGCGAGATTTGCCGGGAATGTGGTGTTTTCTGATGAGCTTCCAGCCAGCGTCAGCAGCCATAGCTTCAATTGCGCCACTGACGTTCAACGAGTGCTCTTCGTCCGGAGCTTTGAGCGAAATTTCTACACCCTTGTTTCGCCCTCCGAGCCAAATGAAACACCAACACACAACCGCCACCAGTGTAGCCATCAGCGGCAAGCCCAAACCGACTGCAAGACCAAGAACCGTCACAATTATCATTTCGACGGTGTCTGCCGGATCATCGAGATTGGAACGGAACCTGAGCAATGCACCGATGCCAAATACAACGAACCCGATCATTGACCCATGTTGAACAACTAGGAATCCCACAGCCATTCCAATCAGCGCGTACAGGAAGAACAGTCTGGGCATAACCAGATCGCTGACACTTCGGCGCGCTTTAAGTCGTACGGGATGATAAACAATCAAGGCGGTCACTATGATTGTTACGATGACGTCTAGCGTGAAAAAGTAGAGTTCCTGCTTACCACGGAATTGAATCCAGCCTCGCTCAATCACTATTTCTGACTTCGACGTTCCCGCAAGTAAGGAAGCGGGATCAATCTGCGAATAGCAAACACTCGGCAGCAGCACCGTCAAGAGGATTGATGCTATCGAAAATCGTGTACTCAAAAGTCTTTCCCTCCTGCTGTACCGTTGAGTAGCCGCTCCGTCCTGCGTAACGTGGCGCAATTGCACCCCACCTCGCGACTAAGCTGCACTCCCATAGACTAATTCAACCGCATGAATTTAGTTTCGGTAAAGCTTTGCAGGATCAAATATCGAACTTCCGCCAAATACTGTGTTAGGATCGACAACATCAATTTTTTGGTGGAATACTAGCCAATCTCAAACAAGCGCAGATTTAACTCTAATGAACCAGCCAACTGACCGGAAAAGTTTGAAAGTCACAAATGGAATTTGCGCGACCCTTACTCTGGTCGCAAACACTTTGGTGTCAGCGACCCCGTTAAAAGCGCAAACTAATATGTTGGAACTTATTGAGTCTTACAAAGTAGCAGATAAATCAGAGGGCTTTTTTGAACCTTCTGGATTGTCGCTTTCCAGTGTTGACGGGTTCTTGTGGTCAGTAAGCGATGAGGCATCAAAGCTGCATCTTCTAGGAGTAGACGGAAAACTAAAGAGTGCGTTCAAAATTCCAGAAGATCTGGGTACCGACCTGGAAGGAGTTGCTGGAAGAAAGGATGGGTCTGTTTTGCTGCTACAAGAAACTGACCGATCTATCGTAATGATCCAACCTACAGACCCAATCAAAGTCAATTCTACGCCAATTTCTTCACTCAGGGGGTATGATAAAATTGCTGCAAGGCTTGCAGAGAACCCTTTGAACAAGGGGCCGGAAGGCATCACTGTTGACCCAGACTCTGGGCAAATATTCTTAGTCATTGAGGGTCAACCAAGACTACTGCTAATCATTTCGCCAGATATTGATGAGGTTATCGAAGCAATTCCATTAACGGCGCAGACTGGTTTTGTTTCATCTCGTACCGACGATGACGAACTAGACATCAGTGGGGTCGCCTGGTCCGGCAAAACCAGGTCTTTGTGGATACTCAGCGACGAAGGGCGCCGAATATTCGTTTTTGATCCTGGAGTTCAAACGGTCAAACCCATCGACTTGGTTTACTCAAAAAAGGATAAAGTAAAGGAAGTGAAGAACCCGGAAGGGATAGCTCTGGATGAAAGTGGTGGCGTTCTTTACATCGTGACTGATGATAGAAAAAAGTCACGCCTCTACGCTTTTGTTTTACCGCAAGTTTCATTTCCCTAAGAAACTCACACTAGCTCGTGGCATGTGGCCGCAAAAAAAAGAAACGGCGGCACCTAGCTTGTGTCGATCTGTATGGGTCGATGTCGCCGTCGCAATCCTTGCTTCCATTGCCGGAGACAGTGTCGCATTCATGATTGGGCGGCGGTACGGGCCGGCTGTTATCCTATACCGACCGCCGCAAGCGCCAGTAGCCTTTCGCGCTTGTTCCCGGAGGTGAGCGACCAAAGACGCCCGATCTTCAGCACCGATATGACTTGCAAGGTCAGACTGATCCGGTTCAACCTCGCGAGATCGGTCATGGCGGCAGCCGTCTTCAGAACTTCCGCGCCGCGCAAAGCGCGGGCATGAAGTCTGCCTGATACATCTTTGGTTGGATACTTGGCTGCCAGGGCCTGACCGCAGATTTCACAGGTCATCGACCATGCCAAGCGCCAATGGCGAAGCACCAAATTGGGTGATTTAGCAACACACCCCGGGCAATATTGGAAGTCATGCCGGGACACGTATTGCACGTCATGATGCATTGAATCCGGAAGAGCCATGCTAACGATTTCATCCGGGGACCGCTGAACCGCCCCGCATAGCATGGCCCAGTTCGCCATCCGCAGGTCGCTTGCACATTCCGGCACCCTGCCCTGCCCCAAACCCAGATAGCCACAAAGCTCTTCAACCGAACAATGATTAGCCTTCGCCAAGCGACCCATCCAGCTCGACAGAAGCTCATCACGCATAGGTGGCGGTCGAAACGGTAGCGGTCTGACGGTCACCCGAATGCAGCGGCGGGCTGTCGAGGAATGTTCCAGGCATGCTTCGTCCAAACCGGTCGCCAGGCATGAACCGCTTCGTCCGTGATCCGCTCTTCTCCGGTCTCGATTGCATCGATAGCCAGGGATTTGATCATGATAAACACGCGCGAGGTGACGCCACCGGTCACTTTCAGGATCGTCCGAAGCGACGCCACCGTAAGGCCTGAGCGTTGCTCAAGCGCCATCGCCGCGATCAACGTCTGGATCAGTCGAGAGAACTCCACATCATCTTCCCAGAGCGGCAGGTAGTGTTCGTCCAAACGTCGGGCCAATTGATCGTCTCCTCGAACCGCCTCCAGGGCTTCATTCACACCGAAGACGACGAGCGAGGCGCAGAGATCGTTGGCGAGGAACCGGAGCATGTTCAGGAAACGGCGTTGCTCACGGTAGCTGCCAGCAAGCAGGTTATGCACTTCGTCGATCATAAGCATCCTAAGGTCCATGTCCCGAAGATGACTGAGCGCGCGCACCTCGAGCTCGGACACGGTATGCCGACCCCACATAGGCGCCCCGATCGTCGCCAGGATGTGTTGATAGAACCGTCGTTCGTCCGGGGCCGGCGGGGCCTGAACTAGCAGGATGGGTGTTTTCGTGATGCCCAGTTCAGCGTTGTACTGCGTTGGATATTTGCTCGCCATCCGCTTGGCGATCATCGTCTTTCCGATGCCGGAACTTCCATAAACCATCAGCCCTGGCATCCGACTTTGCTGTGGCATTTCCATCAGGGATGTCAATCGGTTGAGAACGATGGTGGCACGGTCAAACGCGATCCAATGGTCGCCGCGGATACCGTCAATTCTTTCTTCTGGGGTCATTAAACTCATCAATCTCGTAGGTTGGCAGATCAGGGTTGCCTGTATCAATCGCGAACATTTCGCGCGACGGATCACGGCGCGATTGGGGCCGGGGCAGCCGCGCGTCTCTTTCGTTTTCCAACCGGGCAGTCCGCGTTTTTTGGCGCGCCGCCTCAGCCAGCTGCCGTTGCGCGTCAATCAATTGGAATAGGACCCGCTCGTTGATCCGGCCACCATGCTTTTCCTGCCAATCCTTCCGCGCCCTCCGACTTTCCCAAAGCGATATCCGCGGGTGGCTGAGATCCCTGTAGCGCGCCGGAATCACACGGCCATCACCGGTAATGACCCAGACCTGCGATAAGTCTCGCGGATCATATTTCACCTGTACCTTGCCCTGCCCTCGTCCGACCAACGATGCAAAAACATCACTCCAGTAATGGACCCCGAAGAGCGTGATCCCGGTGCGCCCGAGCTGGCGCCACTCGAACGGCAAGAAACTTGTCCTAAAGGCATCGACATCGACAACCTGCCGTCCCGCAGTATCCCCGCCCATGTCCGCCCATGCCGCGAGCGGGGTTCGTCCGAGAGCTTCGTGAACCGTATTGTGGTATCGGCAGATTTCCAGATGAAGCCAATCCTCGAACTCGGTCAGTGTCAGGGCCGCGTGCTTCTCGCTGTCATAGTCGCCCTTCTCAACGATTGAGGATTGCGTCGTCCCGGGCAGCACATGAACGGCCCCCATAGTTGTTCCGATCAGCCGTTCGACATGACCGCCGTAGTGTTTGCCGCCAAGCGGACGATACTCGACAGCAATGCCCCAATCTTCGCAGGCCATTCTGAAGGCATCGCTGTGGAACTCCTGCGCGTTGTCGACGTGGATCACCTTCGGGATTCCGGCCGTCGGCCAAACCACCTCTTCCATAGTTCCAGATACGTGCACCGATTTCCGGCGCACGCAGTGATCGAGACATAGGGCGATCGACAAGATAGATGGCTCGTCGAAAGTGACATGGACCCCGAGAACAATCCGGGTCGCTACATCAATCGCAACCGTCAGATAGGGGCGCGCAAGTGGCCGTCGATTGACGTGATCGACCAACGTGATGTCTGAAGTTGTATGATCAATCTGAACGACTTCCAGCGGGGCTGAAATTTCAAAGCGGCCAGGACGCGCAGTAAAGACCTTGTTAGCCTCCTCTGCCCCGCGCCGTTTTCGGAAGACTTCTCGCTGATCCATTGCGTCGAGGCGAGCTTTGACCGTTTTCCGCGTCGGGGGCTGAAATCCTTTCGCCTCGCACTCAGCACGGATCTCACGCCAGATGCGAACAAAGCTCGAGCGCTCGCGGACCAGATAGTATTTTCGCAGGCTCGCATTGATGATGATTTCGACGCCTTCGGCAATCCGTTTCGACCCTGGTTTCGGCCCGCGACGGTCCAACTCCAACGCCGAGGCACGGGCATCGTTCTCTCTCAGACGCCGGTAAAGCGACCATGTGTGGCTTTTCGCCAAGCCCAGTTCCCAAGCGGCATCTCCGATCGCCGCGCTGATCGGCTCACCTCTCTTCTCAAGCTCCAGGATCGGCCGAAGAACCGCTGCACGGTGTTTCGCAAGACGCTCATCTACCACGCAAATCACCCGCCCCAATAGGCCGACACTTATCCACAGCTCCGACAGTACGGCAATTAAGGGTACAGTGACAAATATGCCATTCAACGCAAAATGGATCATGCCGCCGAATTGCTAGCCCACGATGATCAGTCCAGCGTTATTTCGATTGCGCAACTGTTAGGGTACCGCCACGCCAGAAACGATGCTTTCGGCCTCTGGGACAAATACGCCCTCGAAGTGTCCGCCTATGCGACCTCTACTCGGCGCAAGAATGTCGGAACTACTTCAAGGCTGCTGGATATGTCTCTGGTTAAAGGCGGAACGCTTTAATTAATCTCCTAACTGTTCAATTACTTTTTGTACCATCTGTAGCGGGGAATATCCCTCCCGAGAGGGGCTAAGCCCTAAACGAACAACCACTAAGTCATGAGAAGGAAAGATGCCGATTGATTGCCCATCGTGGCCCTGCAGCCAGACGGCGTCCTCAAATACCATTTTACGACGCGGCACAGTGCGCCAAAGTGAGCCTTTGGTGTAGTCGCCCCCTGACGTTATCACAGGTTCAAACATCCAATCCACATATCCTTGAGGAAGAATCTCTAGGCCGTTCCATTCTCCCTTTTGTAAAAGGAATTGACCAAATCGCGCCCAATCCCTGGCAGTAGCATACATGTAACTAGAGCCAACGAAGGTATCAAAAACATCGGTTTCCATCACGGCTGAGGTCATACCAAGCGGACCAAAGATGGCACGCGCTGGGTAGGCAAGATCTTCCTCCACAGCATCTTGCCAAGACCGCGACATCGCTGTTGTTGTACCAGAAGAATAATTGAAGCTTTCCCCAACCTCAGACACTAAAGGGCTTTTAGCTGCAAAATTCGCCATATCTTCCGTAAGATAGAGCATACGTGTGACGTCGGACAAATTACCGTAGCTTTCATTCCACCTTAGACCGCTGACCATCCCCAACATGTTTTCATAGGTGATGTTGGCACGTTCATCGTGCCTCCACTCAGGATAGGCTTGTGTAAGTGTATCGCCGCGGGTCAACCGCCCATCCTCAATCAACGCACCGATCAGCGCTGCACTAACGGTTTTGGTCATTGACCAGCCCAAAAGTGGCGTGGTTTCGTCAAACCCTTCGCCGTAGGTTTCGCCTATGATGCGCCCGTTATGTACAATTACGACGGCCCGCATGGCTGGTCCTACGAGCGTTGCATCCGTCAAGATTCCGTTGAGCGCCGCGTTCTGCGATGGCGAAACGTGGTTGCCTTCCGGCCAAAGGGCGTCACTCAAACGGCTGCGGCTTGGTAAAACTGTCTCACTCAGGCCATTGTCATGCAGATTAGTGCACCCCAGCCCTTCTCGATACTGGGAGGATGCCGGGGCAATGAGATTGAGTAACCGTGTTTCGACCGACTGCGCATCTTCATCGACTCTTGCCGTGACAAAACTAAAGAGAGGATTTCCTGGCGCCTGTACATCTGTTGCCAGGATATCTTCCGGTGCACGCCCCGCTATAAAAACGTTGGAACAGACCATTTTCGCGGCATAATTTGTGCCTACACGCAAAATGTCGGGTGGTGCGATCAAAAGGTAAGCAAGCACACCGAGGACAGCGATTACAAGAAACAGGATAAACCATTTGATTGCTTTGAAAACCACAGCGACCTCTCAAAAGCCTCGTATCTGGCAAAAGAATAAGTCCTTCGTCGTAGATCAACCAGCGTTTAGTTACGACAAAAGCGCCCTGGGCTCCGGACTTCGGTAACGGAACCGTCCCAGTCAAGCTGTTGTACACATTATTATCGATCCGCCAAGGAGGTGGAGCTTTTCCCAATTGGTGTCGATTATGGTTGAGTGCTAAATCCCCCTTCAGGGGCGTTGAACATTTGTAATTTAGTACCCATTTTGTGGATGCCGCAATTGTAAAACACGGGATTGATTGGGTTAACTTCCTTGAGCCAGCAACGTTTGAACACAGTTCTGAAGCGCGGCAACCCCGGTCGGAGCTTTGTTGCCGTGGAAGGATCCCGCTGGGGTGAGTTGATTCTGCCGGCACCGAGCGAGCAATGCGATCGATCGGAAAGTGGCCTGAGAGTTGTTGTTTTTGCGGCATTTAGAATCGGTATTAAGCTTTTGGACGGAGTTGTTTGTTACGAACGGGACCGCCCAGACACCATAAGACCAGTCGCTGTTTCGACTGATGACGCAGTTGAGGATGTGGCCAAAATCGGCCTGCAGAAACGCCTCTGGAGGTTTTATTCGCCTGAAGAAAGACTGGCGCAAACAGCTGACTTGATAGATTTGGCTCTTAAGTCATCTTTACCTGTCTTTACAGGCGAGCTTAAATCCGAGTGGTTTCGGAATCAGCTCAAAGAGTGGGCTCCGGATTTGATCATCGTGGCAGGCTGTGGACAGATTCTGGACGAGGATTTGTTGACCATCCCCAAATTGGGTACCTTTAACTTTCACCCTGCTGATCTACCAAGCGGTCATGGCGCGGGACCGCAACCCTATCAGGATCTTGTCGACCGCAACGATCCATGGACAAGATGGACGGTGCACAAGGTGACGCCCAAAGTGGATAGCGGCCCTGTGGTTGGTGTATCTTGCCCGATCTTCGTCGCTGATGCCGAAGGACGGGTGTCAAGTGAGCCGGACAAAGTGCTGCAGAGGATGGCTGAGATCATACCAGAGATGGTTGAAATTCTGTTCGATAGCATTGCTGTAGCTGGCAATAGTACTGTAGCTATCGACTTTGAAGCCTGCCTATCAGAAGAGATCAAGCAAAAGATGAGATCTCCGCTGAGCGGGTAGGGGATTGCAAAAGTCGCATAATGTGCCTCAGGATGCTATCGAAGCTGGTTTGACCGAATTCACGATACCTCGAAATATAGGTCATTAATTGACTCGCATTCGTCGGCCACCTACAAGCGGTGTCGATCCCGGGGAGCACGCGTACGGCGCGGCGGTCATCCTTGACAACAGTGCGACCCAACGAAGCAACAGCCACATGCAAAGCGCAAGCTCGCTTGTGTCGTTGTTCGCGGCTTCGCCTACCTGACCTCAATCTGATCGAACGGGATTTGGTAAAACTCAAAGCCCATTTTTGGATGATCGGAGCGCAGTCATGAACCGTGGTATTTGAGGTCGTCAGTCTTCTGATCCTTGACAGTCTGCCGCTTACGCCACTACACGACCGTCTTGGGGTTAATCCGAAGATCTCTGCTCAGTTCCGAGATCAAAGCTTGCGATCGCCGTATTGCTGCTCTGACGAGGTGCATGGTCGTGGCGCTACCATGACGAACTTGTACCATAGTGCTTCCTTCCAGGGGTCGGTTCCGGTAATGGCTTCGATGAACCAGAAATCCTGCGTTGCTCAAACCCTAAATCTATCCGGTCGGTGCTGACGTCACACAGAACGTAGCTCATTGCTTCAACCTACACTCAAGGCGGCCAAAGACCTCAATAGCGCAAATGCGATAAGAACCTGTTTCGATTAAGAGAAATTCAAATCGTTGGAAGTTGGAGGTCCAGCCCGCGCCGTGGTACTGGGTGCTAAAATCCCTGCATGAGCATGTCGATCGCGACAGTAATCTGATCAAAATCATCACTCAGATTACAGACCTGTGATTTGAGTATCCCAACCGGAACCGCAGCCATGAACTGTGTGACCATGACGGCCGGTTCACCGTCGATCTCAAAAACCGGATTGAGACGTCTCGCCGGTTTTGGTGCGCTCGATTTTGGCAGCAGCGGTACGACAACACGCGTATTGAGCTCACTTAGGAGATCGGTCTGGACATCCAAAAGAAAGCCATCGCCGGATGGATTAGGGAATACATCGTATTTTGGCATTAGAACTGCCGGAAGCCTTCCAGTGGCAGACCGTGCCGCTCTACATATGAATTTGAGCTTTTGAGTGCTTCTGCGTTTTCGGCTTTCCAGCGCTGAGACTTTGCTGCGTTGACTGCAGCTCGCACGCCCTCTTCGGCCGCGCGAGACAGATTAACGTTCAGTCCTTTGGCCTCAGACAGCAATGCGCGATCGAGTGACAAGTTGGTCGGCTTTCGTGTTTGCGCGTTCATTGTTCTACTCTCCCCGTGCACGCAGAATACCGCCATAGTTTATACGCGTCAATCATGCGCATATTTTAACGAGTAATGTTGTGCAAATTTCGCGCCGCCGAGCCGACTGCATGGGTAGATCAGCCCATGTCAAAAGGCGGAAATTCTGAAGGGTCCGCATCCGTGACGTAGAGTATCTTGACCTGTCCGGCTTTAGCAATCAGAGTATAGTTGTTCTTGCACCCGACCTTAGTGCGCGCTTGACGCAACCGTGCTTTGACGGCTAATTGGCTAACTTCTCGGGCGTTTGAGATCTCTTCGATATTCATATCTCTGGCTAGCAATCGAATGACTTCGATCTCTTTTTCTGAAAGATTAAGGCCCTCGTCCACTTCGCTCAGAAAACTGTCAAACGGCGTTGTCACGTTAACTCTCGATCCACATAGAGATGATGTTTTGCGGGTTTCAAGCGGCTTGCGTGGCAGCATTCCATGCGTCAAATGCTTCGAGGCGGTGATATCGGATTGTTA
>JBCDBQ010000229.1:0-10260 GCA_039183375.1 Pseudomonadota bacterium
ATAATTGGCGTATTTCGCCTTGATTTGGATGGGTTCACAGCCTTACCCTGGACGTTTTACGTCACATGAAAAAAAAAAGCGGCGCTGCTATTGCAGCGCCGTTTGTTGTTTCGGTGAGCTCTATGGCTGGCATTCGCCTGATAGCCTCAGTGCCGATTTTTGACGTAGGAACCGGGTGCCTCTTCGATAACGCCGGAAGTTTCGCCCGGCTTGCGCGGATCAATCTTCTCTCCGGAATGGCCGGCTAGCCAGTCTGCCCAATGCCCCCACCAAGAGCCCGGCGTCTCTTCAGCCGTCTTAAGCCACGTCTCGACCGAGTCAGCTTTGATACCATCTGAATTGGTCCAGTATTGATACTTGACCTTCTCCGGGTTCGGCGGGTTGATCACGCCGGCAATATGTCCGGAACCTGCCAGGACATACTCAACGGGACCACCGAACAGCTTGGCTCCCTTCAGCACGGATTCCGCCGGCGCGATATGGTCTTCACGCGCTGCCAGATCATAGACAGGGACCTTGACCTTGCTCACATCGAGATCGACACCGCAAAGGTTCAGCTCACCTTTCGCGAGCTTGTTCTCATGATAGAAGGAGCGCAGGTAAAACTGATGGTTTGCCGCCGGCAACCTGGTTGAATCCTGGTTCCAGTAAAGCAAATCGAAAGCCATCGGCTGCTTGCCGAGCATGTAGTTGTTGACGATGTACGGCCAGATCAGGTCGCGCGGGCGCAGCATATTGAAGACGTTCGCCATGCGTGACCCGTCGAGATAGCCGCGTTCGCGCATCATCGCTTCCAGCGAATGCAACTGGCTGTCATCGATGAAAACCTGCAAATCACCCGCACGGGTAAAGTCGACTTGCGTCGTCAGGAACGTCGCTGAACTGAACGGATCATCGCCGCGCCGTGCGAGGTAGGCGAGTGTCGATGCCAGCAGCGTTCCGCCGACGCAGTAGCCAAGCACGTTGCATTGCGGTTGACCGGTTTCGCGTTGCACTGCGGCTGCCGCCGACAAAATGCCTTCCTGCATATAGTCTTCGAAGGTCTTCTCGGCGAGGCGTTCATCGGGATTGACCCAGGACACCACAAAGACGGTGAACCCCTGGGAAACAACGTAGCGAATGAACGACTTCTGCTCTGTCAGATCGAGGATATAGAACTTGTTGATCCATGGTGGCACGATCAGCAGCGGCACGCGGTGGACGTCGTCGGTTGATGGCTCGTACTGAATGAGCTGAATGATGTCGTTCTGATAGATGACCTTGCCCGGCGTGACCGCCAGGTTGCGGCCAACCTCGAAGGCTTCGCTGTCCGTCTGGCTGATCTTGAGCAGGTCGTCAGACTTCTCCATGTCTTTGACCAGGTTGGTCATGCCTTCGACCAGGTTCTTGCCATTCGAAGCCAATGTTTCCCGGAATACTTCCGGATTGGTCATCGGAAAGTTCGTCGGTGCCAGGGCACTTGAAATCTGATTGAGGTGGAAGCGCGCTTTCTGCTTTTCACTCTCATCCAGACCATCCGTTTTCTCGAGAACGTCTTCGGCCCAGCGCGTCGTGACCAGATAGACCTGCTTCCAATAGTCGAAGTAGGGATTAGCTTCGTAGTCCGGATCTCTGAAGCGATTGTCACCACGTTCGGGTTTCACGACCGGTTCAGGCTCTTGGCCGAACATTCTCTGCACGGTCGTATTCCAAATTTCAGCATAGCCCTGCATCAACTCGCTTTGAGCTTCCATCAGCTTTGCTGGGTCTGTCATCCAACGCTGAGAAATGTCGCTGACGGTTCGAGCTGCCTCCTGCACCTCCTGGGCGTTCGAGAACGGCGTTGGTGCACTCTCGGCACTTGTCGCCATTCCGGTCAGTGCCTTGCTGCTTTCTTCCATCAGCTGCAGCATGTTTTTGGCGAATTCCTGGGGATCCTTAATGGAATAGGCGGAAGGATCTATATTGACTGGTGTCTTGGGCATGGCAATTCCGTGGGTCACAGGTCCATGGATCATAGATCCAAACATCGGCTGGCTAACGAATGATACGCCGCCGGTTCTATGCGATTCAATGCAAAATACGATACTTCGAGGGATGTCGGCGCTTTATAAGTGCCTCATATCTGGGAGCTTTGGCCAGCTACGCCAATACTCACTGCGTCACCAAGGTGGCAAAAAGTCGGATCGCCGGCTCTCAAAGTGGCATTTTGCGCTGAAAGCACGGGCCAATCTCTGACGTGTCTACCGCCGAGAAGCCTTGATCGGGCGCAAATCTCGGGCAGCGAATTCGCGATTGCGCCACTGGACGCCATGGTCCGTTCCAGACTAAACACAGCATCGGGCCTTTGGGTACCCGCATCAGGTGTCAACGCTATCCCTTAAAGAGAGTGTCGTGATCGAAGATTTCCACCGCATCAAGCGCCTTCCACCCTACGTTTTCGCCGAAGTGAACGCACTGAAGGCAGACGCGCGCGCGGCCGGAGCAGACATAATCGATCTCGGGATGGGCAACCCCGACATGCAAACACCAAAGCATATTGTGGACAAGCTGGTCGAAACGGTCAGCAAGCCGCGTGTCCATCGCTATTCAGCCTCAAAGGGTATTCCTGGCCTGCGGCGGGCGCAGGCGAGCTATTACGGCCGCCGCTTCGGAGTAAAGCTCGATCCGGATACACAGGTCGTTGCCACGCTGGGCTCGAAAGAGGGGTTTGCCAACATGGCGCAGGCGATCACCGCCCCGGGTGATATGATCCTGACGCCCAACCCGACTTATCCGATCCATGAGTTCGGTTTCATCATATCCGGCGCTTCGGTGCGCCATCTGCCGGCAACCAGTGGTGACGAGTTCCTGGCTGCCGTATCACGCGCATGCCGGCACACGGTGCCTAAACCGATCGCGATGGTGCTCAACTATCCCTCAAACCCGACTGCCATGACTGCTGATCTCGACTTCTATGCCGAGGCGGTCCAGCTGGCACAGAAGGAAGACCTTATTATCCTGTCGGATCTGGCGTACGCAGAGATCTACTTCGACGATAACCCGCCACCATCCGTGCTCCAGGTTCCCGGCGCGATGGATCTCGCGGTTGAGTTCACGTCGTTGTCCAAAACCTACAACATGCCCGGATGGCGGATGGGCTTCGCAGTTGGCAACGAACGCCTGATTGCAGCGCTCGCCCGCGTGAAGTCCTACCTGGACTACGGTGCCTTTACGCCGGTGCAGGTTGCAGCGACCGCGGCACTCAACGGTCCACAGGAGTGCATCGATGAAATTCGGGCTGTCTACAAAGGCCGACGCGATGCGCTGGTTGACAGTTTCGCGCGTGCCGGGTGGGAGATACCTTCGCCACCTGCGACAATGTTTGCCTGGGCACCAGTACCGGATCAATTCAAAGACATCGGCTCAGTTGGCTTTTCGAAATTGCTGATTGAGAAAGCCGACGTTGCCGTGTCGCCGGGTGTCGGCTTCGGCGAGCACGGTGAGGGCTATGTTCGGATCGCCCTGGTGGAAAATGAACACCGCATTCGCCAAGCGGCCCGTAACATCAAACGTTTCCTGTCCCAGGCTCCCGAGACATTGCACAACATCGTTGCAATGGATCAGAAGCGTGCGGCGCACTAGCATAAATGGAGAACACTGTGAGACTGGGTATTGCCGGACTGGGCACCGTAGGTGCAGGTCTCGTTCGCCTTCTCGAAAGACATCGTGAACGATTGCAAACTGCGACTGGCAAGTCGCTCACAGTTGCGGGCGTATCCGCACGTGATCGCAGCAAGGATCGCGGCATCGACCTCGGCGATGCGCAATGGTTCGATGATCCGGTTGCTTTGGCGTCATCCGCGGACATCGACGTATTCGTTGAGTTGATTGGCGGCGAAGATGGCCCAGCACATGATGCGGTCATGGCAGCGCTGTCAGCCGGCAAGCATGTGGTCACCGCCAACAAGGCACTGCTGGCCAAGCATGGAGTCGCGCTGGCGACCTTGGCCGAAGACAAAGGCGTTGCTCTAGCATACGAGGCCGCGGTCGCGGGCGGTATTCCGGTCATCAAGGCACTGCGAGAGTCGCTTGCCGGCAATGAAGTGAGCCGCGTCTACGGAATTCTGAATGGAACCTGCAACTACATTCTGACTAAGATGCAGGAGGAAGGGCTGCCGTTCGAGGATGTCCTCAAAGAGGCACAAGATCTGGGCTATGCCGAAGCGGACCCAACGTTTGACATCGGCGGCCACGATGCCGCTCATAAACTATCATTGCTGACCAGCATTGCATTCGGCACGCAGGTCGCCTTCGACCAGATCCACCTAGAAGGTATCGAATCTATCTCCCCAGCAGACATCGAAGCTGCAGATGAGCTTGGTTACAGGATCAAGCTGCTCGGCGTCGCTGTGCGTACCGAAACCGGTATCGATCAACGGGTCCACCCTGCCATGGTTGCCAAACACTCGGCGATCGCCGAGGTTTCCGGCGTAACCAACTGTGTGGCGATTGATGGTGACTTTGTCGGCAATCTACTACTCGTCGGCCCAGGAGCCGGCGCAGAAGCAACAGCATCCGCTGTCATGGGCGATATTCGCGACGTTGCCTGCTATGGCTCAACCGGTGCGCCGTTTGTAACGCCCGCTCGATCCCTGGCTCCATACCAGCGCGCGCGCATCGGACAGCACACCGGAGCCTACTATATCCGTCTTTCAGTCTACGATCGTCCTGGCGCGATGGCAGCTATCGCGACCCGCATGGCGGAGCAAGAGGTTTCCCTCGAAAGCATTGTCCAACGGCGCCCCAAACATCAGTTGCCTGGAACCGGTGTCCGGCCTGAACTTGGCAGTCCGACGTCAGTTGTATTGATCACACATGAGACAACTGAAGCGGCCATACGTGCGGCGCTGGAAGCTATTGAAAAAGACGGTAAAATTGCGCATTCACCACAGATGATAAGAATCGAGCAACTGCGATAAGCGTGCGAGAGTAAGACGATAGACCGGATGCGGTGACTGGGAGGAAATTGGGGATGCTGGGACGTACACTGGTTCTGGAAGTTGGCCGGGTCACAGAGGGGGCTGCCATTGCAGCAGCCAAATTGCGTGGACGCGGTGACGTCAAAGCAGCCGACAAAGTGGCTGTGGACGCCATGCGCAAGGAACTCGGCCGCATCAACATCGACGGTCTGGTCGTCATCGGCGAAGGCGAAATGGACGAAGCACCGATGCTCTACATCGGTGAGAAGGTCGGCACCGGGAAAGGCCCTGCCGTAGATATCGCTGTTGATCCCCTCGAAGGCACAACCATTTGCGCCAAGGCCATGCCGAACGCACTTGCTGTCCTTGCCATCGCCGAGCGCGGCGGCTTGTTGCATGCACCGGACATGTACATGGACAAGATCGCGGTTGGCCCGGGTCTTCCTGAAGGCGTTGTCGACCTCGATGCATCAACCGAGGACAACATCCACGCGCTAGCAAAGGCCAAGGGTGTGCCGGTTGAAGAGATAACCGCCTGCATTCTGGACCGGCCACGCCATGCCGAGTTGATCGCAGCAGTTCGCGGGACCGGCGCAGCCGTTCAGCTCATTCCCGATGGCGATATTGCCGGCGTGATTTGGACGACAGACCCGGAACAAACCAACATCGACATTTACCTTGGATCTGGCGGTGCGCCTGAAGGCGTGCTGGCTGCTGCAGCACTGCAATGCATCGGTGGCCAGATGCAGGGCCGGCTCCTGCCCTCCAATGATGAGGAGCGGATACGGGCCGAAAAAATGGGTGCCGATGTGCAGAAGAAATACAGCATCGATGATATGGCCTCAGGAGATGTCATCTTCTCGGCAACCGGCGTGACCGATGGTTCCCTTCTGGAGGGTGTTCATTTCCGCGGTGAATTTGCGGAAACTGAAACGGTCGTGATGCGTGCCGAAACAGGGACTGTTCGCCGGGTCAAGACAACGTTCCGCAATATCGGGACCAAGCTGGCAATGCTGTGATCCAGACTAGCTGTGATCTAAGCCGGTGAAGAAAAATTATAAAGTGGGAGTAAGCGTTCATGTCCAACCCGTGCATCATTTGCGTCGCCATCACCGGCTCGGTTCCAACAAAAAAAGACAACCCCGCCGTTCCGATCACGGTTGAAGAGCAAATCGAGTCGACCCACGAGGCGTTCGAGGCTGGTGCGTCGATCGCCCATTGCCATGTACGCAACGATGATGAGACGCCGACAGCTGATCCGGAAAAATTCGGCCGACTGACGGAGGGCCTGCGCAAGCATTGCCCGGGAATGATCGTCCAGCTTTCAACGGGCGGGCGAACCGGCACCGGCCGCGAGCGCGGTGGAATGTTGCCGCTGAAGCCCGACATGGCGTCACTCTCCGTTGGCTCGAACAACTTCCCAAACCGCGTTTACGAGAACTCTCCTGAGCTGATCGACTGGCTCTCATCTGAGATGATCAAGTACAATGTCAAACCGGAAATTGAGGCATTTGACCTGTCGCATATCTTCCAGGCGGTCAAAATGGTCGATGAGGGCCGACTCAAGGGCCCGCTCTATATCCAGTTTGTCATGGGCATCAAAAACGCCATGCCGGGTGACCGCCACGTCTTCGACTTTTACAAGCAGACCGTCGAACGGCTTGCTCCTGATGCTAAATGGTGTGGTGCCGGCATTGGCCCAAACCAGATCAAGCTCAATGAGTGGTGTATCTCCGAGGGTGGTCACGTCCGCACCGGTATGGAAGACAATGTCCGGCTTGATCGCCATACACTGGCGCCATCAAATGCGGCTCTGGTCAAGGTGGCTGCCGAGGTCTGTGAAAAATATGAGCGCCCGGTTGCGACATGGCAGCAGGCGCGTGAAATTCTTGGATTGCAATTGGCGGCTTGATGTCTCGCGCAACAGGCCTGTGAGGAGGATTTGATGAAAAAGGTATGTTCCAGCGCAACCGAGGCGTTGGATGGTGTCCTCAAAGACGGGATGCTGATCGCAGCTGGCGGTTTCGGGCTATGCGGAATTCCGGAGAATTTGATCACGGCGATCCGCGATGCAGGCGTCAAGGACCTGACGGTGGTCTCGAACAATGCAGGCGTCGACGATTTCGGTCTCGGCCTGCTGCTGCAGACCAAGCAGGTCAAGAAAATGGTGTCGTCCTACGTCGGCGAAAACGACGAATTCATGCGGCAGTATTTGTCGGGTGAGCTGGAAATCGAGTTCAACCCGCAGGGCACACTCGCTGAACGCCTGCGCGCTGGCGGCTCAGGCATTCCGGGCTTCTATACCAAGACCGGCGTCGGCACCCAGATCGCCGACGGCAAGGAACACAAAGAGTTCGACGGCGAGACCTACATCATGGAACGCGGCATCAAGGCTGACGTGGCCGTTGTCAAAGCCTGGAAAGGCGACGAACAGGGCAATCTGATTTATCGCAAGGCTGCGCGTAACTTTAACCCTGTCTGCGCGATGTCCGGCGTCTTCACTGTTGCCGAAGTTGAGGAGCTTGTTCCTGTCGGCAGCCTTGATCCGGACCTCATTCATACACCCGGTATTTTCGTACAGCGCATCTTGCAGGGTGAGCACGAAAAGCGAATTGAGCAGCGCACGACGCGGGCAGCATAAGCAGCTAGATATAAGGAGCATCTCATGCCTTGGGATCGCAATCAGATGGCTGCACGGGCAGCCCAGGAACTTGAGGACGGATTCTACGTCAATCTCGGCATCGGCATCCCGACGCTGGTCTCGAACTACATTCCAGAAGGTGTCGACGTTACGCTTCAGTCCGAGAATGGCATGCTCGGCATGGGGCCGTTTCCAACCGATGATGAGATCGACGCCGACGTCATCAATGCCGGCAAGCAGACCATCACGGAGCTTGACCGCACCAGCTACTTCTCGTCAGCCGACAGTTTCGCCATGATCCGCGGCGGCCACATCAATCTGGCTATTCTTGGTGCCATGGAAGTGGCGGAGAACGGTGACCTCGCCAACTGGATGATCCCCGGCAAGCTCGTCAAAGGCATGGGCGGCGCCATGGATCTTGTGGCCGGTGTCGGCCGGGTATTGGTGATCATGGACCACGCCAACAAGAAGGGCGAATCCAAGCTTCTCAAAGAGTGCACCCTGCCATTGACCGGCGCCGGCGTCGTCAACCGCATCATCACCAATCTCGGTGTGTTCGACGTTGTGGAAGGCGGTCTCAAGGTTGTTGAATTGGCGCCGGACGTCGACATGGACGAGGTCAACGCCAAGACCGAGGCAACCCTGATCAACTAGGTCGCGACCGAAGCGACGAATGTATAACAATTTCGCGGCGCAGCAATCGGTGGCACCGACCGTTTTCTGCGCCGTACTCGTTTGAGGAAAAAGCAGTTTCTCTTACCGGCCAAACCTCGCCACAGACATTGCACAGTCTGCCGCTATCTCGAAGATGTCATTGGCATCGACAGCGGAGCATAGCGGTGACCCATCGGACTTCCCTGATCACCAGTGTTTCGGTGCTTTCAGCGCTAGCAAGCATCGGCGCTGCTCCAGCACACGCCCAACACTTCTTCGAGACGGAGCGCCAGTTCGTTGTCGAGAAGCCATGTGAGGCAACCCGCTCCCTCAAAGGTGGAAGCCCTGAAAAATTACAACCGGGAGACAAGCTATCTAGCCGCGGTCTGAACAAGAAGAGCGGTGCAAGTCATGCTTTCGTCCGTGTTGGCTCGGCGAACAAGTGGGTGAAGCTGACGTGCGGATCATTCGCCGACGGTACTGGACAGTCGGCCAAAAGACTCCCGTCAGCCACCAATCAAGCCTGCTTGCCGTTCTTCGATGACAAGGACAATCCCGTAGCTGTCGGGAATGCGGGCCAACAGGCGGACATCACGCCTGAAGCACCGATGCTCACCGACTTCGACCGTGCCGTTATGCAGGTCTGCGGGCCGCCTCTGAAGCGTGTCACGCGCAACGAGTTCAAAGACATGATGCGCGAGTACTCGCACATTCTGATGGACTTGCGTGAGTTTACAGATGGCCGCGTGTTTGCGGACCGGCCTGCCCGCTCCGCGCCAGAGGACTACCTCAACGACCTGGCAGATGCCTGGTTCAACAAGGATGGCTTCAACCACATTTTCTGCGGCGAGAAAGGCAAGACGCGCAACGGCGTGACTTCGATCGGCGGTTTGCATCATCACGGCCGCTATCTGCAATTGCAGAAGACGCAACAGGTTTGTCGCTCAACCGACCATCGCCGGTATGAAGTCAAAAAGGGACTGATTTACTCCATGGGCGTGCGCATGAAGAATCCCGCCGGTGGCGAACTGGTCAGCCCTATCAAGGGGTATGGTCTGACCCTGAGCGCCGCGGACATCTTGAAGATTGCAACACGTGCACTCAAAGAAAATCCGAAATCAAAGAAGGGCAAGACGCTCGGTTGCTGGCTGCCGGTGAGCGACGAGGGTCAGGACCTTACGACTGTGTTCGTACGCAACCAGAAGGGCATCATCACCTTCTATCCGGACGCCACACCGCGCGGCCCGGGCGATCATAAGAACACTAACTGCCGCGCCAAGATCGTGTTGGACGAGGACTAGATCGTAGCTTTCGTTTGAGTCGTCTCTAACCGACGTACGACCCACCATTGCAGTCAAGGATCGCGCCTGACACGTAGGACGCGGCTGGTGTCAGTAACATCATCACCATCCAGGCCATTTCCTCTGGCCGGCCCTTGCGTCCCGTCGGGAGCTGATCCGCGATGGTTGTATTGCCGACCGTCATGGGCGTATCGATCGGACCCGGCGCAATGCCATTAATGAGCACACCGCGGCCGACCGCGCGGCGCGACAACCATCTGATGACTACGTGGACGGCGCCCTTTGACGCTGAATAGTCGATTGGCGTCGATAACGATGTTCCACCGGTGCGGCCTGCCACCGAGCCAATCATTACGATCGCGCCGCCGCCGTTCTCGGCCATGTGATTGGTGAACGCGATGCCGAGATCGACCGGGACGCGCACGTTAACGTCCATGGTCTCCATGAACCGCTCCCGCGGATCATCCAGGTCATGCAACGGCGTGCGCCCAAGAATCCCTGCGCAGTGAGCGAGGCCGTAGATTGGCCCCTTGGCGATGAGCTTGTCGATGAAGCCCGGCTCCGTAAGATCGCCCTGCAGCGTGTCGACGTCGGCGCCCTGGGTGCTCAGCTCGGACGCAACGTCATCCAGTGGCGAGCGATCGTTCAGAATGACTCTGGCGCCGAGTTCAGCAGCTGCAACGGCGCAGGCACGTCCAATGCCGCTTGCGGCACCGGTCACAAT
>JBCDBQ010000230.1:0-10247 GCA_039183375.1 Pseudomonadota bacterium
CGGTTTCAAACCATAGATGCCATTGAACGAAGCTGGACGAATGACCGAGCCACCGGTCTGTGTGCCAAGTGCCAGCGGAATGTGGAAGTCGGCCACACCGGCACCGGAGCCAGACGATGAACCGCCGGGCGTGTGTTCGAGATTGTGAGGATTACGGGTTTTATTCGGGTATAGATTTGCCAGTTCCGTTGTGACCGTCTTGCCCATGATGACAGCGCCCGCTGCTCGTAACGCGGCAACGCACGCGGCATCATGATTGGTCCGGCGTCCGACAAACATCGCCGATCCATTCTCGGTCGGCATATCGGCTGTGTCGATAATATCCTTGATTCCGACCGGCAGACCGTGAAGCGGCCCAACACCCTTACCACTTTTTCGCGCTTCATCAGCTGCCCGGGCCTGCGCCAGAGCATGGTCTGGATCGAGATAGACCCAGGCCTGCACGTCTTCCTCACGCTCCGCAATGCGATCGAGACAGGCCTGAACCAGTTGTTCAGCGGTGATCTCGCCCGCGGCAAGCCTGGATGCCGCTTCCGTGGCAGTCAATTCATTGAGTTTCGTCACGGGTCGACCTTTCAGCTTGAGGGTGGGTTGGTTGATGAGTTTGTGTTGGTCAGTGGAAGAGTATTGCTATCAAGTACCTTATTCGCCGCGGGATCCTCTTGCTTGCGCCGCTTATGCAAAGTCTCTCGATGAAGAACATACAGCCCAGCTGACATTATGATGGCAGCACCGGTCAGCGTCCAGGCATCGGGGAAATCACCGAAGACCAGAAAGCCCAGGATCAGCGCCCAGATCAAGGATGTATACTTAAACGGCGCGACGACGGCAGCCTCTCCTCGACGAAAAGCTTCAATCATCAGCAATTGCGCCGGTGCGATAACGGCGCCGCTTAAGGCAAACCGCCAGACGTGATCGGGTTGAAGGTCGACCCATGCAAACGGCACAGTTGCCAGCCCAGCCAGCATGACGGCAGCTGTCGCGACTGCCAGCACCGCGACGGGGGACTCGGTTTGCGCGATGCGTCGGGTGATGACGTCGCGCAGTCCCGCACAAAATGCGGAAGCAAGCGGGAACAACAAAGCAAGCTGCAACGCTTCTGTGCCTGGGCGTATCATGACGAGGGCACCACCGAAACCGATGCACACAGCCAACCATCGCCGCCAACCAACCCGCTCTCCGAGCATCAGTGGCGCCAGAGCCGTAATGAAAAGAGGTCCGGTAAAGGCCGCCGCCACCGTCTCTGCCAAAGGTAGGACTTTGAGGCCGGCAACAAAGAGAAAGGCGCTCGCGATGACACAGCAACTGCGCAAGATCTGGCCGTCGAAGCTTTTGACCTTGAGAGTGTGCAATCCGCCGTACCAGATCGCCAGACCAACAATCCATGGCCACACGCAGAGCCCTCGGATGAACAGCAACTGGCCGGTCGGATAGTGACCACTGAGCGACTTCACAATGGTATCGTTGCATGTGAGCAGGATCACGCTGGCGAGCATGCAGAGGATGGCCGGCCCGGTTTGGACGAGACGCGCTCCGCCGACCTGCGGCCCTGCGTTCGTCATGGGCGAAGCTCAGTCAGCTTGCCGTCCAATACGGGTGCAAGTTTGTGCAGGCTAGCCAAGACGTCCGTGCTGTAGGCTGCAACCTTTGACGAGGCAAGCACCAGAGCAGCACCTGGCAATGGTTGCGGCCCAATCATGACAGCCAGCATTGTCCGCATGCCGGATTCGTAGACGGGGCCAAAGCGGGGAAACTGATCAAGCCAAGCCTTCAAGTCCTGATGTGAAAATACATAAATCCCACCAGCCTGTATGGCAGCTTCAACGACGGTACCGTCAAGTGTGCGAACGTTGACAGGCTGTCGCCCAGACACGTTTTGTCCGAACACGAAGGCGTCGCGAAACGTGTAGTCCGCGTGATCGATGAGGCCAATGTTTAGACGGTCGAACTGCGCGAAGTCTTGCAGAGAAGTGACCAGGGCTGCGCCGAGTTGTTCTATGGAGCTGGCCGGTTCAGCCGCACGGCGAACGGTATCGACGAGGGCATCGCTCATGCCGACCTTGCACCCCAGACCTCGCCAAGAAAGCGCAGCCAGTTCTCACCAAGCACGCGCCGGATCTTCGTTTCATTCCATCCGGCACGTTCCATAGCCGGAATGAAATTGCGAAAGTCACCCAGCGTTTCCAACCCTTTTGGCATGCTCGGAACTTTTGTATGTGGTGTCGCCGTCGAGCGGCCCTTGCCCTTGTCCGCGGAGAGATAGCCGAAGAACGCCACATCCTGATCTTGAACCCAGTCGGTTCCGATGCCGACGCTTTCCTCTCCGATCAGGTTGATCACGTAGTCCATACCCGCGACGCAGTCATCCAAAGTGCTCTCTTCGCCTTTTGGCAGGAATGGTGTGTAACTTGCGAAGCCAACAAAGCCGCCGGCATTGCCAATTGTCTTGAGCTGCTCATCCGTCTTGTTGCGGGCATGCTGCTTCAGCATCGGGCAGCAATGTGTGTAGGCAACCGGCACCTTTGAGTGCTTGATGGCATCATCGCTTGTCTTGGCCCCGACATGGGACAGGTCGACGAGAATACCGAGACGGTTCATCTCTTCGACGACATGGCGTCCGAAATCACTCAAACCACCATCGTGGCTCTCCCAACAGCCTGAGCCAACGAGGTTCTGACTGTTGTAGGTCAGCTGCATGATGCGCACACCGAGGTCGCGAAACAGCACGAGATTATCGACATCATTGTTGATCCCGCTGGTGTTCTGCCAGCCGAGTATGATGCCGACCCGCCCTTCTGTCTTGGCGCGGCGGATATCATCAACGCTGTGCACCTGTAGGATCAGATCGCTGTGCTGATCGAACCAGTGTTTCCATTGTGCGATGTTGGCCATGGTGGCCTGGAAGTCGTGCCAAACGGAACACGTGCAGTTCGCTGCAGTTATGCCGCCTTTGCGCATGTCCTCGAATATGGCGCGGGAAAACCGTGATATCACGAGACCATCGATCAAAATGGCATCGGCGTACGCTGCTGACATGGCTCGTCTCTGAAATTGTGCTGAGAGCTGTTACCCTCTGGATCATCCGAAACGTACACTGCCACATTAGTAATCGATCACACCAGCGATCGGATCATGAAATCTCCTGCGGGATGAGCCATTGCCCGGCTTGGCAATTAGTGATTTCCTCATGCCCGACTAATCGAGATCACAGCATCCGGAAGGAATGTCTCATGTCGCAATTGCCGAACAGCCTGCGTGCACTCGACCAGGCCAGTCTCGTTCACCCGCAGTCCAATCTCCGTCACTTCGTTGAGAATGGCCCGACGATCATGACCCGCGGCAAGGGCATTTTTGTCTACGATGATGAAGGTAATGAATATCTTGAGGCGGCTGCCGGCCTCTGGTGCGCGTCACTAGGTTTTGGCGTGGAGCGTCTCGCCAAGGTTGCCTACGATCAGATGTGCAAGGTCGGCTACTACCATATCTATCGGGATGCATCGAACGAGACAGCCATCGAACTCGCGGCCAAACTCTTGGAGATTGCCCCGGTGCCGATGTCGAAGGTATTCTTCCAGTGCTCGGGATCAGAAGCCAATGACACCGCAGTCAAAGTTGTCTGGTACTATTGGCATGCCCAGGGCAAGCCGGAGCGCCTCAAGATCATTGGCCGCAAAATGGGTTATCACGGCTCAACGTGCACATCCTCGAGCATATCTGGCAAACCCGACATGCATCAGGAAAGCGGTCTGCCTTTTGATCGGTTCCGGCACACAGAATTTCCGAACTACTACCGCAACCAGCTCGATGGTGAGACAGAGGAAGAATTCTCGACCCGCATGGCGGACGCACTTGAGAAGCTAATTCTGGAAGAGGGACCGGACACAGTCGCCGCATTCTGGGCCGAGCCGGTGATGGGCGCTGGTGGCGCGGTTCTCCCGCCTGAGGGTTACTTTGAAAAGATCCAGGCCGTTCTGAAGAAGTACGATATCCTCTTCATCGCCGATGAGGTCATTTGCGGTTTTGGCCGGACCGGAAATATGTGGGGCTCACAAACCTACAACCTGCAACCTGACATGATCTCTTGCGCCAAGGCATTGTCCGCCGGATTGCAGCCGATCTCTGCGTTGTTAATGAACGAGCGCATCTTTCAGGCTCTGATGTTGCAGAGTGACAAAGTGGGTCACCTTGCCCACGGCTACACCTATGCAGGGCATCCCGTAACAACAGCCGTCGCCCTGGAGACACTGAAGATCTATGACGAGATGGACGTCGTTGGTCACATCAAGAGTGTCGAGCCAACATTCATTTCTGAAATGAAATCCCTTGAGGATCATCCGTTGATTGGTGAGTTCCGCGGCATTGGTCTGATCGGTGCACTTGAGGTTGTGAAGAACAAGCAAACGCGTGAGATGTTCCCGGCTGAAGTCGATGTCATGGGCACGCTGGGTGCAAATGCGCGCAAACACAAACTGATCTTGCGCCTTGTCGGCAATCGCATTGCCTTTTCACCACCGCAAATCATTTCATCAGGTGAACTCAGCGAACTGGCGCGTCGCCTCAAAGCGGCGCTTGATGACACTTGGTCCGCGGTTGCACCGCACTAATCGTGGTCAGGACTGTCAATTCAACTGGCCGGTAGGACAAGCGAATGGGACGCAAGGTACTCCTGATCACCACGGATCAGCAACGCTATGATGGTCTTGGGTGCAACGGCGGCGAGTTCGCTCAGACGCCCAACATCGACCGTTTGGCACAAACCGGTATCAACTATCGGCAGGCGCGCAACCAGTGCGCCGTTTGCATGCCCGCACGTTGCACAATCCTAACCGGCCAATACGTTCGCATGCATGGCGTGACGTCGAACGGCATTCCATTGCCGGCAGATCATCCAAGCGTTGCGCACGAACTCAAAAACAGTGGATATGCGACGGCGCTCATTGGCAAAGCGCATTTCGAACCGCACGCAACCAAGGATTTCTTCGAGAACGTCGCTGCTGGTCAAGACAGCTTCGGCCCGCACCGCGGCTTTGATCGCATGGAGCTCAGCGGCCACACAGGTCGGGCCGGACGGTCACTCTTTCATTATCCCAAATGGCTGGCAGAAACACACCCCTCGGCAGTTGCTGGCTTCCACGAATATACGCGCGAGGGCCAACCAAGCGCGCTCGGTGGCGGTGACAGTGGCGCACCGCAGGTCGCCAACAATCCCATCGACATCGAGCACTATCATACCCATTGGACAGCCCACAGGACGATTGACTGGCTAAGCGAACGCGACGACGATGAGGACTGGTTTTGCTGGATGAGCTTCCCTGATCCGCATCATCCCTGGGATGTGCCGAACGCAGCGAAATCGCGCTTTGATTGGCGCGATCTGCCTTTGCCGCCCGGTTATCCTGGCAGTCGGGAAGCGTGCGAAGAGGTACTCAAGGAAAAGCCCTGGCACTGGCTTGCCTGGTACAGAGGCGAGGCCCGCCTGAACTTCGAGGTTCCCCCAGACTATGTTCCGTCCGAAACCACGGCCGATCATATTCGTGAGGTCAATGCCGTCGTCCACGCGAAGAATGAATTGATCGATGAGGCTATCGGCCTTGTCTGGGATTTTGTGCAGCAGCGGCAGTGGGATGCGGATACGGATATCTTCTACACGACGGATCACGGCGAGTTGCAGGGTGACTTCGGTATGTTGTTCAAGGGCCCCTACCATGTCGACGCGCTGACGCATGTGCCGTTGATCTGGCGACCCGCACCCAGTGCCAATGTTGAGCGCGCCGAAGTCAATGCTCCGGTTGGCCATGTCGACATTGCACCGACCATCATGTGGGCAGCAGGCCTTGAGGTCCCCGAGTGGATGCAGGGCGAGGTTCTACCGACAAAGGCTCAGGACCCGGCGCGTGATTGGATCACGACAGAGTGGATCGACAGCTATGACGGCAATGACATCGTCATGCAGACCATGGCCAATCAGGATTACTTGGTCACGTCCTATGAGGCGACGAACCGATATGATGGATCGGAGGGCGAGTTCTACCGCCTCAACGATGACCCCCATCAGTGGCGCAACCTTTGGGGCGAGCCGGAACATCAGTCGCTGCGTGATGAGCTTGTCACGGAGCTGCAAACAAACCTGCCGGAGGGGCGGTCCGTTCCCCGGGACAAGATCGCGCCGGTCTGACTGAGCATCGCTTGACATACCCAATTTCTGCGAAGGCAAAGGAAAAGAGATTTGTTGTGGCTAGGTATCGATGTAGGGGGAACATTCACAGACCTCGTCATCTACGAACCCGAGAGCAAGAAGCTCTCCCTCGGTAAAGTTCCATCGACACCCGAAGACCAATCGCGTGGCATCATTGATGGAATACGGTCGCTTGGCATTGAGCCCGGTGCTTTGAAACGTGTGGCCCACGGCTCCACCGTTGCAACCAATACCGCCCTGGAGCGATCAGGCGCAGACATTGCTGTTCTAGTCACCGAGGGGCACCGTGACATCCTGATCACCGGGCGCGGCAATCGTACATTGATGTACAACATTAAGGCGACGGCGCCGGAACCAATTGTCCCGCGTGACCGTTGCTATCAAATCCCTGAGCGTCTCGACGTCGGTGGAAACGTCGTCGTGCAATTGGACGAAACCGCCGTGCAGTCAGCGGCAGACACGCTGGCAGCGAAAGGCTGCGAAGCTATCGCAATCTGTTTTCTCCATTCTTACGCAAATGCTGCGCACGAAGAACGCACTGCCGAAATCGTGAGGAGGGCACTGCCCGGTGCCATTGTCACGACGTCGTCGGACGTCCTTCCTGAATATCGTGAACATGAGCGCTTTTCGACAACGGCTTTGAGTGCCTACGTGGCTCCGCGCATGCGACGCTATCTCGCCAGCCTCCGCGATCGGCTGCGAGATATTGGATGCCAGTCCGACGTCGCGATCATGACGTCAAGTGGCGGAACCCTTCCCGATTATCAGATTGAGCGGCTCCCGGTTCTGTCCATGTTGTCAGGTCCGGCAGCAGGCGTCATCGCAGCTCAGCACATCGGTCAGGCAGCAGGGTTTCCAAACCTCATCACCTGCGACATGGGCGGAACATCGACCGACGTTTGCCTCATGCGCGATGGCAAGTTCACCATGACAGGTGCCGGTAAGGTTGGTGCCTTTCCAGTCAAAGTCCAACAGGTCGACATTAATACGGTCGGTGCCGGCGGAGGCAGCATTGCATCCTACGAAAATGGGCAGCTTTTGCGCGTCGGACCGCGTTCTGCCGGGGCGGTTCCCGGACCGGCCTGTTACGGGCGAGGCGGCGATGAACCGACGGTTACAGATGCAAACCTTACACTGGGGCGACTTGCAGCCAAGTCATCGGCTGGGGGTGGTCTGGAACTTGATGAGGACCTGGCGGCCGCAGCCATTGACCGTCTGGCCGATGAAGTGGCACTGGACCGCCATGCCATGGCCGAGGGTATCGTTCGTATTGCTGTGGTGAACATGACAGCCGCGATTAAGGAGATATCGGTCATGCGTGGGCTCGATCCGCGCGACTTCGTCTTGATGGCATATGGTGGTGCCGGACCGTTGCACGCAACAGCAATTGCCGAAGAACTCGGCATGTCGACCGTTCTCATCCCTCCGATGCCTGCGAACTTTTCCGCCTATGGCCTGCTCGTTGCTGATGTCCGTCGTGATTTCGTTCGCACAAGAGTTTCCCAGACCGCTGGCACGTCCGCGGAAGAAATCAAGGCCATCCTTGCCGAGTTGACCGAAACAGGCTTGTCAGAACTCGCAGAGGCAGGCTTTGGCACTGATGCAACCCGTCTCGAAGCCAGTCTCGACATGCGCTACATCGGACAGGCCTTTGAACTGAGCGTGCCCGTCGACCTCAACGACCCGCAACCCGCTCAGATCGACGAGGCGTTTCGCGAAGTCTATTCCGCGCGCTACGGGTCCGCACCTGCAGGTGGCAGCGAAATCGTCAGCTATCGGCTCGTGGCGTGGGGTCTGTCAGACAAACCCGAATTGACGCGCGTGAATTCCACTCCCGGCGCCGATGGTCAAAGTCAGGTTGCAAAGCGTAACTGCATATTCGCAGGCGCCAAACACGACACACCAGTGCATGGTCGCGATGCATTGTCCGAAGGTGCCGGCGTTGAAGGTCCGGCAATCATCGAAGAGCCAAGCACAGCGACGATCGTTCCGCCGGGGTGGAAAGCGCGAGCGGCGCAGTTTGGTTGTCTGATCCTGGAGCGCACAGCATGACCGTCAAAATTGATCCCATTACGCTTGAGGTTCTGACTCAGGGTTTGATCTCGGTCGTCCGTGAGATGCGGGCAACTGTGATGCGCACGGCAAAGTCAGTCGCAATCTACGAAGCCAAGGATTTTTCATGCGGCCTGTTTGCCCCAGACAGCCAGGTCGTTGCGCAATCCGAAGATATCGGCAGTCACGTCGTCCCGATGCCCTGGACGGTGCAATCGGCAATGGCCAAACTCGGCGATGATCTCGCGCCGGGTGACATTATCCTCGTGAACGACCCTTACGTTGGCGGCACCCATCTGAATGATGTCACGATTATCTGCCCCGTGTTTCTCGATGACCGGTTGATCTTCTTCCCCGCGGTTCGCGAACATTGGCCGGATGTTGGCGGCATGGTGCCGGGCAGCATGTCCGGGAATGCCACTGAGATCTATCAGGAAGGTATCCGCATTCCGCCGATAAAAATTATGGAACGCGGTAAGATGAATGATGCCGCGTTGGAGTTGCTGCTCGCAAACATGCGCGTGCCGGAGGAAAGGATCGGGGACTTCCATGCTGGCATCGCGGCCTGTCATGTCGCAGAAACCCGCATCCGTGAATTGTGCGAGCGCTATGGTGTCGACCAGATGCTTGAGGCTGTTCGCCAAGATCTGGATCGCGCTGAGACGCGCATGCGTGATTGCCTGAGCGCGCTGCCAGACGGGACTTACTCCTACGAGGATTATCTTGAGACCTATCCGCAAGGAGGCTTCGAACCCCTCCTCCTGCCGCTGACCCTGACAATTGCTGGCGATACTCTCAAGGCCGACTTTACAGGTGCCTCTCCACAGGTCCCGGTACCGGTGAACTCAACGTTGGCCGTCACGGCGGCATCGGTGTTCATCGCGGTCAAATCAATCTTCGACCCGGACGCGCCGCTCAATCAGGGATCATTCCGGCCCATTGACGTCATCGCTCCCGAGGGCACAATCGTCAATGTTACGCGCCCCGCGCCAGCCGGTTCCCACGGCGAAATCCGCAAGCGCGTCATTGCGACGATGGTCGGTGCGCTCAGCCAAGTCGTCCCCGACAAAGTTGCCGGCGACCTTTGCCGAAGTTCGTTCCACAACCTCCTCGGTGGTTATGATACGCGTGCTGGGCGTGAGTGGGTCCACTACGAATGGTCCGGCGGCGGCAATGGTGGATTTGCCGAGGCCGACGGACCAAGTGCCATGGCTCCATTTGACTGGGGCGACCTTGTAACGGTGCAGCCATCTGAGGTGATCGAATCACGGTTCCCGTTGCTGGTTGAAGCATCTGAGCTCGACGCAGACTCGGGCGGCGCGGGTCGCTCACGCGGCGGCCTGGCCATGCGACGCCGGATCCGGCTGAGCGCCCCGGACGCAAAGTACTCGTTGCTGTCGGATGGTGCCATTGTACCAGCATTTGGTGTCCTCGGAGGCCATAGCGGCAAGCCACTCGCATCATGGGTGCAGTTCGAGGATGACAGAGAGCAGTCTTTCTCGACGCCCGGTAAGGTCGGCGGTCATATGGTGGAGGAAGGCCAACGTGTTGTCCTGCGTTCAGCGGGCGGCGGCGGATACGGCGATCCGCTCGAACGACCAGCTCAGACAGTCGCTGATGACTACCGGCTTGGCTACATCTCGGCATCGGCGCTGGCCGACATTTATGGTGTCGTGCTGGACGCAGCGGGAGCGGTTGATGTCGGCGCCACCGAAGAGTTGCGGCAGCAGCGGTCAACAGAGAAGTTGCGGCTGAAGTCGACATCAGAGCCAGATAGTTATTGCCGTACCGCTGTGAGCAAACATCGCATCTGTCGCCTCAACGAATCTGATGCTAACCGCATCGGAGCGGTCAACGGTGAGCTGGTGGAAATGGACTCGGGCAAAGCAGCGCCGCTGCGGGCGTGGCTGGAGGTCTCATCCGAGGTCCAATCAGGATCTGTGCCTATTGACGAAAACGGTCTTAGAATGCTGCAAGCCAATGCCAATGAGACCCTAGA
>JBCDBQ010000231.1:0-10226 GCA_039183375.1 Pseudomonadota bacterium
GATCAAAAAGAAGTGGGCGAAGAACTTCAAAAAAAAGAGCCGGCAGTACCAGCCGTCCAACCCAGAGCTTCCGACGCTGGAAGCGTGGATGAATCAGACAAAGCCGCCTTCGACACTTCTGGTGTTTGCGCGCAATCCCTTCTTTCATCGGATTGATACAATTGGTCAGCAATTGCCCTACGCAGATTCGGTCACCATCGCGATCGGCTCGCGCTCACTGGTGCCGGCGAAAACCGGGAGCGGTGATAGCGATCTGCAGGGACGTTATATCCGCTTCGATGACTACACATTCTTGAAGGCAGCTGAGAAGCGGAAAAAAGTCAAGGTTAGTCTCTGGCGTCGAGGTGTCGGCTCCGCCATGGCGATTTATCCCAATATGAATGCCAACGACAAAGTCTGGCGGAAGATGTTCCAGGATGTGCGCGTCCGGCGCGCGTTATCCCTCGCAATCAATCGCCGAGAGATAAACAAGGCCGTCTACTATGGTCTGGCCAAAGAGAGCGCCAATACGGTTGTCGCGGAAAGCCCGCTCTATAGAAAAGAATATTCCGACGCCTATGCCAGGTTCGACTTGGAAGAAGCCAATCGCATTCTTGATCAAACCGGGCTGGCGAAACGCGACAGGGCGGGTGTCCGGTTGCTGCCGGATGGCCGTCGAGCCGAACTGATCCTGGAAACGCCTGGAGAGAGCAGCGAGCAAACTGATGTTCTGGGGCTGATCAAGGATAGCTGGGCGAAAATCGGGATTCTAATGTATCCACGCCCAACACATCGCGACCTCTTTCGCAATCGGGTCTATGCAGGCGACACAATCATTGCGGCATGGGCGGGATACAACAACGCTATACCAACCCCCGATATGAGTCCGTTGGACTTCGCCCCGACATCCAAACAGCATTACCAGTGGCCAAAGTGGGGCGACTATTACTGGACCAAGGGCAAGGCAGGCGTGGCACCTGAAATACCCGAGGTCAAAGAACTCGTCTCACTACTTCAGAAATGGCAAAAGGTATCGTCCACGGATGAGCGATCGAAGATCTGGCATCGCATGCTTAAGATCCACGCCGAACAGGTTTTCTCGATCGGAACGGTCAACGGTACCAAGCAGCCGATCGCGCATGCACCCAACTTGCGCAATGTGCCAAAGACCGGGATATGGAACTTTTTCCCAGGTGCCTACTTTGGCATCTATATGCCCGACACGTTCTACTTTGAGAACGTGAAGCAGTAGCGAGCGGAGTGACAACGATATGGTTCTTTATATCTTGCGCCGCATCCTGCTGATGATTCCGACGCTATTCATTATCAGTGCGTTGGTCTTCACTTTGATTGAATTGCCGCCTGGCGACTACTTCGAAAGCTATATGGCCGAGCTCGAAGCACAGGGCGAAAACATTGACCGCAAGCAGGTTGAAGAACTGAAACAAGAGTACGGCTTCGACAAGCACCCGGTCGAACGGTACTTCATTTGGCTGGGCGGTTTGGTTCAGGGCGATCTCGGTTACTCGTTCGAGCACGAGCTCCCCGTCAATGAAGTCGTCGGTGATCGTCTGTTCCTGACCATGCTGGTCGCATTCGTGACGATCATTGTCACCTGGGTAATTGCTTTTCCGATTGGAATTTACTCGGCCACGCACCAATACAGCTGGGGCGACTACGGCCTCACATTCCTAGGGCTGCTCGGCATCGCGACACCAAACTTTCTACTCGCGCTGCTATTGATGTACTTAGCCAACGCTTATCTCGGCACATCCATTGGCGGGCTAATGGATCCGGAATTTATTAACGAGCCAATGAGTTGGGCGAAGTTTCTCTCTATACTCGAACATCTATGGATCCCCGTGCTCGTGATCGGAACGTCCGGTACCGCTGGGATGATCAGGACGCTGCGTGCCAACCTGCTCGATGAACTGCAGAAGCAATACGTGACAACGGCCCGGGCTAAAGGTTTGGCGCCGTTCAAAGCGCTCGTGAAGTATCCTCTACGCATGTCGCTCAATTTCTTCATCGCAGATATCGGCAAACTGCTGCCGACCATTGTCTCTGGAGCTGAGATTGTTGCAATCGTCCTCTCGCTTGAGACGACAGGCCCGCTCTTAATCGAAGCGCTGCAAAGTCAGGACATGTATCTGGCAGGGTCGTTCCTCATGTTCCTGGCTTTCTTGACCGTCATCGGCGTCTTGATCTCGGATATTGCGCTTGCCATTTTGGATCCGCGCATCAGGCTTTCCGGAGGAGAAACGAAATGACGACTTCGTCTCTTCCGCCCGAGGGGGGCGAGCTCCCTCACTATATCAACGAGACGCCTTTTGATCCGCACTCCATCGAAACATTGTCGAAGGAGCAAGAGCGCATCTATCTGGCGTCCCAGTGGCGATTAATGTGGTGGAAGTTTCGCCGCCACCGTGTGGCTGTCATCTGCGGCGTGTTTCTGCTCTTGATCTACGTTGCTGTCGTCATTGCAGAGTTCCTGTCGCCCTACAATTATCAAAGTCGACATATCGACTATATCTATGCCCCACCGCAGGCCGTGCATTTCTTCCATGACGGCAAGTTCGAAGGTCCGTTTGTATATGGCCTCAAATACAACTTGAACATGGAAACGCTGAGACGCGAATACACGCCGGATCCGGCTCAAATCCAACATTTGCGTTTCTTTTGTCGAGGCGAATCTTATGAATTCTGGGGGCTGTTCCCGTCAAATTACCATTTGTTTTGCCCGGCAGAAGGCGGTCAGGCGTTTCTTCTAGGTACGGACAAACTCGGACGCGATATGGTATCGCGCATTATTCACGGCGCCAGAATATCGATGACAATCGGGCTGGTCGGCGTCGCTGTCAGTCTGTTTCTTGGCGTTGTTTTGGGTGGTCTGGCGGGTTACTTTGGTGGCACAACGGACCTCATTGTGCAGAGAATAATTGAGGTTTTACAAAGTCTTCCGTCAATCCCGCTATGGCTCGTTATCGGAGCGCTGGTGCCCATCACTTGGAGCGCATTGGCCGTTTACTTCTTTATCACCGTCATACTCGGCCTCATAGAATGGACGGGACTGGCGCGTGCCGTTCGGTCAAAACTTCTCGCTCTGCGCGAAGAAGATTACGTGTTGGCAGCTCAGTTGATGGGAGCGAAGAGTACGCGCATCGTTGGGCGCCATTTGGTGCCGGGTGTAACCAGTCACCTAATCGCATCAGCAACTCTCGCGATTCCTAGCATGATTCTGGGTGAAACGGCCCTAAGCTTCCTTGGCCTAGGTTTACGCGAGCCAATCACGAGTTGGGGCGTCTTGCTGACAAATGCGCAGAATATCAACGTTGTAGCACTGTATCCCTGGCTCATGATTCCTGTCATTCCCGTGATCCTGGTTGTGCTCGCTTTCAATTTCTTGGGAGATGGGTTGAGAGATGCAGCCGATCCCTACAAGTAGTCATCTGATGTTCAGGGAAAAATTGATTAGGTCCCAAACACTTTTCGTGAGTTCTGATCTTGACGTGAAGGGCGTGGATCTGATTGGTCGATGGTTAAGGAGTGTAATTGGGGGCAGTCGTGTCGAGAATTCAGTTTCAGCTCACATTGGTGGTGTAAGCTATAGCATCAGGAACAAACTTCGTTTGGCTCCGTCTGGTACTGGCGCGTATGCGGAATAAATAACGAAATCAAGAGATGGTCTATATGAGACGCGACCGCCACATACGTGTGCTGATGTACAGCCACGACACATTTGGACTAGGCCATTTGCGCCGTTGTCGCGAGATTGCTCACGCACTCGTTGAACAGTTTAAGGGCTTGCATGTACTCATAGTGTCCGGTTCCTCAATTGCCGGTGCTTTTGATTTCCGCGCCCGCGTTGACTTCATCAAAATCCCGAGTGTTATCAAGCTGTACAACGGTGAATACACGTCGCTTTCGAAGCACATCGACCTGAGCGAGACTTTGGCGTTGCGACGCTCGATCATCGAGCACGCCGCGACCCATTTTCGGCCGGATATCTTTATTGTCGACAAGGAGCCGCGCGGCTTGCGTGGTGAACTCGAACCTTCGTTGCCAATCCTAAAGGAGCAGGGCTGCCACATCGTCCTTGGATTGCGCGAGATTCTCGACGAGCCAGAAGTCGTTCAGCGTGAATGGGAGCGCCATAACGCTATTGAATGGGTTGAGAATTACTTTGACTCAATTTGGGTCTACGGATCGGAGGATTTCTGGCACCCGCTACAGGGCGTCGATCTTCCGGAAACCGTGGCAAAGCGGGTTCGGCATGTTGGGTTCCTCGGTCGCCGTGTGCCGCGACTGAAGAAGACAACAATGCGCAACCTTCCCGCCAAGTTCATCCTTGTCACTGCAGGTGGCGGTGGTGATGGCAGCCAACTTATGCGCCAGATCCTCGCGGCCCGTGAAGTTGATCGCAGCGCTAAGTTTCCACTCGTCATGCTGCTCGGTCCGTTCATGTCATCTCGTGATCGGTCAGAAATCTCGCATCGTGCGCGCCGCCTCAACGATGTTTCTGTCTTCGACTTTGACAACCAGATTGAGAGCGTCATGAGTCAGGCAACTGCGATCGTCGGCATGGGTGGCTACAACACCTTTTGCGAGATTATGTCGTTTGACAAGCGCACGCTGTTGATCCCGCGCAAGGTGCCGCGTCGCGAGCAGTTGATCAGAGCGCAGCGCGCCGAGCACTTTGGTCTGGTCAGCATGTTGGATCCCGATGATGCCAGTGATCCTTGGAAGATGGCCAAGGCGCTCCAGGACCTGCCCAACCGCAAACGCCCATCCGAATGTCGCTACAAGATCGACCTCGATGGACTATCGCGCATTGGTAAGGTTGTGGGGCGCGTTATTCGCCAACGTGATCGCGAGGTCAGGCGCAATGGGACGGGCAAGCTAACTGTCGAAGTGGCGTGAGCAAATGGGTGGCACCACAGCGGTCATCCTTAAGGGATATCCGCGATTGTCAGAAACGTTTATTGCGCAGGAACTGCGTGGGCTGGAGCTGAGTGGGCACAAGCTAGTGTTCTATTCGATGCGTCAGCCGCGCGATAAGAAGCGTCATCCTATTCACGATGAGATTGAAGCTCCGGTCATCTACCTGCCCGAGTATCTCCGTGGTGAGCCGGCACGGACACTGAGGTGTTGCCTGAAGCTCATAGTCAAACCGAGGTTTTGGCTCGCGGCTGGCAAGTGGATCGGAGATCTCATCAAAGAGCCTACACGCAATCGCATCCGACGTTTTGGTCAGGCCTGTGTTCTCGCCTGCGAGCTACCGCCTGAGGTGGACCGGCTCTACGCACACTTTATTCATACGCCTGCTGCCGTCACGCACTACGCCAGCATCATGACCGGGCTCCCGTGGAGCTGCTCCGCGCATGCCAAGGACATTTGGACATCGCCCGACTGGGACTTATCATCCAAGCTCAACTCCTGTGACTGGGTGGCAACCTGTACGGCAGTTGGTCATGCACATTTGCAGAAACTATCGCAGACACCATCGCGGGTGCATTTGATCTACCATGGTCTCGACCTGAAACGTTTTCCGCATTTCAACCGCGAGCCAGCCAATCGCGATGGCAGCAATGGTGATGATCCTGTTCGACTATTCAGTGTTGGACGCGCCGTCGAAAAAAAGGGTTTTGATACACTTCTCGAGGCCCTCGCGAGAATGCCGGCTGATGTCCATTGGACCTGGACGCACATCGGCGGCGGCGACTTGGCTGAAAGCCTCAAGGAGCAAGCAGTTGCATTAGGATTGGACGATCGCATCAACTGGTTGGGCTCCCAGTCGCAAGCGACGGTTCTTGAACATTATCGCAACTCGGACATGTTTGTTCTGCCGTGCCGCATAGCGAAAGATGGCGATCGTGACGGATTGCCGAATGTATTGGTTGAGGCACAAAGCCAAGCACTTGCCTGCATCTCGACGCCGATCTCAGGTGTGCCCGAACTCATCAATAGCGATCAACGTGGCGTCCTGGTTCCACCAGATGATGCAGGCGCGCTTGCAAACGCAATCGAGCGACTTTGTCGAAGTCCCGCGCTACGTGACCAGCTGGGTAAGGCAGGCGAAGAACGCGTTCGTGCAGCATTTGACTACAATGCTGGCCTCAATCAGCTCAACGCCCTCTTCTACAGCCAGAAACAGTCCATAGCTAAGGCGAGTGCTGCTGGCACTGTTGCCGATCCTCTTCAGGCAAAGCCATAGAGATGCGCGTTCTCTTCTACGTTCTCCATCTTCAGGGGATCGGTCACGTCGTCCGTTCGACGCGGATTTGCGCACAACTCGCTGAGGAGGGGTGCGATGTGACTCTGGTGCTTGGCGGAATGCCGATCGACGGTTTCGAGGCCGGCAAAGCCAAGGTCGTACAGTTGCCGCCGTTGCGGATGGCACCAGATAGTTATCGTGTCCTGAGAAAGGAAAATGGTGAGCCCGTCGACGATGCCTATAAGGCAGCGAGGATGGCGCAGCTGTCGCAAACTCTCCATCAATCAAATCCCCAAGCAGTCCTGGTTGAGGCATTCCCATTCGACCGGCCGCAGATGCATTTTGAGATCATACCGTTTCTTGAGGCAGCCCGTCAGCGCTGTCCTCGACCAATCATCGTCTCGTCGATTAGAGACATCTTGCAGACGAAGGCAAAGCCCGAACGTGATGCAAATGCCTTGGATAATCTAAACAAGCTCTTCGATTTCGTGATGATCCATGGCGATCCGCAGGTCGCGACGCTCGATGAAACATTCCGGCATACGGACGAGATCAAAGGCAAGGTTCATTACACCGGTATCGTTTCTCCTGTCCTGCCTTCAGAGCCAGCGGAGAAGGTTTATGATGTTGTTGTCTCTGCCGGTGGCGGTGCAACTGGCGAGGCCATCCTAAAGGCGGCGATCTCAGCAAAGCCTCATACGCCACTCAAGGACAAGCGCTGGGTTGCGACACTCGGGCCTCACAGCGAGGACGCAGCGGCAAATGAAATTCGCTCAATGGCCGCGGCTCAGAACGTTGAGGTCGTGCCTTTTCTCAATGAACTTGCTGCGCATTTGTCAACGGCAGATTTCTCAATCTCACAAGCCGGATACAACACGGCAGCTGACATTCTGCTATCGGGCTGCACATCCGTTATGTGCCCTTACTCCGGTATCCGCCAGAATGAGCAGCCACAACGTGCCGAGAAATTCGAGAAGCTGGGGCTTGCAAAAGTCGTCAGTGAGCAGGACCTCAGTAGCGAGACGCTGATTGCTGCCATTCATGCGGCTCTTGCCATGCCGAAGTCGAATGTCAAAGTTGATTTAAATGGCGCCAGCAACACAGTCCGAATCTTGCGCGATCTCGTGACAAGGCACTGAGTGGAGCCGCCGCCAAGGACCTGTTCCGTTCAGGCCTCGTACTTCTCCAGAAAGCCTTCGGCTTCCAATGACCGGAAATCGTCTAACGCGGCGCGCAACTGACAATGGTCCCAGTCCCACCAGGCAAGTTGCTGCATTCGGTCAGCGACGTTTTGAGCATAGCGACGTCTAATCTCACGGGCAGGGTTACCGCCGACAATTGAATAGGGCGCAACATCTTTGGTGACGATGGCACCTGCCGCGACCACTGCTCCGGTCCCTACTGATCTGCCAGCGAGGATTACGGCACCGTGCCCGATCCAGACATCGTGTCCAATCGTGACCTTATGCGCGCGTCTCCAATTGAAGAACTCCTCCTCATCCTCGGCGTCATCAAAGTACCACGATGAGCGATACGTGAAGTGGCACTGAGTGGCTCGCCAAATCGGATGGTTGCCCGGATTGATACGGGTCATGGCAGCAATTGAGCAGTGCTTGCCGATCTCGGAGTAGATAATGTTGCTATCATTCACAACATACGAGTAGTCGCCCATGACCGTCTCAGTCATGCGCGTGCGTGCACCAACTTCTGTAAAACGGCCAAGTTTCGACTCGGACACTTGCGCCTCCGGATGAATCGTAGGCTCGATGGCAAGTTTTCTCGACAACCTCTTTCCTCCCCGACTATTGAAAAATCCGACTTTTGAACAAGCAACTGCTAGTGTTTTACAATGTCGTTGTGATGATCGCCTGTCAGTTCTGTAGGTCGTCATTTTCGACGACAAGCTGCACACGTTCTGCCGCGAAACGCGAGTGACCGGCTTGGATCGGTCGGCCGTCGCTGTCGGAGTTCGCCGAGTCGACAACCAGCACGCTGGCCCCTCGTTCAAGTCCAAGATGCTCTCGCTCATTACCATTGGCTGCCCGACTGGTGATGAGCGTCCGTGTGCGCCGGTATTCTCGGACGCCGAATTTCGCAAGGGATTTTGTAATCGTCCCGAATTTTGCGTAGGCCTCTCCGATGTCCGCAAATCGGTCCGCAGGAAACCAGGCTGTTGATAAACAAATCGGGAGTTCATTGGCGGAACGAAGATACTCAAGCTGCACCACTTCACTGTCCGTTCTGATTTCGAGCAATTCGGCGACAACGGGTGTCGCTCTCACAGTGGCATAACCGAGCAGCTGGCCACGTGGCTCTCGTCCAATCTCGGCAATCGCCTGCGAAAACTGCGTTGATCGACCAATCGGGTATGCGATGCGGTCTCCACTCACAAAAGTTCCGCGGCCCGGTGTCGCTTCGACAAGACCCTTTTGAGCCAATTCGTTGATAGCGCGGCGCAATGTGTGGCGGTTGACCCCGAATTGTCCTGCCAGAACCATTTCACTTGGAAGTCGATCACCTTTGGCGAGGCGCCCTGTCTCGATATCCATCTCAATATCTTCAGCAATCTGGCGCCATACCGCGACACCGGAATTGCCGACAGAGCCGGCGCTACCAGCAATGGGGCGCCATGCCGTTGTCTCTGCCACGGTTGCGGTCGCACTATGGCTGGCGGTTGTGGATGAACCCCTGAGCGTTTGCCGTTTTGTCATGTGAGCATGTTTTCATGTATCAAAATCACAATTGTCTAATTGACTAGACATTTGTTGCGGACTATAGAACCGATCATTCTCTAGGGCAAGCCCATTGGAAAGCAGTGCGATGACCTTGATCGAGCCTGGCGACCGCAAAACTGTCACTAGAAACCCGCCAGATCACGCGGACCGCCAAGCCGCAATGGCGATCTTTTCCCGGGCAACGGGTGCGGAGTTGGTAAGCGGCTTGAAGGCGGCAGATTGCACGACGGATTGCAGAGATCTACGACCAGTGGAAACTGGCTTGGTCATGGCCAGAGGGCGTATCAGCGGGACCGGACAACCATTCAATCTCGGCGAGGTCACGGTAACTCGTGCGGCCATCCAGCTTGCTGATGGGAGCAGCGGCTTCTCCTATCTGCGTGGTCGATCGCAGGAACGGGCACGGCTGGCGGCAATAGCTGATGCTCATTGGCAGAACCCTGAGATTCGTCGCGCCATAGAGTTTCATATCGTCCAACCTGTGAAGCAACGCCTCGATAACGAACGACAGAAGGGCAAGGCTGAGGTCGCGGCGACCCAGGTTGACTTCTTCACCATGGTGCGGGGGGACGACTGAGATGCAGGCTTCAATTGACTATGTTGGATTTGCTAACGCGATCAGCGAGTCACAAGCATCGTTCCGATCGGTAATGGAAGCTCTGTCGCGTCCCGGGCGGGCAGTCACGTTGCCGGTCCTCCCGGCTTCTCCAACGGGCTTTCCGGCAGGCATGGCTGCTATCGCATTGACATTGACTGACTACGAAACACCGGTTTGGTTCGACGAGAAACTCAGGGCAATTGATGAGGTTCGCCGTTTCATTGCCTTCCACACCAATGCACCGGTGATCAGTGAGCCGTCTGAAGCATCCTTCGCCTTCTCGCTGGAGGCAAAATCGTTGCCAGACCTGGGCCTGTTCGCACAGGGATCTTTGGAGTTTCCGGATCGGTCAACCACACTTGTTGTCGAAGTGGCCAGCCTGACAGGCGGCTTGCCCATCAAGCTTCAGGGTCCTGGGATCGAGAGCATTCAATCAATTGAGCCAACATCTTTGCCAGCCGACTTCGCGGAGAGATTAACCCACAATCGCGAGCTGTTTCCTTGCGGTGTCGATATCATCCTCAGCGCAGGTGAAACAATCGTGGGGCTACCGCGATCAGTGCGGGTCTTGGAGGGCTGAGCAAATGTATGTTTCTGTCAAAGGCGGTGAAAAGGCGATTGATAACGCACATCGCTTGCTTGCCGATCGGCGTCGGGGTGACCGGTCAATCCCGGAAATCACTGACAAACAAGTCACTGA